>NC_013960.1:1639583-1967500 GCF_000024725.1 Nitrosococcus halophilus Nc 4 | reverse complement strand
GACCTTGCCATCCTGAAAATCAAGCCAGAGAGGAAACTCCCGACCCTTAGTTTCGGCGACTCCAGTCAGCTCCAAGTGGGAGACTGGGTGATCGCCATTGGCAATCCCTTTGGCCTTTCCCAGACGGTTACTGCAGGCATAGTGAGCGCTACCAGCCGGGTTATCGGGCAGGGCCCTTATGATGATTTCATTCAAACGGATGCTTCGATCAACCCAGGCAATTCCGGGGGGCCATTGCTTAGCCTTGAGGGGAAAGTGGTGGGCATCAATACGGCCATCTTTAGCCAGACAGGTGCGAATATTGGCATTGGATTTGCCATCCCCAGCAATCTCTCCCGTGATATTACTGAGAAACTATGGACTCAAGGAAAAGTAGTGCGCGGATGGCTTGGCGTGGTGGTCCAGGACCTAGATGAGGACCTTGCAACCGCATTTGATCTCCCTAAAGTGCAGGGAGCCCTTGTTGTGGACGTTAAGGGGGAAGGACCCGCAGATAAAGCAGGCCTCAAGCGCGGTGATGTGATCGTCAGCTTCGGCGGGGAAACGGTTCAATCATTACAGGACCTCTCCCGTGAAGTTGCGGCGACCGAGCCAGGGATCAAGGTCCCGGTTGAAATCATCCGTCAGGGTGAAAAACAAGCACTCACAGTTGAGGTTGGCGAACAATGACTATCAGTCCCGACAATATCGTGCTTTGGTCCTGGGGACCCGTCTCCCTCAATGGGACTCTTTTATATAGCTGGATTGTAATGCTGCTACTGGTAGGAGGTTCCTGGTTAATTACCCACCGCCTTTCTAGCAGTACTGATATCTCCCGCTGGCAAAATCTATTAGAAGTTCTGATCATCGGGATGCGCGACCAGATCCAGGAGATCAGCCGCCAAAAGCCGGGACGATATCTGCCTTTTGTAGGGACTCTCTTCCTTTTTATTGGGACTTCTAACCTATTCACTATTGTGCCAGGCTTTATGCCCGCAACCGGCTCCTTGTCCACAACAACAGCGTTAGCCATCTGCGTCTTCCTGGCCGTACCTCTTTATGGCATTACCTATGAGGGACCCCTCCATTACCTTAAGCACTACATTAGACCGACGATTCTCATGCTGCCCTTTAATATCATTGGAGAAATCTCCCGCACTGTCGCCCTGGCGGTGCGCCTTTATGGCAATATCATGAGCGGCACCGTTATTGTCGCTATCTTGATCAGCCTCACTCCCTTCTTTTTTCCCATTGTGATGCAACTCCTAGGTCTACTAACCGGGATGATCCAAGCCTATATCTTTGCCATACTGGCTATGGTGTACATTGCTTCGGCCACCTCAGCCCATCACCAAGAAGCAAACGGGCCGCCGGAAGATGAACTAGCAACGTCTAACGAAACACAGGAGCGCTCCTAATGGAGGACTTTTCTCTTATCGGCATGACTTCCATCATCACTGCGGGATTAACCATTGCCATCGGCTCCATTGCGCCGGCAATCGGTGAAGGGCGGGCGGTCGCCCAGGCCTTAATGGCCATTGCCCAGCAACCGGATGAGGCCGGCACTATTACCCGCACCTTATTCGTCGGTCTTGCGATGGTGGAATCAACCGCCATCTACTGTTTTGTGGTCTCAATGATCCTGATCTTTGCTAATCCTTTCTGGGACTATACCGTTTCCCAAGCTGGAGACTGATAGATGCAGATCGACTGGATCACGGTCAGCGCACAAATTGTCAATTTTCTCGTTCTGGTCTATCTTCTCAAACGCTTTCTCTATCAGCCGGTCATTACGGCTATGGAACAGCGCCAACAGCGTATCGCTAACCGCCTTCAGGAGGCTGAGCAGCGAGAGCAGGAGGCAGGCCAAGAGGCCCAGCGCCACCGAGAAAAAGTCCAAAGCTTAGAACAGCAGCGGGATAAATTAATGGCCAAAGCCAAGGAGGAAGCAGAGGCACAACGCCAACACCTCCTCAATGAGGCTCGAGAGGAAGCGGCGACTGCCCGTGACGAATGGCTACAACAAGTAGAACGGGAAAAACAAGAATTTTTAAAGGCGCTTAAAAAACAGACTGGGGAAACAATGGTAAAGGCCATCCGTGCTGCCCTGGCGGATTTAGCCGATACCACCCTAGAGCAACAAATGGTTGGGATCTTTCTGGCCCGCCTTGAGTCTCTGGATGAAGCGGATCGGCAAGCCCTCAAGGAAACTCCTGGGATGCTTCGAATCACGACCTCTTTCGAACTTAGCCAGGACTTGCGTGATAAAGTCACAGAAGCGGTGCACGAGCATCTCATCCCCAATACTGATATCCACTATACTCAATCGCCTGAACTCCTCTGTGGAATCGAACTGAATACCGAGGGTCGCAAAATCAGTTGGACCCTAGCAGAATACCTGGATGCCCTGGAAAGCCAAATGACCACGGTGCTGGCCTCCGCAAAACCCTCTACCGGCTAAACTCGAATAAAGAGTGACCCCAACATGTTAGAACAAATACTGGATGGCACTCGGGCGGCTTTGGATTCAGCGCTTGAAAGAAACATCCCTGCCTTGCAGATCCGAGAAACCGGAACAGCCACCTATGTCAGTGGGGGGATTGCCCGAATAAAAGGATTACCCGGCATCACGGCAGAAGAGCTGATCGCCTTTCCGGGGAATCTATTGGGGATTGCCATCAATCTGGAACCAGAAGAAATTGGGGTCGCCTTACTTGGCGATAGCCCCGAGCTGACCGCCGGGGCTGAAGTCCATGCCACCGGCCGTCTTACCGACGCCCCGGTCGGCAAAGGCCTGCTGGGCCGGGTCATTGATCCCACCGGACGGGTACTGGATGATGGGGGTCCCTTGCAAGTCAGTGAGCGCCGCCCCATAGAGCGGGATGCTCCAGCCATTATGGATCGCGCTCCGGTCAGTGTCCCCCTCCAAACGGGCCTTAAAGCAGTAGATGCGTTAATCCCCATTGGCCGCGGTCAGCGGGAGCTGATTCTAGGTGATCGCCAAACCGGTAAAACCACGGTAGCAGTCGATACTATTCTTAATCAGTGGGATAAAGAGGTCATCTGCATCTACTGTGCAATTGGCCAGCGGGGAACCGCTGTTGCCCGGGTAATCAATGAACTGCGCAGTCAGGGGGCCAACCGTTATTCCATTGTGGTAGTGGCTTCCGGCGAAGACCCCCCCGGTCTTCAATTTATCACCCCCTATGCCGCCACGACCATGGCAGAGTACTTTATGGAACAGGGCCAGGATGTGCTGGTCGTCTATGACGACCTTACCCGCCATGCCCGGGCCTATCGAGAACTTTCCCTATTATTGCGGCGCCCCCCCGGTCGTGAGGCTTACCCTGGGGATATTTTCTATATCCATTCTCGATTGCTAGAGCGGGCAACTCACCTGCGACAAGAAAAGGGCGGCGGTTCCATCACCGCCCTACCCATTGTCGAAACCCAGGCCCAGGACATTTCCGCCTACATCCCCACCAATTTGATCTCCATCACGGATGGACAGATTTATCTCTCCCCAGAGCTTTTCCACAAGGGCCTAATGCCGGCGGTGGATGTGGGGAAATCAGTCTCCCGGGTCGGCGGGAAAACCCAACTCCCGGCCCACCGGGCAGTGGCCGGAGATCTTCGGCTCTCCTACACTCAGTTTGAGGAATTGGAAACTTTCGCCCGCTTTGCCACCCGCCTGGATGAAGCCACCCGGCAGACCATTGAACGGGGCCGACGGGTGCGGGAAATATTAAAACAGGCTGAACATGAACCCCTCAGCATCGCTGAACAGATTGCGGTACTCAATGGAGTCAATGCAGGGCTATTTGACTCTTTAGACTTAGAGGAGGTGCCGAAAGCCGAGGGGGCCATATGCCAAGCAGTACTTGAGCAATTGCCTGAAATTTGCAAGCGTATTGAAGCGGGAAGCAAGTTGGATCCGGAAGAATGGGACCGGCTGGTGGCCACCGCCAGAGAAGCTATCAATAAAACAGCATCTTAGAAACCATGGAAACCGCAGAACAACTCCAGCACCGGATTGAAAGTTTTGAAGATCTGCGCTCCATTGTCAGCACCATGAAAGCCCTTGCCGCGGTGAGTATCCGCCAATACGAGAAAGCCGTAGAGGCCCTGGCTGACTATTATCGCACCGTGGAACTGGGACTCCACGTGGTCTTGGGGGACAGACAGCATCCCGAACTCCACCGCCGAAAACATCGCCGTTTGGGCGCTATTGTTTTCGGTTCAGACCATGGCCTCTGTGGTCGCTTCAACGAGGACATTGCCACCTATAGCCTGGAACGGATGCGGGCTTCGCCGGCCTCGCCAGAAGGACGCCTGGTGCTGGTGGTCGGCGCCCGGGCAGCGGCGCAGCTAGAGCAAGCAGGCCAATTGGTGGAAGAAGATTTTCTGGTTCCCGGTTCCGCCTCCCGCATTACAGCCACCGTTCGGCAAATATTGTTAAAAATTGATGAATGGCGCCAAACTAGGGGGATAGAATATATCTATCTTTTTTATAATCGCCACTTGTCAAGCGCCAACTACCAGCCCACCGGAGTGCAATTATTGCCTGTCGACTTACGGCGCTTTCATCGCCTGGAGGAAACACGCTGGCCCTCTAAGGTATTACCTACTTTCACCATGAATCGCCAACAACTGCTGTCTTCCCTCCTACAGCAGTACTTTTTCGTTTCCATCTTTCGGGCTTGCGCCGAGTCTCAGGCCAGTGAACACGGCAGCCGTTTGGCAACCATGCAAGCAGCCGAAAAAAATCTAGACGAGCGCCTCGATGAGATCATTACCGAGTTTCGCCGAGTCCGCCAAGAATCCATTACCACCGAGTTACTGGATGTCGTTTCAGGATTTGAGGCTCTGACCGGGGGAAAAGCTTGAACAGTGGCCTCAAACCCACATCAGGAATAAAAGGCTTCATAGGCCTGGCCGAGCAGCTCTAGGAGGGACTGATGATGTTCATCGAGGTTGACATGCACCTTCCCTGGCGCATGCCGGTGGGCATCCTTCGGATGTCCCGACTCGCTCCCGGCGAATCAGTGAGGACAAGCTCCTGACCATCGGCTAGGATAAGCAGATGAATACCGACGAAATACTGGAACACCCAGCGCGCAGTGGGATGAGAGGTGGGTTTACCGATTTTTACCGATTTAATGGGGAAAGATATCCCCCTGGGTTTGCAACTGCTCGCGGATGCGGTGTTCCAAGGCCGCATAGACCAACAGGCAAAGGGTCATGACCAGCATCAGGGCCATGATGCATTGGGGGGATTTAAGAGTAGAGTGAGGAGGCCAGGAACAGGGGATCTTTCAAAAAGCGAAAGCCGCGCTCAATGGACTAATCACAAATGACAAATTGTGCATGACCCGCAGGGTTCGGCTGGTACTGAGTTGGTGGCGGCGACCGTTGCATCTACGCGGTCGGTCTCTGAGTGAATCGGCGTACTCTCCCGATGAAGTGGTTCATAGAGGAGGTACTTATGAAGCACCAGTGGCAGATTCGCCGACAACTGGCAGCGTCCCCGGACGGAGCGCGCCGATGGGATCAAGCCTATCAGCGCCTTCTGCGATGGACGATGGCCAACGAGCAGAGCCAAGCTCTGCCGCCTGAATACTCCCGTGTCAACGAGCAGGAGGTGTATGATGAGCATTGCCGTGTATGTGCGGGTTTCGACCCAACGCTAGGCCCAAGCGCAAACCATCGAGCAACAATTGGAGCGTCTAAAGAGCCACATCCAAGTCCAGGGCGGGGAGTTGAGGGAGGAGTACATTTTTCGCGACGACGGTTACAGCGGGGCGAGTCTGAACCGCCCCGGCCTGGATCGGCTGCGGGACGCGGTGCGGGCGGCCGAAGTGGACCAGATATGGGTCACCGACCCCGACCGGCTGGCCCGCAACTATGTTCATCAGATGGTATTGTTGAGGGTGTCAAGTTTTTTGTGTAACTAATTTTCACTTGGGCATCCGCTCAGCGAAGAGGATGACGAATTGATTGAGGGCGGCCTTCCAGTCCCGAATGGGTTGAGTCCATTTTTTGGTGATATTGTTCAGGGCCAGATAGAGCACCTTGAAAATGGCTTCATCCGTGGGAAAAGCGCCCCGGTTTTTCAAGACTTTTCGTAGTGAATAGTTCAAGGATTCGATGGCGTTGGTGGTATAAATGGCTCGCCGGATCTGGGGTGGGTAATCAAAGAAGACCGTCAGCCGTGACCAATCGGCCCGCCAGCTGGGGCTGATGGCCGGATATGTCTCATCCCAACGCGCTGAGAAGCGCTCTAGGGCCTGTTCGGCCTCGGCCAGGGTCGCGGCGCCATAGATGGCCCGCAGGTCGGCCGCCACGGCCCGGCGCTGTTTCCAGGGGACATACTTCAGCGAGCCGCGCACCTTGTGCACGATGCACAGCTGAACCTGGGCCTGTGGAAACACCGCCTCGATGGCCTCAGGCAGGCCCTTGAGCCCGTCCACGCAGGCAATAAAGCAATCCTCGACCCCCCGGTTTTTCAGCTCATTGAATACCGACAGCCAGAATTTAGCCCCTTCGTTTTCACTCATCCACATCCCTAACAGCTCTTTCTCTCCCTCTAGATTGACCCCCAGGGCTAAGTACACTGCTTTCGTTTTCACCATGCCCTCCTGGCGTGATTTCACAAACAAGGCATCAAAATATAGGATGGGATAGACGGCCGATAGGGGCCGGCTTTGCCAGGCCCGCACCTCCTCCAACACCGCATCGGTCACCTGGGAAATCAGCGCCGGGGAGACCTCCACCCCATAGAGCTCTTCCAGCTGCGCCTCAATCTCTCGGGTCGAGAGCCCCCGGGCATACAGCGCTAGCACCTTCTCATCAAAGCCCTCCAGCCGACGCTGACGTTTCTTGACCAATTGCGGCTCAAAATTCCCATTGCGGTCCCGTGGCACCTCGATTTCCAATTGCCCCGCCTCGCTCTGAACCCGCTTCTTGCTCTTGCCGTTGCGGCTGTTGCCACTGCCCCGACCTTCCTGAGCATGGGGCGCGTACCCTAGGTGCTCAGTCAGCTCAGCCTCCAAAACCCGCTCCACCAAGCGCTTGCTCAGCTGCTTCAATAACCCATGCTCGCCCAGAACCTCTTTCGGGCTATTGCACTCCTTCAGAAGTTCATCCAGCAACTCATCGGTCTTTTTTTCAATACTGGTCATCAGTGCTTTCTCCTTGTTGTTAATTACAGATCACCAGTTACACAGTTATTTGTACACCCCCGAACCCATAACTCTGCTCCGAGAAGCTCGCGTCCCACCGGGGCTGCAACACCTGCAAGATCGCCTGCTGGATAAACCGATCCATCACGCAGGGAATGCCCAATTGACGTATTTCTCCGCGTTTCCCCGGCTTCGGTATCGCTACCCGTTTCACCGGTTGCGGCGGGTAGTCTCCCGCCAGCAACTGCTCCTTGATCGAGGGCCAGTGGACGCGCAGATAATCCGCAAGCTCCTCTACCCCCATCCCATCCGTCCCTGGACTGCCCCGGTTAGCTCGCACTCGCTTTAACGCCCTGCGCAGGTTATCCCGTTCGCATATCGCTTCCATCAGATCCACACCGAACATCGGGCTTTCGGTACCCTGGCTCGCTACCGGCGAATCAGCCTTCGCCCCAGGTCCCCAAAGCTTCACCTCGGCTTCCCAGTTTGAGGTTCGTTTCCGAACTCGTCTGCCTTTCATATCCCCCATAAGAGCTAGTTCCTCATCACCTCTCTCTATCGTTTCGGCCTTCGGCGAATCGCCCTATCCACCTACTATGCCTTCTGCTGATTCCTGCACCGCAGTATGAAACCTCTCAGTTCCACCAGTCTCGATGCTGAGACAGCCGTGCAGGCCTCCCGGAGTAAGCCGATTCCCTATACTGACTTTCGATACACAACCGCTGGATTTACGCTTCCGGCCCTTGGTGAATAGGGACTTCGTCGTCTCACGCCAACTCGTCCGGCCTTGGCGCCTACTTATCCAGTTCCTGTCCGTCGGCTCGTATCTTTGCTCCACGCTTCCTTCAGACCCCACCTCACAATGACGCCCTTGCGCTTCGCTACCCTTCACCTCCACCAGGTTGGGAGAGGGACTCGCACCCTCCAAGTCAGCCGGCATGCCCGGCACGCGTTAAAGGACTGGATGACGCCCTCAAAGGGCTTTTATAGCGCCCAAGGCGCTCACATACCAAGCTTCAACTGATCTCTATACTCATCATTCTTTTCTTGGTTCCGAATGTACTCTCGCACCACCCTCTCATCGAGACCTACCGTGGACACAAAATATCCTCGTGCCCAGAAATGTTCCCCATTGAAGTTCCTTGGCTTTCCACGAAATCTTCTCGCTATCGCAATGGCACTCTTACCCTTGAGATAGCCCACCACGTGAGAAACTGAATACTTTGGAGGTATACTGAGGCAAATATAAACATGGTCTCTCATTAAATGCCCCTCTACTATCTCCACCCCTCTGCGATTGGCTAACTCGCGAAAAATCTCCCCCAAATATTTCCGTAAGCTGCCGTAAATCCACTTCTGTCTCTTCTTAGGGATAAGAACTACATGGTATTTGCAGTCCCATTTCGTATGGCTCAGACTCTTGTAGTCTGGCATAGGTTGCTCCTTCACACTTCTTGGTCGAAGTGCGAAGGCTAGGGAGACCATCGCCTCAGTCAAACCTATGCTAGTCCCCCCGGCGTAGCCGGGGGTTTACCTAAGGATTAATTATTGGACATCGAAATTTTCGACGTCTGATAGGGTGTCTGTCAGATTAAGTCTAGAGTTTTACAAGTTTTTATTTAGGGCGGACCATATACTTGCACCTCCAAATCCTAACCAAAAAGCTATAATTAACACAAACTCAACAGGGTTATCTTCGAAGGTTATATCTCTTGATGAAGTTGCTAAATTACCAATACCTAAAGTCGTTCCTGTAAGCAAACCCTCAACTCCAAATATAACGCAAACCCACCCTAGTAAAATATAACCAAATTTATTTCTATTCATTAGTTCTAATTAAAAATAGCAAGATGAGTAGATATCTGCGTTCTTAGAACACAGGCTCGCCTTATGCTCCCCCCTACAAGAGAGCTAGAATACCAACCCTCTCAGAAGGCTGGCCAAATTGTCCCAAAGATTTATTACAAGCGACTATCAAGCTCCAATGTCGTCTGGATCATGACAGGTTACTTCCTGCATTCATAACCGTCACTGACAGCAAAGCCCACGACATTACCGCAGCTGGACTTTGGAATAACCCAGGGGCAGTATCGTTGTATTCGATTGTGGCTAATACCGATGACGCCTGGTATCATCAACCCAATACAAAGAGCATCTTCTTTGTCATGCGACAGCGTAGAAAAGCCCACTATCGCGTGGTTGGACGCCGTAAAGTCGATAAATCCAAGGGCTTAACTAGCAATCAGAGCATCTAGCTGGCGGACACCAAGGCCCAAAATTACCCCATTGCCCCGCGCCATACCGGCTTTAAGGATTTTGGCACCGCTATCTAGTACATGCATTAATTTCTCAAAACGGCTCATGTTACTTCCTTCTTCAAGGTTGATGTTGTGGGGACAACTCAACCTCGGTTTTAACATGAGCCTCTTTATTCGTGACAGGAAAAGCCTGCCACTCATGACCACCTTCTTAGGACGTGGGCCTCTTCTATTTCAAACTAAAATAGCCGACCCGCAGTGGCGGATAGATTACTTCCAATCATTTGAGAACCAGCTTCTGCTGCGGCCTCATGAGCAATCTGGACGGAGAGTGGTCCAGCCAAATTAGGTTGCATGAACTGAGGTAACCTATCTCTAATCCCATATGACCCTAGCAATCCTGCCATAGCGACTTCCACAGTATTGATATTCCCGCTAAAACATGGATTTGTTGTTTGCCCTGCTATATTTCCTGCCGCATTAATAAGTGCATTTACTAATGCCTTACCAGAAACTGCATTAGCAAGTCCCCCTATCAACGCTCCACCAACTATATCGTTACCTGAACCTCCACTTGCATACGCATTGTATGCACCGATGGTAGCTCCTACTACTCCACTTACCACATTCAATATAAGCTGTCCATCAGGGTCTATAAGATTAACTGGATCATTCAAAGCATAGGTATAAAGGTTTGTACTCCGGCTAGCAAATAAAATTGGATCTTTTGACACCCATCGCCCAATTTCTGAATCATAGCCCCTCGCTCCGAAACGTACTAACCCCGTATGCTGATCATAAACTCCGCCTGCAAATCCAAATGGTTGAAAGCCTGGATTAGTGTCACGAATAACCCGGCCAAATTCATCATAGTCCATACGTTGGGAAATAGCACCACTTTGGGTATCGATAACTAACCGTGGGCTGCCCAAGTGATCCGAAATAATACGGTAAGTTTTCCCGTCTTTGACCATATATGCTGGCACATTAGGCTTGTCAGCATATACAAAACGAGCAACCACATTACCACTGCTATCTAATTCAGCTACAGGATTGAACTGATCTTGGTAAAGAAATCCTTGTACTAATTTACCATTGACTTTCTTACCGACTCTACGATTTTGGCCGTCGATAAGGTAATTAATGATAATATCATCACGCAGCTTAACTTTTACTAAATTTCCAAGTACATCATGAGTATACTCTGCCTCAACCCTATTTTCAGTTTTGGTATTGAGTTCACCATTAGCAGTATAAGTATAGGTAGCATTACCATAGCGTGAGAGACGATCCTGAGCATCGTAGTTAGCTATAGTACCGTTATGATAAATACGATTACCATTAGAATCATACTTATAGATAGAAGTGCTTGCTCCATTTTTCTCAACATCAATAAGTCGGCCAGAGAAATCGTAATTGTAGATATAAGTATTTGATATACCCTCTACCATTTCCGTTTTCTCAATAATCCGTCCTAACTTATCTCGCATATAACGGACTTCATAGAACGTAACACCCTCATAACTTGCTCGTTCAGCCTTAAGTTCACCAAAATCATTATAACTATGAACCGTAGATATAGCCCCTAAAGTAGTACCAATTAACAAACCATTCTGTAAATCACGATCGAGTGTCAGAGTTCCAGCCTGATTCAGCAAACCGTCGCGATCATAACTAAAAAATATAGGTTCACCATTTACAGCGAGTTCGGTCACCCGAAAATCATCATTGTAGCGTTGCGTCAAATTGCCGAAAATTTCACCAACCCAGGCAGTACTTGTAGGCAGAAATCCATCATAAGCATACTCTAATACACTATCCCCCGGAGCATTGATAGTGCTAACCTGACCAGTGACACTATCATAACTATAACGGTAATACCCACGCGGAATATGAAGGGTGCCAAGCTCACCACCACTATCATAAGTGAATTCTACCTTCTGTCCGCCGGGTCGGGTAATTCGAGTAAGCTGCCGATCTTGATTGTACTGATAATGAGTTGAAAGCTCCCATTGGGTAGCCTCTGGCGGTGTATACCCAGCTATTTGATCAATGGGAGTGTACTCAAACTGGTGCGTGGGTTGCTCAGGCGGAGTAATACGGATGAGATTCCCACTCTTATCATAGTTAAAGTTAACCTCTCGACCATAAGGAAACATCTGCTTAATAACTCGTCCAGAAAGATCGTACTCAAAGTGAGTGCTATGGCCTAGCGCATTAGTGATGCGCTCAACATAACCCTTCTGCAGACCATCCGAGTAGTAGCGGATTCGTGTAGTGCGAGCCTTATCCCCCTCTCCCATCGTTACCTTCAACAGTTGACCGCTAGAGTCATAAATATAATTGGTGGCTGCCAATCCCACATTTTGAATACTAATGAGACGCCCTTTTTTATCAAAAATAGCGAAGGATTGTCGCCCTTCTGGTGTGGTATTACTCCAAGTAAATGTTAATGGATTATAAGTACTAGTGTAAATTTTATTATTTAAAATAACTTCTTCTGTTAAAGAAGTAAGACCAAGCAGATTATTTTCACCTTTTAATGTTGCTGATCGTGTAGTCTCTATTATAGATTTCAAACCACTTGGCATTGTAACTGTTTTTAAAGCCGCTATCGGTGCTTGCATGCCGAATCTTGGATCAGGGGCTTGCACTACCATGGTAACAGTACCATCAGAAGCAGTAATAATCTCCTCACCGTTAGCTTTAAAAAACTTTTCTTGGATAGTGTTATTAGGGTAGGTATTGATCTGCAAACGATCACCAGTAGCCAGCAGTTCAGTAGCAAAATGTGCAGTTCGACCTTCACTACTAATCATAGAAACAGTATAACCATCTCGATTACCGCTGCGGGTAAGTGTCCACCCACCTTTACTAGCATTAGTATCTTGAAGCAAGCGCCCCACTTTATCATACTTATATTGCGAAACATTATTGCGAGGATCAGTAAATTGTGTCATTAGCCCGCCAGCAGTGTACTCCATCTGATAAGTTTCACTGTTGGGGTTAGTAACTGAAGCAAGGTAGCCATTAGCACTTAGCGCCAATGCGGAGCGCTGCCCATCAGGGGAAACTATAGCCATGGGGTCGCCATTATTATTACGCTCAATGCGAGTAATATCGCTATTTCTATCTTCAATCTCTACCAAATTACCTCTAGCATCATAAAGAAACTTGTAGATAGGCGCATCAGTAACCGTATCTACGGTACTCTGATGATAACCCTCGTTGTCAAACATATACACCAAAGCACCGCTGTTAGATGCGACCATCATATTTTCTAAAGTAAAGCTAGGTAAGGGTGGGACTACACGACGAATGCGGTGATTATAATAGTCTGCAATATATAGATTCTCGTTTGGACTAAGTGCTACAGCTATCGGAAGATTAAGTTTCGCTCCTGTTGAGATACCACCATCTCCGTCGTATCCAAGGATTCCATTGCCTGCTACAGTGGTGATAATGCCTTCTGGGCTAACTTTTCGAATACGGTGATTACGTCTATCCGCGATGTAAAGACTACTATCTGAAGCTACTGTAATGCCCTGCGGATTCCGTAACATTGCCTGTGTAGCTGGACCGCCATCCCCACCATATCCTCGGCTCCCATTGCCTGCTATAGTAGTGATGATGCCATTAGGACTCACTAGCCGAATCCGATGATTATCATAGTCTGCAATATACAGACTCCCATCCGGGCCAATCGCAAGATCATTGGGATGGTTTAAACGAGCTTGTGTTGCAAGACCTCCGTCCCCGGAAAAACCACGGGTCCCATTACCTGCTACAAGAGTAATGAGACCATCAGGCCCTACTCTACGAATAACATTATTTTGGGATTCGGCAATATATAAATTACCATCCGAATCTAGCGCAATCGCAAAAGGCCGCATCATTGCTTGCGTTGCTAAATCACCCGTTCCGCTAAACCCAGCAATGCCATTACCAGCAGCTATACTAACAACCCCATCAGTTCCAATCCGGAGAACGCGGTAATTACCCACATCCACCACATACAGGCTTCCATTTGGCCCAACTGCAACTGATGATAGGTATGAAAGCGCAACAGGAAAATCAACATTTGTAACATTTCCATCTGGCGCTATACGGAGGAGCTTGCTAAATTGATGTCGAACTGTTAAGTATAGGGTTCCGTCTGAGGTAAATGCGAGATCAGTTGGAAGGAAGATATTTGCTTGAATTGCTAAATCACCTTCACCTAGAAGGTTTGAATTTTCATTTTTATTTCTCGCATAAGTAGTAATAATATTACCTAAATTTTTTGCACTCCGTGTATTGCCATTTCCCTTATATAAAGCCTTACTCGAAACATCGTATGCATTGTGAACAGTGACTGTCCAACCACCGAGACCTATCGCTCTTGGTGTAAATGCTCCCAACTTCTTGTACCATGTCTTCCCGAGCACTACTTTTCCTGCACTACGACTACTCCCTATTTGATTATTGCTACCTACAAGGCCAGAAACTGAGGCAAAAGCTCGAGCGAATTTATTTGGTGGGTAGTAAACAGCATTGTATACATAATTGATGTTAATGCGTACCTTGCGCATTCCCATCACAGAACGACCATAAGCATCCTGACCATCCCATATAAAAGTATGAGTCTGATTTGGAATCGGTTCAAAAGTATATTTGAAGCGGCGTCCTGCAATATCTACTTTAAGGTCAACCCGTTCTAAGCTGCTAGGAACGGCATCATCAGTTAGGGGAATTCGGACAGAATACCCAGCCCTGTATCCTGGCATCCGATCGCTACGGTAATGAAGCTTAAAAGGAGTACCAGTAACTGGAATCTCCTCGCCCAGGTTCTGCCTCTGAGGCTCAATTATGCAGCCCTTACATTCATCACTATTCTCTGAATCAGGTTGATTCTCATTATCCGTCTCAGGTTCTTCCTCCGGTGGCGGTTTGGCGTCTTCTGGTGGTCCATAGGGCCAATTGTAGTCCCACGGAGTAAAATGGTGAATGGGGACACGCCAGAGGCTATTACCAACAGGATAGATTCTTGCTAATTGCTGGAGCTCAGCGTCAGTGATCCCAAGCTCACTCAATTGATTAAAACTAGCTGGACTACCACTCCCATCTATATCCAATTGGGCCTGTCCCCTGGCATCGATTCCAAGAATTTTTACGATTCGACCATTATGAGAGGGAATCCAAGCCCCCTTTTTTTGGTTATACCAACCAACGGGAACAATCCCTCCCGTTGGAAAATCGAGGAAATTATCGATGTAGAAGGGCAATGGCTGATTGAAATCAATCTGAAAGGCTCCAGCAGCTATAGCCTCGTCTGCACTTAACTCCACTGCATAGGTATAGCCTGAGGTAGGTGGCAGCAATGCTGGCATAGCCTGCGGACCGTTTTTGCCGACGGTATACTCGGTGATTCGCACAGTAAGAGTAGGAAGAACCTGCGAGGTACCATCCGGCAAAACCATGCTGGCATGCGTGCCCTCTGGGAACAAAATAGTAGCTTGTCGGCTACCATCGTCATCCACTATCACGCTACCTCTAGCAGCTTGCATAGGCATATTAGCCGATAAGGTCACTGTAGTTGCCTTGGGATCAAGCTTAACCATGACAACATCATCAGCGAAAGCGAAATCCTGCCAAGGGACATTTACATGGCGTTGCACAGGTAAATAACCGGCCTTCTGATAATTAATGGTCAACAACCCACCACCGTTAACGGCAAAGTCAAACATGCCGTCTTTGCGGGTAAAGGTCTGGCCAACTTCAGGATGGTTTTTAAGGGTGATGGTAACCCCTGATAACGGATTATTTTCACGATCTTTGACCTGGCCACGAATGACTGCGGCGCGCTGAGGTTCTATGGCACCCTGAACCACTCCTTTTTGAATAGGATTTACACCAGCATATAAAAATGCAGTGGCCTCCATAAATGAAGTGATCCCAGTCACACTCAATGGTGGTGCAATAGCCTCCGGGTCTAGTGGCACCATATCATCTACCTGACTAACTGTCAGTGTTTGCTGTTCGCTATTATTGCCTGCCACATCGGCAGTCTGAATCTGGATATGGTCATTGGTTTGAGCTGCGAGCTGTGCTGCAAAACCACCCGTTAGATCTGCAAACACTTCAACACTTTCACCGGTGCGCGTATTAGTGAGCGTGACCTGGGCACCCCCCTCCACGCTGCCCGCTTGCCCACTGACTGTTATAGTCCCATTATTAGATAGACTCACAAGGATCAATGAGATATCTGGAGCTGGTGGCGGAACAATGTCCAGCGTAACCTGGGCAACAGCAGTGCTTGTATTACCTGCAGCATCGGTAGCAGTAAACGTTAATTGATTAAGGCCATCAATGAGCATTACCTGATGGCTAAAGCTAAGATCGTCCATAACTGCCAACGGTATGCCGTCCAGATCAAGTGTCGCATGCTCACTAAGCTGGCCTGAAAGAGTAAAGGATTGAGAGTTGGTTATCACATCACCTACTGGGAGTTGAAATGTAATCACAGGTGATAGACTATCAATCGTAAATTCAACACTGGCAGGAAAGGAAATATTACCGTGAAAATCACCAATGACAACACGCAACATATTGACACCCTCTAATAATGGGCTATCAGGTATGCAGCTAGCGCTCCTTTCTTGAAAATCGCAACTTACTCTTAAAGACTCGCCGTTCATTTTAAAAGCAAGCGTTGTAGTATCCACACCGATTCCAGTATCATCATATCGAAGCTTAATTTCCGGTGGATTCCGATTGAGTAAATTTCCCTCCTGGGGTTGGATAATCTCTAGTTGCGGAGGCATAACATCAGAATAGAGCGCCAGGGCATGCATTTTGGGTCTCTGCTTTCCCGAAACAAGCGAAAACTCCGGTTGGAGTTCACCTTCTGCGCTGACTAGATATATTGCCTCTTTGCTTGATATCCATACCGAACCATCTGCCGGATCACAGACTATATCGATGATTTTCTTGCCGCCTTTACCGCTAAATGGCTTGAGTCTAAAAGTTTCCTTACCCATCGCATCTACTTTGAGCAAGTGCTTACCAGCGACGACCCAGAGGCCGTCTTGATAGTCTGATGCAAGAGCAATTATTTCCTTGAAAACAGATACCTCGAATTCCCCACGAGGAGTATTGGCGTCATAGCGGCGCAGGATATTTTTGTCTATTGCTACCCATAGAGAATCTGCTCCCTCATCATAGACCATATGGCGGATATGTTTAGCGCCAGCAGGACTAATGCTATTGATTGGCGTGCCAGAGGCGTCATAAACAGTAAGTAATTTTTGAGTAGCTACCCACAGATGGTTACGAGCAGTGTCAAAAGTGAGTGCCTCAATCTTTTTTGGAAGAGAGAGAATATCAATCAGTTTTCCTAAGGCATCGAAGTGATAAAGCTTTTTGTGGCGGCTAAGCCAAACCGAACCATCATCGGGATTAACAGCAAGCTGGATGCGTTTCTTATTTCTGTTATCTTTCCCTAGCTTACTCTTATCCTTCCCCTCATCATTGCTATCCACCACTCCCTTTTCATCCCACACCTTATCGATAGGAGTTGCCGATAGACGCTCACCAGAAAAATTGTAGGCATACAGAGTGCTGCCACTAGAGGCCCATAAAGTGCCGACTTCGGAATCGACAGCAAGAGCATGAATTTCTTCTACATGATTGATTGCAAAAAGAGTGATTCCATCAGCAATCGCCACCTTAAGGACATTCCCAGAATCGGCGATCCAAAGAGCATCCCCAAAGTTAGGATCGGGGATATTGGCCAGATCATCTGAGCTGAAAGCGGGGGAGATTACTAAGGCTATTAGTAATAACCCGAGGAAAAAGATGGGTTTTCTCATGTACCACATGATAGACTTCCTAAGATTGCACAGCTTTTGAACCCTCTAAGCTGTTTAGAAAGTCCTTAATCTAACCAGCTAATAAGTGATTTACTAAAAGCATCTAGGCACTGGAGAAACACCTCTATACTGTAGTGCCTCCAATAAATAAAGATTGTTTAGCCATCTAGATATAAGCCGATCGGCCACATATGCAAAATCTTTAGGAAAAATTTCTCAGTACGGTACAACCGTGTTGCCGCACCCTGATGGGTAGAAAAAAGGATTCTTAGCTTCTAAATTGGCTTTTCTATTTTAGCTGAGTCAAAGAAGGAAGGGGGCATAGCCGAAGAGTACTAGAGCCAGATTTTAGATCACTTGAGAGTTAGTAACCGACATTCCGTCTCCCTATGGTGGATTTTCAAAGATAAAAGGTTTCATAAGGAGTTCCTAAGATCGACAAGAGGCCTCAGTGGTGTGGTCATGGAAATTGAGGACGCGGGTCCTGGCTCTGTTGCGCAATTAAGTACCCTAGCGCTCGAACACTTCAAGTCCCTTCCCGCCAGGAAGCCAAGTAAGTGCTTTGCTCCTCGGTTAGTCTATCAATAGAAAGATCCAGAGCCTTCAGCTTTAGCCGGGCCACTTCCTCATCAATCTCCCTGGGGACTCCGTGGACCTGATTAGCGAACTCACCCTGGTGCGCCCAAAGATGGGCAACGCATAAGGCCTGGTTGGCAAAGCTCATGTCCATGACGGCCGCAGGATGACCCTCCGCCGCCGCTAGGTTAACTAACCGCCCTTCGGCCAATAACCGAATTCGTCGACCATCTTGGAAAAAATACTCATCCACGGAAGGCCGGGGTCGCCGTTTATCTACTGCCAGAGCTTCCAAGGCAGGGAGATTAATTTCCACGTTGAAGTGGCCTGAATTGGCAAGGATGCAGCCATCTTTCATGGCTTCAAAGTGGGCCTTGTCAATCACGTGTTTATCCCCGGTAGCCGTCACCATAAAGTCCGAGCAGGCCGCAGCCTCTTGCAAAGGCATGACGGCAAAACCATCCATGGCGGCTTCTAGGGCGCGCAGGGGATCGACTTCGGTGATAATAACCCTGGCCCCGTGACCCTGGGCTCGCCGGGCAATTCCCCGCCCACACCAACCGTAGCCCACCACGGTAAAGACTTTGCTGGCCAATAAAATATTGGTAGCGCGAATAATCCCGTCTAGGGTGCTCTGCCCTGTCCCATAACGGTTGTCAAACAAGTGCTTGGTTAAAGCGTCATTGACCGCAATGAGGGGAAATCGCAAGGCCCCTTCGGCGGCCATGGCCCGAAGACGGATGACTCCCGTTGTGGTCTCCTCAGTTCCCCCGACCACCTGCGCCAATAAATCGGTGCGGCTTTGATGTAATTCACTGACCAGATCAGCCCCATCATCCAAGGTAATTTGCGGCTGATGGTCTAGTGCCCTATGAATGTGCTGGTAATAGCGCCGACTGTCTTCACCCCGGATGGCGTAGGTGGGCACTCCAAAGTGCTGGACCAGGGCGGCCGCCACATCGTCCTGGGTGCTAAGGGGATTACTGGCGCAAAGCAAGAGCTGGGCGCCGCCGGCGGTCAATACCCGCGCTAGGTTGGCCGTTTCGGTAGTAATATGCAAGCAGCCACTCAGGCGCACGCCCGCCAACGGGCGTTCTCTAGCAAAACGGGCCTCCAGGATTTGCAGGACGGGCATTTCTGAATAGGCCCACTGGATCCGCGCTCGCCCTTTATCAGCCAGCCCCTTATCCCGGATATCAGAAGATGCAGCGGTCACCGCCCTTTCTCAAAAGAACACGGGTGCCTATTTATGCCAGGCGGGTCCCTCGGCGCAATTCCTCAAGTTCTTTTTCCAGGCGTTGGAGGCGCTGGGCTAACTGGTCCCGCTCTTCTTCTAATCGCCGGATATCCTCCTCCCCTGGAGCAGCCGGGTAACGCCGGGGATAGGAGGGCGGCGGGTAAGGGTAAGGCGGGGGCCAATCCCAATGATGGTGATGATGCCAATAGTGGCAATATGGGCAACAACAGTGCATGATTCGCTTCCTCCTTCATCTACCCCATTAATTCATTCTGTGACTATCTCTTAACTAAATAGCACAAATTACAAATGATGAGACCAGAAAATTCTTATCCTCGAATTCCTGAAATTTAGGTAGAAATACCAATTTCATCACAGAACATTTTGGGTTTTACTTACCCAAAATTGCCAAGTCCCTGTTAAATCAGAAGCAGTCCAGTAATACCGAAACCGAAATGTTTCATTACCAAAAGGGAGAGTATTATGTTATTAGCCACTCGCCTCGCGGCAAAAACTGTTCCCTTAAGTGGAGGCGAACATCACGTTCCCCTAGTGACTTTAACTCTCCCCTCCATTTTAGACAGCTCCTTGTGCCGGGAATTTTGGGAAACCGCGCAACAAGCCCGCGATACAGGGATAAAAGTCATTATCAATCTGGAAAAAACCGTTTCTATTCGCGACTCCGGTTATACGCTGCTCTGGATGTTAAAGGACAGCCTCAATAAGGAACCGGCCGACCTCTTGCTTATGGGTTGCCATCCAAATCTAAAGAAAGCGCTCCAGCTACGCGGATTTGAATCCCATTTTACGCTGTTATAACTCCACGGCAGATCCTTTCACTTTATCTGGAAATTTCTAGGAGAGGTTGCATGGGCAGCCAATACCTAAAAAAGATCACCCACCCTGCCAAGTACCTGCGGGACAAAATCTACGCAAGAAAACAAATGGTTCCAAAACCCACTGTTTTTATTGTGGATAGTTATCCCCTCAGGGACCTCACCCTACGTGAGCTAATCAACGCCCAGGATTGGGAGGTCAAAACCTATAACTCGGCAGAAGCGTTTTTAGAAGCTTTTGACCCGTCTCACCCCGGTTGTCTGCTGCTGGATGTCCACGCCCCCAGGATGGGAGGATTAGCATTGCAAAAACAACTGGAGGACCAAAACAGCAGGCTTCCCCTGCTCTTTGTCTCCATCCAGGGGACTGTATCCCAGGCAGTACAGGCCATACACGCCGGGGCCGTGGACTTCCTCATCAAACCCGTGAAGCCCTCCCTGTTGATAGAACGTCTCCAAGAGGGACTAGCCCATAGCCTAAGAATCCAAGAAGCCCAGCGAAAACAAGAAGAAATAACCACCCGCCTGTCCCAGCTAACCCCCCGGGAACAACAGGTCATGGAAGGGCTGATTGAAGGCAAGCTCAGCAGAATCATCGCCTCAGAGCTAGGCATTAGCACCAAAACCGTCGAGCACCACCGGGCGCAAGTAATGACCAAACTGCAAACCAGAAATCGGGCGGAGCTGATCCAACTCACCCTCTCGGGACTACAGGGAACAGGAGAAAAAATACCGAGGAGAGTGAGCTTATAGCAGATAGTTCCCCAATTCTAGATTTGGGCGCGGCTAAAGCCGCCCTTACAAAAACCTGAATACGAGCCTCTCTATCTATTGGGGCTACCGGGTTCTCTCGGTAGCCCAATTTTTTTTCGAGCGGGCGCCCCCCTCGTAAAGAAACTTAAATTCTGCCTAGTTAGCGCTGTGATAGACTAAAGTTAGGGCTTGTCCGTTGAAGGTTTTCAATTTCTTCTAACTTATTCTTTAGTAAAGAGGGGTCCTGAAGCCAGCAAGCAAGCCGCGCCGAAAACTCCGTAAAGCTGGATATTCGCAATGCCCCAGACAAAAAAAACAGCCAGCACCAAAGCACCAAAGCACCAAAGCACCAAAGCACCAAAGCACCAAAGCACCAAAGCACCAAAGCACCAAAGCACCAAAGCACCAAAGCACCAAAGCACCAAAGCACCAAAGCACCAAAGCACCAAAGCACCAAAGCACCAAAGCACCAAAGCACCAAAGCACCAAAGCACCAAAGCACCAGCAGCTTAATCCTACTGCCCCAGGTAAACCCATGAAACGGACAGATTTCCCTATTGTGGGGATCGGCGCTTCGGCAGGAGGGCTGGACTCCCTCAAGCAGCTCTTCAACACTCTGCCGGATGATAGCGGCATGGCCTTCGTACTCATCCAGCATCTGGATCCCACCCATGAGAGCCTGATAGTAGAGCTTTTGTCCCGATGCACCCGGATGAAAGTAGTCCAGGTGAAGGACCAGATGCCAGTGGAAGTCAATCGAGTCTATGCGATCCCGCCCAACAAGTTTATCGCCATTCGTGACCGCTTCCTCTACCTGAGCGAACCGGTTTTAAGCCATGGCATCCGAATGCCCATTGATTTTTTCCTCCGCTCCCTAGCTGAAGACCAAGAAGAAAAGGCGATTAGCATCATTCTCTCAGGGACGGGAAGTGACGGCGCCCTGGGAATAAAAGCGATTAAAAACCACGGCGGGATGGTCATGGTACAGGATCCTAAAACGGCCCAATACGAGGGCATGCCGAGCAGCGCCATTGTCACGGGTTTGGTCGATTTCATCCAGCCCGTGGAGGATATGCCAGGGATCTTGCTCCAATACACCCAGCATGCCTATATCAAAACAGTAAGCAAAACCACGGAAGCACCTTCAAAAATAGCCGATACGCTGCATTCAATCCTATCCGTGCTGCGCGCTAAGACCAAGTATGACTTCCGCTATTACAAGAAAGGCACCTTGCTGCGCCGTATCAACCGGCGCTTGGGGCTTCATCACATTGAGGACATGTCCCGTTACCTGAACTTTCTACGGGACAATTCAACCGAAGCCACCCAATTATTCAAGGATCTCCTGATCGGAGTGACGGGCTTTTTCCGCGAGGAGGAGGCCTTCAAGGTTCTCGAAGAACAGGTGATCGCAAAGCTCGTGCAAAAGAAAAGCGTGGATGCGCCTATCCGGGTTTGGGTCCCGGCTTGCTCCACCGGCGAAGAACCCTACTCCATCGCCATCCTGCTCACTGAGCAAATCCAGGCAGCAAAAAAGAACTGCCCGCTCCAGATCTTCGCTACCGATATCGACACTGAGGCCTTGGAGATAGCTCGAACCGGAATCTATCCCGAAAATATTGCCGCTGACATCTCATCCGAACGTCTGCGCCGCTTCTTCATTAAGGAGAATCACACCTACCAGATTAACAAGCCAATCCGCGAGTCCGTGCTATTTGCGGAGCAAAATTTGATTACTGATCCCCCCTTTTCCAAGCTCGACTTGATCAGTTGTCGTAATCTGCTGATCTATCTCGAAGCGGAGATACAGAAAAAACTCATCGCCCTGTTCCACTTTGCCCTCAACCCAGGGGGCTATCTGTTCCTGGGCAGCACCGAAACCATTAGCCACCAGGAAGGGTTATTTACGCCCCTTTCCAAGAAATGGCGGGTTTATCAGCGGATTGGGGCTATACAGCATCACCTTGTTGAGTTTCCAATTGCTTTCACCGGGTCCAAAACAGGTGATATTTATGCCCCTGCTCCGCCGAGACCTTCAGAAGCTGCTCGCCTAGCCGAACTCACCCAAAAAGCGCTGTTAGAAGACTATGCCCCTGCCTCCGTGCTGGTAAACCCGAAATATCGAGTTCTGTACTTTTACGGCCCTACCGACCGCTACCTTCGCCAACCTACCGGCATCCCGACCGATGACCTCCTCACCAGGATTCGGGAGGGGTTACACCTCAAACTCCGCGCTGCCTTGCATCGGGCCACCCAGGAGAAGCAGCAAATCACCGTCCCCAATGCCCATATTCGGGCTGAGGGCACTTATCATCGGGTAAAAATCACGGTCAAGCCCCTTCAGATCCCGAAAACCACCGAGAAATTATTGCTGGTCAGCTTCCAAGAAGAGCCCGAACGGATGCTAACGGAAGAGCACAATACCGAGGTCACGGCGGCAGAAGAAACGCTGATACGGCATCTGGAACAGGAGCTCAAAACCACCAAGACGGAGCTGCACAGCACCATTGAGGAACTAGAAACCTCCAATGAAGAGTTAAAAGCCGCCAACGAGGAAATTATGTCCATGAATGAGGAACTCCAGTCCACCAATGAGGAACTGGAGACCTCGAAGGAGGAACTTCAATCCCTCAATGAAGAGCTGAATACGGTCAACAGCCAGCTCCAAGACAAGGTAGAAGAGCTTACAGTCACCAATAACGACCTGGCTAATCTCCTGCAAAGCCCCCATATCACCACCCTTTTCCTGGACCGGGAGTTTCGGATCAAACGCTATACACCCACCATCACCCAGTTATTTAACCTGATCCCGACCGACATCGGTCGCCCCATCAGCCATATCGTGCATAAATTCAGCAATAGGGAAGCACTGCTAAAAGAAGCTGCAACCGTGCTAGAAAATCTGAAACCTATGGAGCAAGAGGTCCATTCGGATGAGGATCGCTGGTATATTCAACGCATTCTGCCCTACCAAACGGAAGAGCACCACATCGGCGGTGTGGTCGTGACCTTTATCGACATCACCCAGCGCAAACAGATAGAGAATGAGCGGCAACGGCTGCTGGTCAAGATCGAGCGCGAGCGGGATAAATTGCGCACCTTGATTGATGGCATTAGCGACGAAGTCTGGTTTTGTGATGCCCAAGGTCATCTTTCTCTAGCCAATAGGGCCGCGGCAACGGCATTTGGCGTGGAACGCACCGAAGCGTTAT
This sequence comes from Nitrosococcus halophilus Nc 4, assembly GCF_000024725.1. Classification (NCBI taxonomy): domain Bacteria; kingdom Pseudomonadati; phylum Pseudomonadota; class Gammaproteobacteria; order Chromatiales; family Chromatiaceae; genus Nitrosococcus; species Nitrosococcus halophilus. Next base: position 1,943,618 of record NC_013960.1, on the reverse strand, counting down.
ATCAGCCCCTATCGGCATGGCTGTCCCGGCTAGAAATCTATACCCCCGAGGGGCAACCCCGGACGTTAGAGGAGGCGCCCCTTTGGCGTTCCTTGCAGGGGGAAACCCTCACCCATGTGGAAGAAATCATACGCCATCCCCAAACCCGCCAGTTGCGGTCTCGACAAGTGAGCTCCGCCCCCCTAAAAACCAAAACCGGTGAAATCATGGGGGCGGTGGCCATTGCCCGTGATATTACTGAGGAAAAGGAAATCGAAACCGCGCTGCGCGAGGCAAAGGAAAAGGCCGTTCAGGCCAGTATCCATAAATCACAATTTCTCGCCACCGCAAGCCACGACCTCCGCCAGCCGCTACAAACCCTCAGCTTTCTTAATGATAGCCTAACGGAAAAGCTCAAAGATCCAGAAATCCGAAGACTTATTGATCAGCAAGGAGCGCTTCTAAGGAACATGGGGGACTTGCTAAATACCTTACTCGACATTAACAAGCTTGAAGCCGGTATGGTCAAGCCCCAATTCACTGTCTTTCCCGTAGCCAGCCTTCTCAACTACCTGCGCAATGAATTTGAGCTGCACGCACGGGAGAAGGGATTGAATTTACGGATGGTGCCCTGCTCGGTCATGATTTGTAGCGATCGGATCCTGTTAGAACAGATCCTTGAAAATCTGCTCTCTAACGCCATCAAGCACACAGACCGAGGCAAGATTCTGCTCGGCTGCCGCCGCCGGAGCCCCAATCTGCGCATCGAAGTGTGGGACACGGGCATTGGCATTCCCCAAGAGCAACTGAAAGTCATTTTTCAAGAATTTTACCAAGCCGATAATCCCGCCCGGGATCAACGCAGGGGACTAGGGCTGGGTCTGAGCATCGTTGAGCGCTTAGCCCATCTCTTGGACCACTCCCTGGATATCCGTTCTACCCCTGGAAAGGGCTCCATGTTCGCCATTGAAGTCCCCATGGCAAAAGAAAACAAAGAGGAACCTCGGGAATCCCCGCCGGTGGAGCCGCCTACAGAAAGCAGCCCGTCTCATACCCCGGTTCTCCTTATTGAAGACGATCCTGCTATTAGCGATGCCTTGCGCCTATACTTGGAGATGTCAGGTTTCCAACTCACCACCGCCACTCACGGCAATGAGGCCCTAGCGCAACTGGAAAAAGGGGATATTCACCCCGCAGTGATTATCTCTGACTACCGCTTACCTGGAGACAAAACAGGAGTTCAAGTCATCCAGCACTTGCGGCACCTGCTAGGGCACCGGATACCCGCTATCATTTTGACAGGGGATACTTCACCCGATTGGTTACAGGAAGCTAAAGAGTTCGACTGTCAAGTGCACCATAAACCAATTGGAGGCTCTCAACTGGTCACTATCATTCAGCAACTCATCAGGGATGCCCGCTTCAGTCACTAGAATCTCGACTAGGCATGAACTGGAAAAACCTGCTAAAAGCCGTCGATTTTACCAACCCGATCACCTATAAACTTAGGTAGGGTAACTATTTCACTGAGGGGCTTAGCCAGAATAATTCACGAACTCACCACAAAGGCACGAAGAACACAAATAAATCAAAGAATTAAACATTAATCAAGGAACCCACGAGATGCAACAATGGAACGTAGTGGTCAGCACCAGCGGCGCTTATAATCTCGCCAAGGATCTCCTACAGGAGTTCGGCAGCGTCCACCGCACCGATTTTTACAATGTATTGGTGCTGGAAGTGCCGGATATCCATGAATTCCTAGGGCAACTCCATCAACGGGTAGCGGCTGAACCTTCCTTGCGTGACATTTTGGGCCATGTGATCCCGGTGACCACCACCTTTCTCTTTCAAACACCCGAAGAGTTCGAGACCAAGGCCCGTGAGACCGTGATTTCCTGGTTGCCGCAACTGGCTAACAACTCTTTTCATGTGCGCATGCATCGCCGGGGCTTCCGGGGGCGCCTCTCCAGCCACCACGAAGAACGATTCCTGGACGAATTTCTATTGCAGCAATTAGAAGAAGCCGGTACTCCCGGCCAGATTATCTTTGAGGACCCGGATGCTATTATCGCAGTGGAAACCGTAGCCCAAAGGGCCGGTCTCTCCTTGTGGACTCGGGAGGACTTGCAGCGCTATTCTCTGCTGAAACTGGACTGATCTGAGGCCAAATAATGGATATCCAATGATCAGAAAAAAACTGACCCGGTTTCTACTCCTGGCGTTCTCGGATTTGATCACCACCAATGGAGTGGCGGCAATGAATGATCCAGCGGAGACCCTCTCCCTGCCCCAGCCCCACTACGAGGGAAAAATCTCGGTAGAGGCCGCCCTCCAGCAGCGGCGATCCATCCGAGAGCTCAGTCGCCAGCCCTTAAGCAAGGAAGAAATCTCTCAGCTATTATGGGCAGCCCAAGGCGTCACCCACGGTCAGGGGTTTCGCACCGCCCCCTCCGCTGGCGCGCTCTATCCCTTGGAACTCTACCTCGTTATAGGACAGACACAGGAGTTAGAGGCCGGGGTATACAAATATCAACCCCATGAGCACACGCTGCTTCGGATTACCACTGAGGACCGGCGGAACCAACTCGCCCGCGCCGCTTTGGGCCAGGACCCGGTTAGACATAATGGGGCGCTGCTGGTGTTCTCTGGGGTAGAACAGCGCACCGCTCGTAAATACGGCCAGCGGGGAGCACGCTATATGCATATAGAAGTAGGCCACGCGGCCCAAAATGTGCTGTTGCAAGCTATCTCCCTAGGCCTAGGCGCGGTGGTGATTGGGGCCTTTGAGGATAAAGAAGTAGCCAGAATTCTAGAAATGCCCCCCAACGAACAAGCTTTGTATCTGCTGCCTGTCGGACGATTTTGATTTCCGACGACTACCCTCATCCTCACCTTCTCCCGCCAGGGGAGAAGGAAGAAGAATATTATTGAGCTAAGGTACCAGTGCCAGGATCCTGGCTGGAGCCTCAACGCCATTTCGAACCTTCAGCACACCGACAAAAACACAAGCTCCCGTTGCTGGGAGAGTATCTAAGTTCGCCAAGTTTTCAATTTGGTACCGGTTCGCTCCCAGCATCACTCTATGGACGGGGAAATCCACAGACGCTCCATAATCAACACTTGGCGTATCAATGCCAATCCCGGCCACCTCTCGCTGAACCAATAGTTCAGCACTGTCGCGACTGAAACCGGGAAAATGCATGATCCCTTTTTCATCTCTACTGAGGTAGCGATCAGGCTCACTAAAATACTTGCACCAGCCGGTATTCAGGATAGCTAGTGACTGCGGTGGAATTTGGCCATATCGTTCTTCCCAAGCATACACGTCAAATATTGAAAGCCGATAATCTCGGTCTTCCCGTACCTTTTCTTTGATATCCATCACCACTGTTGGCACCAATAATTGGTCACATGGGATCTCATCGATGCTGCGCTTACCAAGGGAAAAATGAGCAGGAGCATCTATATGAGTTCCCGTATTCTCATCCATCTCGTAACGGTAGAACTGGTAACCCTCACGGGCATAATCTGCCCTTTGTATCATGTGAAACGGCGCACCCTTAGGCCAATAGGGCATACCCTCATAAATAGGATGAGTCAAGTCGATAATACGCTTTACTGTAATTTGAATCGGGTTCAATTGCACTAAGCTCTTATGCACCGCTCTTATATACCAGTATAAGACAATATCAACAAATTAAAAATGAACATTTCGGGTAGTATTCCAGACTTGGAAATTCCAAGTTTACACCCCCACGCCAAACTCATATCGATTAATAAGTACCTATTCCATTGGTAATCAGTAATCCAATACTGAATGAGTTGGAAACAGATCTAAACTAAACTTTCTTAGAACAGCCACAACTAAACCGCGCGTTCCATGAAAAAGATTTTGATCTATCCCCTACTGCTTCTCTTTTTAATAATAGTGGTAATCGCTATAAGAATGAATTGGTTAGGAACAAGGCAGGTGGTTCTTCCTAGCGGAGAAACAGTCGATCCGAAAGAATTATCATCCGCAGAGGTGCTGAGTGTCGTGGCAGAGCAAATGAATCAGGTGCTTCCCATAAAAGTAGGAACGGAAATAGAACTTCGAAGTGTCGAAGGAAGACAGGGAGAATTAATCTATCATTACGTTAAAACCACTCCCCCTTCAGAACTATTCGATAAGAATCGATTTATGGAGGAGATACGCCCCATCGTGCTCAGACGAGCTTGCCGATCTCAAGGGATGAAACTCTTCTTTGCCCATGGAGTCTGTGCCCGCTATGATTTTAGAGCGGAGAATGATCAGTTTATCGGTGAAATCATCGTTACACCTAGACAATGCGGTTACTAAACATTAGTCTATATTTTTCCGATCCTAAAGTCCCTTCAAGAGAAAACCTTGAACCAGAGAATAACCACTTTCAGAAAAAAGAAGGGGTCGCTAAATGAATATCTATGTTCGTCTAATTATTTGTTTGGGAATTATCGTTCTACAGTATGTCGCTTTATTCCTGCCGTTGACTGAGCTATTTTTGATTTACATACTCCTTTTTAATCCGCGCTGGTTCAGGGAATTTCTTAACAATCTCGATAAAAATAGATCAAGAGAGGCCGACAATCACGTAAAGCAAAATGACTAAAAAATAAAGTAACCCCTCTATGCTGATGGACAGGGAAATAAAAAGCCCGGCAAACATCTGAACCGGGCTTCGGGTAATTCACTGTATGTAAATTAGGAGTTGAACAATAGCGTGCATTTTTTCTGGTTTGGGATTTGCTCTAAAAGACAGAGTCCAGAAACCGCATTAATTGGCATGATTTAGGCCAATTTTTCTTAGGCCCCCAAACTAGTCTGTTTTAATGATGGATGCACACCGTCTTAAGCATTCCCATGGTGTCATCATAGGAAAGCTCTGGAGCCCTCCTTCCACTCATGCCTTTTTCAGAACAAGCCACAATATCGTCTGCGGATAGAATACCTTCCAGATGCCCATTGCCGTCAGTGACCAGGAGCCGCCGGATACGGTGCTCTGACATCGCCTGAAGGGCCGTATGGATATCATCGTCCGGATGAGAAGTAAAAACCTGCCTGTTGTTCCAAACTTCCCTGGCGGTAATTTCCCAAGGGGCTTTATGATTAAGCCCGCACCCCATGGCAATATCCCGGTCCGTAATCACCCCAATCAGCGCACCTTCACCATCAACAATAGGAATCGACCCACAGTCTTTATCCCACATCAGCAACGCCACCGTATCCAAAGTCGTCTCAGGACCGCAAGTGGCCACATTCTTAATCATAAGGTCTTTCACATTCATGGCATCACCTTTTAGGTTGGTGTTGAAAATAGTTGAAACAAATCAGCTAACTGTTACCTACCCCTTGATACAAATGAGAGGCTCAAGACGGGCCACCTTACGGGCCAAACCGGATTCATGGGCTGCATCTACAACCGCATCCACATCCTTATAGGCATCCGGGGCTTCCTCCGCCACGCCCCGGTAAGAAGCACTTCGGATAAGAATGCCTCGCTTCGCGAGCCGGTCCACCACTTCCCGACCGTACCAACGGCGTTTAGCCTCATGACGACTCATACTCCGCCCGGCCCCGTGGCAAGCGGAACTGAAGGCCAGCGCTTCGGTCTCCTTTGTCCCTACCAAAATGTGGGAACTAGTACCCATGGAGCCTCCGATAAGGACCGGCTGTCCCACCTCTCGCAGGGCCTCGGGCAAATCCGGATGCCCCGGCCCGTAGGCTCGCGTGGCGCCCTTGCGATGGACAAAAAGCCGTTTGCGCTGGCCGTCAATGACATGCTCTTCCACTTTGCAGGTGTTATGAGACACATCATATAAGAGGGTAAGATTCGCCTCCGGCAGGATTTCTGCAAAGACTTGCCGGGTCAGATGGGTCAGGATCTGGCGATTAGCGAGAGCGCAATTAATCCCGGCACGCATGGCCCCCAAATAGGTCTCCCCCAAGGGAGAATGGATGGGTGCACAGGCCAATTCTCGATCCGGCAACGTAATCCCATAACGAGGCGCGGCGATGGCCATATCCTTCAAAAATTCGGTGCCGATTTGGTGCCCTAGCCCCCGCGATCCGCAATGGATAGTGACCACCATGTCCCCCCCATAAAGGCCAAAGGCAGCGGCTGTCTCTGGATCATAGACTTCGACCACATGCTGAACTTCCAGGTAATGGTTGCCTGAGCCTAGGGTCCCCATTTCATCCTGCTGGCGCTTCTTGGCCTTGGCCGAGACTTCATCGGGCACCGCTCCCGGCATGCAGCCCTGTTCTTCGATGCGCGCCAAATCCTCGGGACGGCCGTAGCCCCGCTCCACCGCCCACCGGGCTCCCCCGGCCAGCATGGCATTCATCTCCCGGTCGTTGAGATGGATAGCGCCCCTACTCCCCACGCCGGCAGGAATCTGATGGTACAGCCGGTCAGCCAAGGAGCTTTTAACCGCCTCAATCTGCTCCCGGCGGAGCCCCGTGTGGAGGGTACGGACTCCACAGGAAATATCAAAACCCACACCACCTGCCGAGATCACTCCTCCTTGCGCCGGGTCAAAGGCCGCTACACCGCCGATAGGAAATCCATAGCCCCAATGGGCATCAGGCATAGCAAAGCTCGCTTCCACAATGCCCGGCAAGGTAGCCACGTTCCGCACCTGCTCATAGACCTTCTCATCCATGGCCTGGATTAAGTCTTCGTTGGCATAGATGATGCTAGGCACACGCATCTCCCCGTGAGGGTCGATACGCCACGCATACGCTGAAATTCGAGTTAAGCGGCTAATATCCATGGCTTCTCACACATCCACAATACACTGGGCGATCCAGAGACCCTCCGGGCGGCGCTCTACATGAAGCTCACTTAGGGTGGCGCCCTTAACCTCTACAGCAGGGTCGTGCTTGCTCCGATCCACAGGCTCTCCCCAAGCCTCCCCTACCAGATGCTCATCCTCAATTGACACCGCAAAGTGGCTAAATAACATCTGGCGGGTTGCCATCTCAAATACAAGGGCATTAAGCCACTCCACCAGCAAGAGTTCCTTATCCGGCGCAGAGCACTTCACTTCCACCCGCTCTTTAGGCGCAACCGTGTCTAAATCGGCAATGGTCGCCGTCAATGCCAGAGCGGCACCGCAAAAAGCCTCCTCCATACTGGCGCCTAAGCCACGGACACCTACATCCCCTTGGTGGGGGAAGTGTTCCCAACGGGGTGCATTCATTTCAGCATCCATAGAAGAATTACCATGGAAAATAAAATAGACCAAAAATTGGAGACTAATAGGATTTAATCCTAGAAACGGCGGTAGGAGCACGGCGCGACGTGCCCCTACTACTCATGGGACGACGACATTCCCACACCGTCAATCTTTATCCCACAGTAAGGACAGCATCCATTGCGCGTATCCGATTAGCCCGAATAAAAAAGCCATACCGTTCAATGAGAAGTCTCTGGCACTGGTAACAGTAAGTATTCTCACCCCCCTCGCCAGGGACATTACCCTGGTAGACATAACGCAAACCCACCGCTTTACCGATTTTCATAGCTCGATTTAAGGTCGTTACTGGAGTGATAGATTTATCAAGCATCTTATAGGCCGGATAAAACTGGGAGACATGCCAAGGCACCTCCGGCCCCACCGAGTGGACGAATTTGGCAGATGTCCCAATTCTGGCAAAAAGTACACCTCAAATTGCAGCCCACAGTCCCGATGGAATAGGCCGTAGATCCAGGGTAGAAGTGAAAAAGGGTTTTTTTCTCAACAGGGTCAATACGCCGGGCCACGATTTTGTCGTAAACCAGTGTATACAGCTTGCCTTCGTGGTTGAAGCGCACAGCACAGGCACCGCGTCCCCCTTCCGGAATCCGACAATCATGGGGGCACAAAGTGCAGTGGACCTGCTTGTTCGGCAATGTTTCGTAGAGTTGTGCCTCATGGAGTGCTTCCATCCTAATAGGTCCCCCAATTCAAGATCACGGCCGTTTTTTCTAGCCAAGATCGCTAGCCATGGCCCAAATCGAACCCCATGGCAGCCCCAGTAGGCGACGGACACTTTCTGTATCCGCTGCGGCGCAAACTGCCGCCCCTAACCCATTGGCCTCTGTGGTATTGCAGTCGGCAACCGATTTTGCTAAATAGGGAATCAATAGCGGCTCAACGGAAAAGTGGCGATAACCTATAAATATAGATTATTTAGGCAATGAAACCGTTACCTGTGGCTATTATTGGTTTTGGCCGATTGGGCAAGGCCTGTGCAGAAAGGATTTTGACTGAGGAGCAGCTTACCCTAGCTGGCATTGCGCGCCGGGCCGAGCGAGTCATGGAACCGCTACCGGCTCCAAAAAATCCCCTCGGTTGCCCATCCCTCTGAGCTCGCAAAAGTGGATGCAGCGCTCCTCTGTGTCCCCACAGAGGAAGTACTTGGGAAAGCCCAGGAGCTTATTCAGCACGGCGTTCCCATTGTGGAGTGCGCTACTTTTCATGATGAGGCGTTCCAGCACCATCAGCAGGCAATCGAACGGCTTGCTCTCCGCCACAAAGTGGCGGCAATTGTGGGAGCAGGTTAAACAAGAAATAATATAGCCCCCTTTTTGCCAATTAGACCACACACCCTCTCTTAATCTAGAGCAATCTTCAAATTTCTATGAACTTCTAAAGCTCATTATGATCTAACGATTAGCTTTATTAATCAGGTATTTTCTTGGGATCAAAAAGCGCCGCACAGCGGAGCGAAATTATCCTCGCACTAAATTAGGAGGTGCGGTTCTATCATTTATTGCCTTCTGGTGCTACCGCTTAAGGAAATACTCAGGCAATATAGTGAGTTTAGATTGGGATGATATGGGGGGAGGATCTTTGCTGTGAATATACTCACACGGGAGCCATTTAAAACCCACTGGGAGTACGCGCTAGGGCCTCATCTTCATCGATGAGTTTGATACCGTAGGTTAACACAGCAAGAGTGGGAATAAAAAGCGTGAATCGCCGCTGGTAAAAGGGACATCCATTTTATCAGCCCACTTAAGGAATTCTCACTGAAAAGCGGAATAAATTCCAGGCGTAATCACTGCGGCCCTAGTCAAATATGAGCGTCTGACCAGGGAACGAGGCACCCCTATGGCAGCGGCCTGTATTTCCACTCCAGGGTGGAAAATGCGCCGCTACCGCTTCGGGCCGATCCCAGAGTGAAGAATACCGCTGCCTTCACGATAGAAGGCCACCATGCGGGGACCAGATCCCTGCTTATCAATATAGTCAATGGTAAAAGTTTTTAAAAGTATCGTGTATTAATAATACAGGGGAATAGGTCCATGGATTTTGAAATGAGACAAGAGGAACTAAAAAGGCTTATTCTCAAGGGCAAGGCGCAAGGTTTGCTGACTGAGGAGGAGCTACAGGAGTACATCGTACAGGAAGTGGAAGACAGTGACGAGGCCGAGGCCGTTGTCAATCTTTTCCATGACCAGGATCTCGAAGAACTTGATGAAAAAATAGATCCTGCATTATTGCTCAAGAACGGGACAGAATCGGAAGAAGAAACGGCTGAGGTGGTCTTATCCTCGGACGGGGCCATCAGCGATATGGTTAACACCTATATGCGGGAGATGGGAGCCCATGCCTTGCTTGCCCGTGAGGAAGAAGTCGCCTTGGCCAAAGCGATTGAGGCAGGATTAAGCCAAAGTACTGAGGCTTTAGGCAGTTGTCCAGCCATAGCGGCCGAACTACTGCGTTGGGCCGACGAAGCAGACGCTGGCGAAGCGCGCTTGACAGACTGGCTGATTGGCTTTACTGAAACGGAAACAACAACCCCAGAAACCGAGACAGAGGATACAAAAGGCTTAAACTTAGAGAAAGTTAGCCAGCATTTATCCCGTATCCGGACCCTCCACTCGGAGCTAGAAATAGCTTTAACCCGAGAGGGGGTGGCAAGCGCTCAGGCAAGGGAACTACGAGGAGAACTCGCCCAGGAATTCGGGCTCCTTCGCCTCGTCCCGGCTCGGCTCAAGCAACTGGCTCAACCCGTGCAAGAGTGGATAAGAAAAGTGCAAACTCAGGAGCAGGTGCTCAAGAGCTGCTGTATCCACCAGGGGGGGGTGTCCCAGGAGGACTTTTGGCAAAGTTTTTCCAGTAATGCCACTAACCCCCAATGGGTTGAGGATCTCTTAGCCGTCGGTCAGGAGGACCGACAGCCACTACAAGCCCAGGCCGAAACAATTCGAGCGGCCCAAAAAGTTCTAACTCAGGTGGAGATCGAAGTAGGTCTTCCCCTGGCCGAACTCAAGACGGTCCATCGGCGCTTGACCCGGGGGCAAATTCAAGCCCAGCGGGCCAAGGCACAAATGGTAGAAGCCAATCTACGTCTGGTAGTCTCGGTAGCGAAGAAATATCGCAATCGGGGGTTAACCTTTCTCGACTTGATCCAAGAAGGTAATATCGGCCTGATGAGGGCAGTGGACAAATTCGATTACCGCCGGGGCTATAAGTTCTCTACCTATGCCCACTGGTGGATCCGGCAGGCGATTACCCGGGCTATCGATGATCAGTCCCGCACCATCCGTATCCCGGTCCATGTGATGGAGAAACTAAGCAAGCTCAACCGGGCTTCCTACCAACTCCGGCAGGAAAAAGGCCGCGAAGGCCGTCCAGAGGAATTGGCTGAACGCCTAGCCCTATCCGAGCAACAGATCCATCACATGCATGAGATTGCAAAGCAACCCATCTCCCTGGAAACGCCTCTAGGTAAAGATGAGGACTCTCAGCTAGGGGAGCTCATGGAAGACGAGCAGGTCCCGAATCCCATGGAGGTCGCCATCAGCGCTGGCTTGCAGGCAGGGACTCAACAATTGCTGGCAACCCTAACCCCCCGGGAGGCCCAGGTGGTCGCCATGCGCTTTGGGATCGGTATGGATACTGACCATACCCTAGGGGAAGTCGCTCAACAATTCGATTTGAGCCGGGAGCGAATTCGGCAAATCGAAGCCCAAGCCTTGAGCAAGCTTCGGCGCTTGGGCCACTCCAAAGCCCTGCGTAGTTTTCTCGAAGAGTAAAAGGCTTCTCAAGCTAAACTAAGGGTTATTAAGGGCAGGGAATAGACTCCCTGCTCCCCCCTCCATTTATAGCCTATGCCTTCCCTGCTACTCGCACTAGCATTGTGCTAAAAACGGGTCGTGTTTTAAATGGGGAGAATTGAGCAAATGAAGGGGAGGCTGAGCCTATCCGTTGCGGGCAATGACCTTGCCGGAAACGGCCTCAAGGCCTTATTGATGCGCGTTGATGCGCGCGCCCCCTTCGGGCCTCCTGGGGAGGTCCCGTTTCGCTCCCGGCGAATCGGTCCGGCCTACAAGGAGGCACTCATAAACCGCCCGTAGGCCGGATTAAGCGTCGCGTATCCGGCAAAACAATACTAATACAGCAACTTATAGGCAATGCCCCTAACCTTACATCATTAACCGTCCCAAGAAATCCCTAAAACTTTCCTACCCACCTCATTTTCTTATACTATACTTAGAGGGGGCAATTACACTTATTGATATAGAAGCCTGTAGATAAACAAAAAAAACCTTGCGAAGGGTAGCCTCCCAACCTCTCAGGCGCATCGGAACAGGGAATAAGTTCCGAGCGCCTTTTTATTTTGCTTGGTTTCTCTGCCTCAATTTTTGTGCTTCTGTTTTTTAAGTTGACCCACCCTCATAATCAGCAGAGCGGTCAGGATCAGCCATCCTATGGGATAGTGGATAAAGCCCATAAAAAAAGCGCCCAAGGTCAGTACCAGCAAAACACTTAAGAGCAGGAGATATCGGTCCATAGTCTCAGCTCCTTGATCAGCAATAAAAAAGCTTAGAGGACAGAACAAATACAATTGAACTCTAGTCTAAAAGTGTGTCTAATAAACCTTTATTGATGTGTATAGTCCATTTGGAATTTGATAAGTTTCCTTAATGATTGATCGGGATAATTTACACCGCTTCTTGTTCGAAGAGCTCGGGATCCGAGGTGAGCTGGTCCAACTTGATGCTAGCTGGCAGGCCGTGCTTACCTGCCATGACTACCCTTCTGCGGTACAGTCCCAGCTTGGTCAGGCGTTAGTGGCTACGGTTTTGCTCTCGGCCACCATTAAATTTAAGGGTTCCCTTATTCTCCAAGCCCAGAGCGAAGGCCCCCTGAAAACCCTGGTGGCACAAGCCACTCACCATAGAACCGTACGTGGATTAGCCCGCTGGAATGGCGAGGTCCCCCGGGGATCGCTTCCAGAAATATACGGTTCCGGACGCCTGGTGCTCACCATCCAAACAGAAGGCAAAGATCCTTACCAGGGAATTGTTTCCCTGGAAGGCACCAACCTAGCCGAAGCCCTGCAAACCTATTTTTCCCGTTCAGAACAGCTTCAAACCCGCCTTTGGTTGTTTGCCGATGAGCACCGGGCGGTAGGACTGTTTCTCCAGGAGTTACCCTCCCAGCCAGGAGACGAGACGGATTGGGAGCGCATCACATTGCTGGCGAACACCGTCACCGCACGAGAAATGTTATCGTTACCCAGTACAGAATTGCTCTACCGGTTATTCAATGGAGAGCAGCTTCGTCTATTTGAGCCGGAACCGATCTCCTTCCGCTGTGGTTGCTCCCGGGAGCGGATCGAGAATACCCTAGTCGCTTTGGGACGAGAGGAAATGGAAGCTATTCTGGAAGAGGAAGGCACAGTTGAAGTAGACTGCGAGTTTTGCAATCGCCACTACAGTTTTGACCGAGTGGACGTGGAGCAACTATTTGCTGAGCAGGTGAAAACTCCCGTACCCTCTACGCGGCATTGAGCAATGGCTATGACGCAACTGAGCGACTTCTCTCCCTGGGAATCAAAATCTGTTTCCCCTTTGACTCTGATTACCCTAGACCTAGACGAAACGGTCTGGCCCAGTGAATCCGTGTTGAAAAAAGCTGAAGAAGTTCAGTTTAAGTGGCTGCAACAACGGGCACCATACCTCACGGCAATCCATGATCTCGAAAGCTTACGAACCCATCGACGGCTTATCCGGGAGCAATACGCGGAGATTGCTTACGACCTGACGGCCGTGCGTGCCACCTCCCTACGCCTGCTACTAGAAGAAGCCGGCGACTCGCCAGATTTGGCGGAAGAGGCTATTGCGGTTTTTCTTGAGGCCCGAAACTGGGTCACCCCCTACGCTGACGTCCCCCCCATACTTGAAAAGTTAGCCCGGACCTACCGTCTCGCCTCGCTCACTAACGGCAACGCTGATGTCCAATGCACCCCCCTAAAGGCTCATTTCCATTTTTCCCTGACTCCTTCTATAGCGGGCGCGGCAAAACCCGCGCCGGACATGTTTCGGCAGGCCTTGGAGCAAGCGGGTGTTGAACCTCACCAAGCCGTCCACATCGGTGATCACCCAGAATGTGACGTCATCGCTGCCCAACAGGTAGGGATGCGCGCGGTCTGGATTAACCGACAGGAAACTCCCTGGCCGGCAGATCTGCCTCCCCCAGAAGCGACCATCAAGGACTTTTATGAATTGGAGCGTTGGCTTTTACAAGAAATTGATATTTAAGTTGATTGCCTCCCACTCGCAGATAAAGAACTCCATTCTATGAATAACACCTCTGCCCACAACCTCAAAACCTATTCATCAAACCATCCTGCCTTCGATAAATTGCGCAGCCAGCGGATTGACTCCCTTAACCTCACCCTTGAGGAGTACCGCCATCGCAAAACCGGCGCCAAACACTTTCATCTGGCGACGGATAACCCAGAAAACGTATTTTTGGTGGCTTTCCGTACGGTTCCCATGGATTCCACGGGGGTCGCCCATATTCTGGAGCATACCGTCCTCTGTGGGAGCGAAAAATATCCGGTACGCGACCCCTTCTTTATGATGTTACGGCGCTCCCTCAATACTTTCATGAATGCCTTCACCAGCTCCGACTGGACGGCCTATCCCTTTGCGAGCAAAAACAAAAAGGATTTCAACAATCTTTTAGGCGTCTACTTGGACGCCGTATTTTTTGCGCGCCTGGATCCCTTGGATTTTTCCCAGGAAGGACATCGAGTAGAATTTGAAAACCCCCATGATCCTGACTCTGATTTAGTCTTCAAAGGCGTAGTGCTCAATGAGATGAAGGGGGCCATGAGTGGGCCGGTAACCGTCCTTTGGCAAACTCTCTCCAGCCATCTGTTCCCCACCACCACCTACCATTACAATAGCGGTGGTGATCCGGAATATATTCCAGACTTGAGTTACGACCAACTCAAGGCCTTCTATCACACCCACTACCATCCCTCTAATGCGGTGTTTATGACCTTTGGTGACATCCCCGCCCAGGAGCACCACCAACAATTCGAATCCCATGCCCTCTCCCAGTTTGATCGGCTGGAGATGAATCTTAGGGTGGGGGAGGAAAAACGCTACACTGCCCCGCTGCAAGTAGAAGAAAACTATGCCCTGGACGCCGAAGACGTCACCCATAAGACCCACCTTGTGCTGGGCTGGTTGCTGGGCCAAAGCACAGCGTTGGAAGAACAGCTCAAGGCCCATCTGCTTTCCGGGGTATTGCTCGATAACAGCGCCTCCCCCTTACGCCATGCTTTGGAAACTTGTGGACTAGGCGCGGCTCCCTCGCCCCTTTGTGGCTTGGAAGATAGCAACCGGGAGATGAGCTTTCTCTGCGGCCTTGAGGGCTCTCAACCCGAGCATGCCGAGGCACTGGAACAACGGGTGCTGGAGGTGCTGCAGGAGGTGGCCGAGAAAGGCGTTCCCCAGGAACAGGTGGAGGCGGTGCTTCACCAACTGGAGCTGCACCAACGGGAGATTGGGGGGGATGGGATGCCCTACGGCCTTCAACTAATACTTGAAGGGCTGCCAAGCGCCATCCACGAGGGCGATCCCGTAGCCCTGCTCAATCTGGATCCGGTGCTGGAGAAACTGCGCCAGGAAATTAAAGACCCCAACTTTATCAAGCGCCTAGTGCGGGAAAATCTTCTCGACAATCCCCACCGGGTGCGCTTAACCCTAAAGCCGAACTCCCACCTCAGCGCGCAACGTACCGAAGCGGAAAAAGCCCGCCTAGCCGCTCTGAGGGCAGTCATGGACGAGGAGCAAAAAGCAGCGGTGGTGAAACTCGCTGCTGAGCTTATAGCCCGTCAACAGCAACAAGACAATTCTGATCTCCTACCTAAAGTGGGAATCGAAGACATTCCCCCTACCCTCACTATTCCCGAGGGTACTCAGGAAACCGTCCATCAGCTCCCGGCCACCTTTTTCGATCAAGGCACCAATGGTTTGGTCTATCAACAGATCGTCATCGACATGCCCCACCTAGAAGACGAGCTGTTGGAGGTGTTGCCCCACTATACCGCTTGCCTTACGGAACTGGGTGTCGGCGATCGGGATTACCGTCAAACCCAAGCTTGGCAAGATAGTGTCAGCGGCGGCATCAACGCCACCACCACCTTACGGGGGCGGATAGACGATGTCCAACAGGTGAATGGCCATTTTGTCCTCTCCGGCAAGGCCCTCGCCCATAACCACGAGCAACTCGCCGAGTTACTGCAAACCACCTTACAAGAGGTGCGATTCGATGAGTTGGACCACCTCCGCGAGGTGATTGCCCAACGCCGCGCTGATTGGGAAGAGCATATTACCGGCAACGGCCATGCCCTAGCCATGGCGGCGGCGGCCAGCGGAATGAGCCCCACGGCGGCCCTCAGTCATCGCTTGAGTGGGCTCTCCGGGATCTCTCTTCTGCAAGAACTGGATGAAAGTCTCACCGATAAAACCGCCTGCGAGGCGCTAGCCGATAAGTTCCGCCGCATCCACCAACGTCTCTTGGCTGCCCCCCGTCAATTGCTGGTGATCGGGGAACAAGAACGCCGTTCGGAATTTCTGGCAGCGTTGAACAAACACGAGCACTACAATCCGGAAGCTGCCGCAAACTTTACTCCTCTGCGTTTGCCTGAGGTACGCACCTCCGTGCGCCAAGCCTGGACCACCAGTACCCAGGTTAATTTCTGCGCCAAGGCCTATCCCACTGTACCTGTTGACCATCCAGATGCTGCGGCCCTGACGGTCCTTGGGGGTTTCCTTCGCAATAACTACCTCCACCGGGCAATCCGTGAACAGGGCGGGGCCTACGGCGGCGGCGGCGGGCAAGACTCGGACAGTGCGACCTTTCGCTTCTTTTCCTATCGAGACCCGCGCCTCACT
The DNA here is from genome assembly GCF_000024725.1 of Nitrosococcus halophilus Nc 4. NCBI lineage: Bacteria > Pseudomonadati > Pseudomonadota > Gammaproteobacteria > Chromatiales > Chromatiaceae > Nitrosococcus > Nitrosococcus halophilus. The sequence continues at coordinate 1,927,425 of NC_013960.1, read as the reverse complement.
GAAACCCTAGAGGACTTTGATCGGTCTGTGCAATGGCTGCTGGAAAACGACCACGAATGGCGTCTCGTGGAGGAAGCCCTGCTTGGGGTTATTAGTGCCATCGACAAACCTAAATCACCCGCTGGCGAGGCCAAAAGCGCCTTTTATAATAGTCTCTATGGCCGCACCCCTGAACAACGCCGCCGCTTTCGTAGTCGGATATTAGAGGTACGCCTTGAAGATCTCAAACGGGTCGCCGCGGAGTATCTCAAGCCAGAAAATGCGAGCATTGCCATCATCACTAATGCTACTCGCCTTGAACAACTGGCTGGACTGGAGTTGACAAGATATAAAGTCTGATTAGGGTAGCGTCATATGCGCTACCCTCGCCTGTCAAGGTGACGATGATTGCCCCTGCCAGCAAAAGAAGTGGGATATATGACCACGCCGAAGCCTCAAACAAGAGATTAAACCAATAGTGGCACGGGTAACAAAATATTCTCAAACCTTAGAAAAACTGCGTGCGGGTTACTTCCCTATTATCATTATTTCTGATACCCACTTCTTTAAGAGACAAAATTTAGCCAGGTTACTTTATGAATTTTTGAGTTGGGTCGATTACAGCCTGTTGATAAAAAATGGTGACATTATTGATGGCTGGTATATCGAAGATCTTCCTTATAAACCCATTTCGGAATGGGAAAAGCGGGTACTGGATATCCAAACGGCAAGGCGCTTTGAAGGAAAAGGAGAAATCCAGATTCCCGGAAACCATGATCACCGCTTCCGGAAGATCAATGGACTGTTTCAACAACCTGTTACCTTCGGGGAAAGCGATCCTGGCATCATTTTTAAACATGAACATCTCCTCGACCTGCGGGAGTATCCCCAGGTCCGCATCCGTCATGGGGACCAACATGACGCCCATTTATTAAAATATCTCAAAGAGCGCCCCAAGTATCATATTGGCCATAAAATTGTTATAGAAGCCCGGGAACTGGGACTTTCACTCCATCAATCCGCCACCCAGTTATCCCATGGCCTACTCGGTCAGCATTTTTCTGTAGTCGATGCATTCAAACATGCCGCCAACAGGGGGGCCAACCTACTGCTAAAAAAGCAATTAGGATTTATTAGCCGTTACCAAGACATTGTCAAAGAAGCGGTTAAAAACTCAGATTACAGTGGTGAAATTAACGGTCACATTCACAAGCTCTATTTGGAGCATTTTAGAGATGAAACAACCGGGCGCCGATTAATGATCGCCAATTCAGGGGACTGGTCGGAAAGTGGGAGTGCCCTTGGAATAGATGAAGACGGTTTCATCCATACCCTAGACTGGTATCGCATGAGACTTAAGCTTGGTTTCAGAAATCTGCCGCGGATTACCGACGAAAACCCCTTCAGAAAATATCGGCCTTTTACTGAACAGCAAATTGAGTTTATCCGCAGTATCTGGCCGTCCGCAGTAAGGAATAACTTGAAAAGAAGGTTCGAGAATAGGGATCGCCGACCAGGAATTTAGAATTCTAGGGGGAGATTGGAACCATGCAGGTAGGTTTTATCGGTTTAGGTGCCATGGGAAAGCCCATGGCAAAAAATGTGGCAAAAGCTGGTTTTCTTGATGCCGTCTGGAATAGAACCCAGGCAACGGCGGAAACCTTAGCCCAGGAATTACAAATCACCTGCGCACGAGAACCGGCGGAATTAGCCGCAGCAGTGGAGGCAATATTCACTTGTGTCTCCGCCGACAAAGATGTACTCACCGTGGTTGAAGCCCTTGCTCCCGGTCTTGCCTCTGGGAAAATAGTGGTAGATTTTTCCACTGTGAGCCGGGAAACCGCCCGTCGCGCGGCGGCTATTGTCCGGGATAAAGGCGCTGATTTTCTGGATTCTCCAGTTTCAGGCGGCGTGGAAGGGGCCCGTAACGGCACCCTGGCGATGATGGTGGGAGGTCAGGGGGCCACGTTAGCCAGAATCCGGCCGGTGCTTAACACCATGGCCAGTCGCATTGTGCACATGGGTGAGGTCGGTACCGGGCAGGCCACTAAAGCAGTCAATCAGATCATGGCGGCAGGAATCAATGAGGCTGTCACCGAGGCCTTGGCTTTCGGTGAAGCCCAGGGCCTGGACATGGCAAAAGTCATCGACGCGATCTCCAGTGGCGCGGCCGGCAACTGGTTTCTGGAAAAACGGGGTGGAACCATGCTTCAAGGCAAGTTCAATCCTGGCTTTAAAGTCGCACTACACCATAAAGATCTTCACCTCGGAAAAGCCATGGCAGGGCAACTCGGTCTCCCCCTGCCTCTTACCGAAATGGCCCTGACCGATTATCAACGATTGCTGGAAAAGGGCTTTGGCGAAGAGGACATCTCCGCTCTTTACCGACTCAAGCGGTCAGGTTAAGTTACGGGACCTAATCCCTGGAAGGAACAAGGGCTTCGTTACAGGGAAAAAAATGGAGAATAATTATTTTCCGGAGGGGGTGTCGAACTCGCAGCTCAAGCCCGTCCTGCCCACTTTGCGCCGAACCTCATCCAAGGAAAGACGAAAATACACGGGCCGATTATGGGCACAGGCATGGGGATGATCGGTCTGGACCCAGGCATTCAGCAACCGCTCCTGGGCTTCAGGAGCAAGAGATTCGCCGGCCTTGATGGCCCCCAGGCAGGATAAGGCCTGCTGGAAATCTTCCCTCTGGCTGCGCACCCGGGGTAACAGGCGGGAGAAAATAAGCCCTGATTGCGGTGGGGAGAGAAAATCAGGAATAGCCCGCAAGGCCAGGGCTTGGGGACCCAGAGGCTCGACCACAAATCCGCAGGACTCAAGGGCCTCCCTATGGGTCTCCACAAAAGCCCGTTCTTCCGGGGAAAGGGTGACCACCTGGGGGGCAACCAGTTCACGGGGTTGAACTTTTCCCTGTTGCAGCCGTTCATAAAGGACCCGCTCTTCGGCCGCATGCTGATCCAAAAGGTAGATCTGGCCCTCGGACAGGGTGACCAGAAAAGTATTCTCCACCTGCCCCAAGAGACGAAAACCCTGGGTTGCCCCATAGGTTGATTCTTCTTCCGCCACCCTTTCATTTTGCGTCTGCCACGGTAAGGTTCGTTGCTTGAGGGCGGATCGAACCTGTTCATAAAGGGCTTGCTCGTCACGGAAGCGCACCTCAGCTTTGGCCGGATGCACGTTGACATCCACTTGGGAAGGATGAATGTCAAGAAACAAGAGTACGGTGCTTCCCGCTTCCTGAAGTCCATCCCGAATAGCACGATAAAGGGCCACATTACGCACCGGGCGGCGGTTAACAAAGAGATAAAGGGGGCTTCGCCCCCGTGCCTCAGTAGGGATCACAAAGCCCCCTAACCGCCCCCAGGAACCTGTGGCGTGGAATTCCTCTAGGTGGGCAGCAGCCTGTTGGCCCAATAGCGCCGTGATCCGGTCTACCCGGGTAGCCGGAGGAAGAACGTGCAGTTCTCGGCCATCCATCGTGAGCGTAAAGTGCTTCTCGGGAAAAGCCAAAGCAAAACGGGTAAAGGTGTTGAGGATATGGCCGTATTCGGTCCGCAGGCTACGGAGGAATTTTTGCCGGGCAGGAGTATTATAAAACAGGTCCCAGACCTCTACTCGGGTTCCCACCGACGCCCCCATCTCCTGCAAAGAGAGCATCCGCCCCCCTTCCAAACGCGCCTCGGTGCCCAATAACGTTCCCTTTTCCCGGCTCAGAAGACGCAGCCGGGACACCGAGGCAATACTCCCCAGGGCTTCACCGCGAAAGCCAAAGGAGCGCACCGCCGCCAAATCTTCCATTTGAACGATTTTACTGGTGGCAAAACGTTCAAAAGCCAGGGGTACCTCAGTGGCTGCCAGGCCTGAACCATCATCAATTACTTGAATGAGACGCCGCCCCCCCTCCTGCACCTTAACCCGCACCGTTTCAGCCCCCCCATCCAGGGCATTTTCCATGAGTTCTTTCAACACACTGGCGGGACGCGCCACCACCTCGCCTGCGGCGATACACTGCTGGACCTGGGGCGAAAGAATACGGATGGTCATCCTTTACCGGACTGCTTGGAAAAGGGCATGACCGGGGCAGCCTCCCAGCCTTCTGAGCGGGAAGAGGACTGGGCTAAATGCCTGAGCTCCGCCAACAGTTCCAAGGCCTCCAAAGGGGTCGTGCGCAGAGGATCCAGCTCCAACAAGCGAGCCACTAAAGCCTCCCGTCTAAGCCAGCCGGAAGGAGGGGGAACTTCCCTAACCTCCGCCCTGGCGTTGCCAACGGGAGAAACGCTTTCTTCCTGCTCCAGTTGGGCCAATAGTTCACTGGCCCGCTGAACCACAGCAGGGGGCAAGCCTGCCAACTTGGCCACATAAATGCCATAACTCTTAGGGGCCGCGCCAGGAACCACTTTATAGAGAAAAGAAACTTCCTCTTGCTCTTCCCGGACTGCCAGGCGGGCATTGGCCATGCTGGGAATGCGATCCGCCAACGCCGCCAATTGATGATAATGGGTGGTAAATAAGGTTCTGGCTTTGATTTCCTGGGCCAACATTTCCGCCACCGCCTGGGCAATGGCTTGCCCATCGGAGGTGCCGGTACCCCGCCCCACTTCATCCAGGATCACCAGGCTTTTAGAGGTGGCATAGCGGAGAATATTGGCGGTTTCCATCATTTCCATCATAAAGGTAGACAGCCCCCGGGCCAGGAAGTCCGCTGCCCCAACGCGGGTGAAGATACGGTCCACCACGCCAATATGGGCAGTTTCCGCTGGGACAAAACTCCCTATTTGGGCTAACAACACCAAAATAGCCGCCTGGCGGGCATAGGTGCTCTTACCCGCCGCATTGGGGCCGGTCAAAATGAGAAAAGAAGGGTCTTGGCCCAAATGGAGATCATTGGGCACAAATTCTCCTCTCAAGGACTCCACCACCGGATGACGGCCCTCCGTAATCGTCAGGTGATGGCCTTCGCTCACTTCTGGTTTCACCCAGCCTTGGCTGGCGGCCACCTCCCCTAAGGAGGCCAATCCGTCCAAGGTGCCTAAAACTTCAGCGGTTTGACGTAAGCGGGCAGCCTGGGTGGCCACCTGATCCCGCAGTTCCACAAAGCGCTGATATTCCAATTCTTTGGCCCGCTCCAGGGCCAGTAAGGTTTGCTGCTCAAATGCCTTGAGCGGATCGGTAATAAAGCGCTCTGCATTGGCCAAGGTCTGGCGGCGCTGATAGTCCAAAGGAACCGCGCCCAGATTGGACTTGGTGATTTCAATATAGTAACCAAAGACTTTGTTGAACCCCACTTTAAGGTTCCCGATCTGGGTGCGATCTCGCTCCTGTTGCTCATAATTGGCCAGCCAGCCCGTTCCCTCCTGCCCCACCGCATGGAGCTCATCCAACTCGGCACACACTCCAGGGCGAATCAGTCCGCCCTCTTTCACTGTTACCCTGGGCTCGTCCACCAGGACCCGCTGGATCTCAGCGTGAAGATCCTCCAAAACATCCAGCTGGCTACCCAGACCGTGAAGCAACGGGATGGGAGTAGCACTTAGCAGGTCATGGATGAGAGGCAACGGTGCCAATGAAGTTCTCAGGGCCACCAGATCCCGGGGATTGGCCACTGCCGAGGTGATCCGTGAAGTCAGCCGTTCCAAATCCAGGACTTGGGCTAAGGCCTCTTGCAGCCTAGTTCGCAGGGAATGTTTTAACACCAGCTCAGCCACCGCATCTTGGCGCTCCTGAATTGGAGTGACTGCCCGCAAGGGGTGGAGCAGCCACCGTTTGAGACGCCGCCGTCCCATGCTGGTGCGGGCGCGATCCAGAACAGCCAACAGGGTGCCTTCCTCCGTGCCTTGGTAAATGTTTTCCACCAACTCCAAGTTTCTTTGGGTTTGAGCATCCAAAAAGACAAACTGATCCCGGCTCTCCTGTTTGGGGACTTGCAGATGGGGCAAGAAACCCATTTGAGTTTCTTTTACGTAACCCAGCAACACCCCCGCGGCCACCAGCCCCTGCCGTGCAGTAGGCACTAGAGAAGCAATGGCCTCACGGCCAAAATGGTCAGCTAAAAGAGTCAATGCCTGTTCTGGAATAAAGGCCTCGGCGGGTTGCTCGGCAATAAAGGGCTGATAGTGGGGCAATGCTTCTAGCCTCTGCCCCTCTTGGAGAAGAATTTCCTGGGGCCGAAACCGGCTCAATACCCCCGGCAACTCTTCCCGGCTGGCCTCCAATAAGAGAAACTCACCCGTGGCGAGTTGCAGCAACGCCATCCCTATCTGCTCCCCTTCAAAGCACAGCGCCGCCAAGGCCCCCTCTTGACGCTCGGCCTCAAAGAAGGTGCCCGGCGTCACCACCCGGATCACTTCCCGCTGGATCAACCCCCTGCCTTTGCTGGCTCCCTCTAGCTGCTCACAGATAGCGACTTTATGGCCCTTTCCGATCAGGCGGGCCACATAGGTTTCCAAACGGTGGTAAGGCACCCCACACATGGGTACCCGCTCGCTATTTTTTGCTTGGGGCCGCGAAGTCAGGACGATATCCAATTCCCGCGAAGCCAGCGCCGCATCCTCATAAAACATCTCGTAGAAATCACCAAAGCGAAAGAACAGCAATGCGTCCTGATATTGCGCTTTGATCCCACGATACTGGGCCATCATGTCGGTTTCAGGGGGTTGCTGCACCGCTTGAGTATTTCTCCTGCCTTTGCCTTGCTCCACCGCTTTCACCGTAAAGAAAGTTAACACTTTTAGTCTGACATAGACCCCTAAAAGGGTCCAATCGCTCGATAATAAGCATTTTTCCATCTCTATCCGCTGGCATAGGCAGGCAAGCGCCCAATGCGACGATCGATCTCTTCAACCATCGCTTGGTAGGCGGGACTTTCCACAGTAGGGAACTGCTCCGTAAATTGCTGTTTAGTCAATCCTTCAGGCAATCCAGCTATTTTCGGAAAAAAAACCGCTTCATCCGTGTTTCCCGCTAACTGTTTCTGCAACCACTCGGCCCCTCCCGAAGGATCAGTGGCCTGTTCGGCAAAGCGAATCCCGGCACGATCGGCAGCCAAATCCACAAAGCTATAACCGCTCCCCCCTGAGGCAGCATCCAGCAGCTCTTTGAACTCTCCAATGGCCATCGCCATCCCCTTATCGGCAGCGATCTTAAGGGCAGCCGAGAGAATAAAATGCAACATTAAATCGCGACGGTTAGCCAAGTGCACCCGCCCCCTTTGGGGGAGATAAGTACGGAGCACTCCGGTTCGCACCGGACCGGTTAGCCGCTCCAAGCGGGCATCGCCAAAGTAGATGGCAAGCGCCAAGATTGCGGCTTGGTTCTCTGCTGCGGCTTCTCCAACCCGAGAACGTTCACGGGCAAGTTGAAACAACGCTCCTATATAGTGGGCCAATGAAACCGGCTTTTGAACCGGATGCCTTCGTTGGATTTCAACCAATTGAGTGTAATAAATCCGGATAATATCCGGATCACCAAGCAACGCCACTTTATCCCGGATCTTTTCTAGCCTGCCGGCAAGTTGGGCCAACTGGGCCTTTACCTCCGGCGTCGAGCGAAGATACAGGGTCATCTCTTCCCCTCTAAATATCACCGCTCGCACTGCCTCCAACAAAGTAGCGCCGTGCCCATTACCCAGGACTATATTGAGCATGGAGCGAAGAAGGAATAAGGTGATATCGCCGTTGAGTTCCAACTGACCTAGAGCAACCCGGGTAAATTGCAGTCCTGTTATCGAGGGTTTCAGCCCGCCACGCAGATTCACATAGTCGCCCAAGAGATTAGAGGGCAGCGATAGGGTCAAAACAGCATTGAGCCCGGCAGAGGTGATGTTGACCTGCCCGGATAAACGGGGAATACCCCGTGCTAACCACGCCATGAGGCTATTCAACTCGTGTTCCTTCGCTGTGATAGTCGTAGCCCTCTCCGCTGATAAGGCATGACTGAACTGGTGGGCTAGAGCGTGCACTTGGTGCGCATCCGCTACCCTGAGCGGCGACACCTGACGGCTGGCAGGCTGGTCCTCAACCACCCAAAAAAGCGCTGCCACGGGTGACAGAAACAAAATCAAGATTAACAGCCCCAAAAGGCGCTTTGAAAATTTTCCCATAGCGATGACTACCCCCCATCCGAGCATTGCAGGTTAGGTCCCTCGGATAAAGCTGTAAGGATAGCCGATGAGATGGGGGAATTGCCTATTACGGTATCCAGGATACCCCGACCATTACCAATTAAAATGACAATTTTCCATCCCACTCATAAAACCATTAGCAGGCGTTGCTTCACCGCAAATCGAGAACGGTTTGTTGCTAGACTCTTTCAACAGTCGGTATTACCATAAAGTAATACTATAACTTTGGAGACAAACACCATGCGCGTTACCAGCAAAGGCCAAGTAACCATCCCCCAGGAGGTCAGAGATGCCCTGGGGATCCGACCGGCGGAAACGGAGGTCGAATTCGTCCGGGATGAAAACGGGCGTTGGTATCTCAGCAAGGCACGGACCCACCGACGCGACCGATTCCGCACGGCACATAAGGTAGGCACCTTGCGTATGAGTACGGAAGAAATCCTGGCGCTCACCCGGGGCGACTGAATGTCAATCGTACTGATCGATACCTGCGTCCTTACCGATCTGGCTACGCCGGAAAGCGAGTGTTTCCCATGGAGCGCCGATACCTTGGAGTGTTTGGATGCAGACCATGTGTTCGTGATCAATCCGATTATTTATGCCGAATGTGCCATCGGCTACACCACCATAGAAGAAATGGAAGCCTTCATCGCGCACCTCGATTTTTCCGTCAAACCCTTGCCCCATGAAGCTTTGTTTTTGGCAGGCAAGGCCTTTCTTCACTACCGGAAAAACAAGGGCCTAAAAAGCAACGTGCTGCCGGATTTTTTCATCGGTGCTCATGCCGCCGTTGAAAAATATCTGCTAATGACACGTGACAAAGGCCGCTTTTCCACCTATTTTCCCTCGGTGGAGTTGATCCTTCCTTTTCAATGAAAAGCCCAGGGCAACCCCATTTTGCCCCAACGCCTTATCCCCCTTCGGATATCCGCGAAGATTGAATAGCCCACCGGCACCAACACCAAGGTCACCAGAGTCGAAAACAAGACGCCAAAGGCCAAGGTCACCGCAAGGGGAATCACTCGCTCGGCTTCCGCCCCTTGCTCCCACAAAATCGGCATCAGCCCCTCCTCCATGCTGCAAACTCCCTCGTATGACCGCCCACTCTCCCTCAACCCGCAATACCTCCACCTCCCGAAAGCTGACCCGATGCTGGCCATTGACCACCAGCACCTGGCCGTCTTGGCGCAAGGCACGGCGGGGAAGCAGGTGGACCGGATTAAAGGTCCGGCCTTCAATCTCCGCTTCCACAAATAAACCCACCGGCAGCGGCGCCCCCTGGGCAGCGTCCAAATAGCCGTAAGGATCCCGCACCTCGGCAACGACATACAACATCCGGGTTTTCTCGTCGATCACCCCTTCGGTGCGAACGATTCGGCCCTCCCAGGAGTGGCGTTTCCCTGCTAGGGAAGCTCGCAGAATGACTTTGGGCCCCTTCGCCCCCAAGTCCTGTTGGGAGGCCAACGACAGATCCAAAAAGGCCAATTCGGCCGGATCCAGGGGCAGGCGCACTTCCGCCCTATCCACGGCAAACAGCCGAGCCAAGGGGGTGCCTTCCTCCACATACTCCCCCACCTCGACCCACCTTTCCCGAATCCGACCATCGAAGGCGGCCCGCAATTCGGTGCGCTCCCGATCCAGTAGAGCTTCCTCGAGTTCGGCCTTGGCCGCCTTGAGCTTAGCTCGCTTCTCTTCCAGCTCCGGCACCCTTAACAGCAAGGGATTAGGTTCACCGTTGCCAATACTCTGCCAATCCTTCCGGGCCAACTCCGCTTTGGCCTCCTCCCGAAGCAGCTGGCCGTGGGCTTCCGCCACCCGCGCCCGGGCCTTGACAACCGCCAAATCGTAATCCCGCGGATCGATTTGCACCAACAGATCGCCCTTATTGAAAAGTCCTCCCTCCCTAAAACCAGGCGCTACTTGGACCACCTTCCCGGAAACCTCGGCAGTTAATTCCATTTCCGTGCAGGCCCTTACCGTCCCCTGGGAATGAACTTTCAACCGCACCGACTTAGGCTGCGCCGCCACCGTCTCTACCCGAGGGGGTTCCACCTGGGGCGGCGCGGTCTCCACTACGGGGGGCGATTGGACAATGGCCCAGGAGGTCACGATGCCGGCCAATAACAAAACCACGGGAAGTATGACTTTCAGGTAATGCGGTCGGTTTCGCACGGCTCAACCGCCCCTACGAACTCGGCTTTTACAGGGTTGCCCTGCATTGCCGTCGCTGGGCACGGGCCTTTTCACCGATTAAACCTCCCAGGCTGGCACAGGCGCGGAGGCCCTGGACTTTAGTCCGGGGAGGAAGCGCCCATGATTCTGATATAATGTGCTTGCACTTAGGCACCCACCGGGTAAACAGTTCGTGCTTAAAAATACTGGCATTGTTTAACGTCTCCGGATAACTGGACAGCATCGCAAAGCGACCAAGGTGCTGCGTTTAATACAATGGGGCTGCTCCGCTTTTGCGGCGTCTTGGTCAGAGGTGTCAACCAGCCCAACGGGTAAGCGGTTAAGCCAGGAAACCCGCTCTCGATGCCCAATGTAGCGTGCGTTGATCCCATCAAGCCTCTTCCTTCAGGGAAGGTAGTTGACCAATCGTATCCGCTGCTGCTCGGGGTCCAGCCACGCCACATACACCGAATCGCCCACCTGGGCCAGGCTTAAATGCCGGCTAGGCCAACGGGGGAAGTCACCGCGATAGATCGTGGTCCGATCCCGCACGGTACCGTCCTGTCGGACCTGGGCCAGATGCAGTTCCTCCACCGGCCCGGCCCGTCCCCTCCAGGCCACCAGAGCGGAACCGTCTTCCAGCAAGAGGGCATTGACGTAACCATTGGCATTGGCATCGACTTCTATGGGTTTTCCAAAATGATTCTCCCCATCAGGCCAAAAAGCGGTCCGTACCCGTCCCACACCATCTGCCGCCGTAAACCAGGCCACCATGGTCAACCCATCACTACGAGCCACCGCGGGGCCGTTGCTGGGACAACCTTCAATCACCCAGTGGTCATCGTGCACAATACCCGCCTGGGAGGGACCGTCTTCCGAAGACCAACGGACCAAAGCGATATCCCGCACTTCCCCCTCCAGATGATCCCGGTAATACCAATTTAATCAAAGAATGCAATTTATTAAGGCTTCAAGTGCTTGTTTAGACTGCATCTATACAATGCAAAATTACATGAAATTGGTATGACAAACTAAGCAGCGTTAGCCATCCTGCTTGCTAGTCGGAACGGACAAGTTAGCTTGCATCAATCACTGCCAAGAACCGCTGAGATGCGTTAGAGAAACGGATTTTGGATCGCCACGCCAGCGATGATCTGGCCCGAATTGAGATCTTCGGTCAATAGCACTGTCGCCCTGCCCTTATGGGCAGCCGCAACAATCAAGGCATCCCAAAAAGAAAGTTGATAACGCTCTTGTAATTCGGACGCAAACAACACATCGCTCAATTCGTTGACAATGATCGGCCATGCCTCATAGGTATTGAGCACACCTCTCGCTTTTGCCAGTGGCACGGGCATGGGGATCTTACGAGTCACATTGACGTAGAACTCCTGTAACACTTGGGTGCTGATAAGACCATTTCGTTGTTCCCAACATGTTTTTACAATGCTGGCGGCCTTTAAATGTTTTGCTCCAGCATCCAGGTCATAGGCGTAGATAAGGACATTCGTATCGATAAAGAATCTATCGCTCATGTAGCGCGTCTCTCGATTGAATACCCTTACCGCCGAAATGAAAGCCTGTGTTCAGATCGGCCAGCGCCTGTCGATGCGCTTGTTGATACCGTTCTTCCTGAATGATCTTAGCGGTGAGTTCATCACTAATCAGCCGGCTGATCGAGGTTGCGTTTTTGGCTGCCAGTACGCGCGCCTTTTTAATAATTTCTTTATCCAAGCTGATGGTGATATTTTGTTTCATAGGGTCGGCGGCCTCATGGACAGTACGTAATATACGTGTATCACGTATATTACGTACTGTCAAACCCCACGAAGGCATGTACCGGTGTTGAGTCGTCGCCTAACTCATTCTCCAAGTTCGTCCTGAACTTTCCGAATGAGTTGGTTGGCTCAACCAGCCTCAGCCCTTCGGGGCTACGTTTGAAGTTGAAGCGAAAGCGACTCACCCTGGGGTGCATTTCTCAGCCCCAGGCACTGAGGTCAAAGGCAATGAACTACGGAGCGACACAGGAGCGAATGCCGAGACTGAACGACCCTTCAAACATTGGCGAGAGAACCCTAACTTTTAGAGTAGCGAAAGCTAATGAATAGAGTTTTTGTATTAGACACTGATAGAAAACCGTTGATGCCATGCAGCCCAGCAAGGGCAAGACGGCTGTTGCGAGACGGGAAGGCCGCGGTTTATCGGATGCAGCCATTTACGATCATCCTGAAATATAGGGTTGATCCCAACCCGCAGCCGGTTGAATTTAAGGTTGATCCGGGCAGCAAAATAACCGGGCTGGCTTTAGTTGGGAATTTTCCTCAACAGGGGCGCGTGGTGTTATGGGCCGCCAATCTTACCCATCGCGGGTACGCCATCCGTGAGCGGTCACCAACATAGAAGGCCAATACTTGGCGCGAGCAGGGATCGAGCGCCAGCCAGAGCCATTGCTTGTTCGCTTTACAGCCAACAAAGCTCCATAATTCATCGGCTTGGACTTCTAAACAAAACATCTCAATGGCCCGATCGGGTGAGACCGATTGAACACCCAGGTCATCAGGCAAGTGCGCGTATAGCTCATCGATAAACTGCAGCAACCACGTCAAACTCACCTCCAGTACCCGACAAATGCCTCGCAACGACAGCCGCTCTAGCAGCAATTTTTTAACCAAGGCGCGCGTGGTCTCGTCAATACGATGGGCGTCGGCCACAAACTGCCGCCCGCAGTTCAGACAGGCGTGATTTTGTTTACTGTAGTGGGTGCGACCGTTTTTCTTAATGTGCGATAATTCGCAACGTGGGCAACGCAAGTTGTTCATCAGAGCGACTCCTTGTGAAGAAAGTTTGGTCGCTTCCTATTACAACGGAGTCGCTCTGTTTTCACAAACTCAAAGCATTACTTTTTGAGCACCACCCACAGTTATTTGTACACCCCCCGCACCCAAGCCCAAGCCTGGATGGGGCGAATCAAGACTGAACGCCAAGCAGCTCGACAAATTAACCCACAACGCAGATCGGCAGGCTAGCGTACAACAATAGGAGAGAGACGGTTAGACTGAGAATTAAGGTCCTGCCAGGTCGATATTCGTATCTCATTTATTTGGGGAACGCTATATTCTAAATTGGGTTATCCGTTGGAAAAAATGAGCGGCACTTCCTTGTGCCGCGGCAAGAATTAAAACCGTTTTCCATAACAACAAGCCAAGAGAAGAGGAAAGATAAGCAAATATGGAGGCTCTGCTTATATCTACAACTTCAAAGCATGAATCAAAGACTTCGGCAGGAGTGAAGTCTGGAGGGCATTTCCGGAGTGAGCCGGTGATGTACGAAGAAGGGGTACACTCTGATTTTTCACGAACCCTTTCCGGACAGATAGAAAGGGAGGTTGCATCGCACCACCGACTCACTCCAGAAATGCCCATTGCCCTAATTAGATGATTGGCCTAAATTCTTTGCTCCCTTTTTCTCGTTTCCTTTTGTAGGTCATTACTTTCTCACGGGCATAGCGCTGATACATAACTTCCGCTTCCCGCCGTGTATCAAAAAACCCCACACGACCTTCGCGGGTCATAAAATACCATCCTCTTTGGGCCACGCAGCGAAAACGGGCTTGTCTTCTCATCATGGCAATACTCCTTCTTATCACAGCCGCTTCTGTCGCTGACAAGATAAAATAACCACAATTCATGCCAAATAAAATTTATTAATAAAAACAAAAAATTAATAAAAAATATGCCCATCACAACAAATTTAAATCAGGCATTTCACGCACCCTATAGGGCAAAAAACAAAAAAGTTTTGGCGGATACGCTATGCTTAATCCGGTTTACTCCCTTGCAATAACGGGGGTAGGATGGGTAGAGTGCAGCGAAACCCATTAATTATGGGCAGAAAATGTGATGGGTTTCGGCTATCGCCTCTACCCATCCTACACAGTCCCACCATCCCATGGCGAACAGCACTTTATTCCGCCGCCTGCTGGTTCTGATATCGAATTTAATGCCCGCAACATTCACCCAGCAGCACTGAAAAACCCGGGGCGCATCCTTGCGCCAAGAGGCTAATACTTCAACGAGATCCGTCCCACAATCGAGCGGGGATCGCCGGGAAACACCGCCGCCCCGAAGTCAGCTGCGGTGAAATAATGTTTATCCAGCAGGTTGTTGACGAACAACTCCAGTTTGACGTTTTGATAGGTGTAGGAAGCGCCCAAATCCACGGTCGTAAAGTCGGGAAGATCGACGGTGTTGGCATTGTCCAAGGGCCGGTCGCCCACAAACTGCATCCCCGCCGAGAGGGTAAGATTTCTCAAGGGGCCGTTGTCGAAGCGATAATGGGTCCAAAGATTGGCCTGGTGCTCGGGAATGTTTTGAAACCGATTACCCTCGTCGCCCGCATTGCTTTGGGTGATTTCCGCATCAATAAAGGCGTAGCCCCCTTGAAAATACCACTGTGGGGTGACTTGATAGGCTAACTCCATTTCCCCACCCGTGGAGCGAACCTCTCCCGTTTGCACGGAAAAGCCTGGGTTTTCCCGGTCCGGCGTGGTCACATTGCTGCGGGTGATTTCAAAAAACGAGGCCGCTCCGCTCAGCCCCCAGGGGAAATCAACTTTGACACCGGCTTCCACCTGATCGAGCTCTTCAGGATCAAAGGCTGAACCGTCGGCTTTTTGGCCGACGACGTTGAATTGGAAACCTTCTGCAAACCCCGAGAAAACATGAATTGAATCAGTAACATGTAAGGTGCCGCCGATTTGAAAAGAAGTATTGTCGACTTCGCTTTCTCCCGATCTCACTCGCCTTACCAAGTTTCCCCGAGGTACTCCGCTGACCTTGGTGTAGCGGAAACCGCCCATCAAATCAAAGTAAGGAGTAATCGACACCACATCCTGAAAGGTAGCCGCCCAAACGTCGAAATTCTGGCCAAAGGTAATGATGCCAGGGTTGATCTCCGGCGCTGCGGCGAGAAACGTCGGATTCAGCGCATCGATGTCAGGAACATTGATTCGGTTGAACCAGATCCGGTCCAAATCCTGAAAATTGATGAAGGAGTCGGTGCGCTCCACCTCGCCAGTAAAGCGTACTTTCAAGGCCCCGCTCGACATTAAGGGGACGTTGAAGTCCCATTGACCACTGGTAAGGTCGCCGTCAAATCCCTCCCAGCCCCCGCGGGTGAAACTCACTTCGGCCCCCAACCGCTCGTAAGGGCGTTTGGTGACGATATTGAGAGCTCCCCCCCATTGCCGTTTTGTCCAAAGACGGTGCTGCCCGGCCCTTTCAATACCTCCATGCTCTGAATATGGCTGAGAGCAGAAAAATCGATCCCTGAAAAAAATAGTTGCCGGATGCCATTGCGAGTCTAGTCACTTCTAAACCCTCGAATATTAACGCTTGGAAAACGACTAAAACGCGACCCGAATACGTTGGCCGAAGGCACCTGTTTCATGATATCGCCGATACTGCGAGCATTTTGGTCTTCAAAAGCATCCTCGGTAATTACTTGGATGCTTTGGGGCACGCGGTTGATTTCCAATGGAAACTTGGTCCCCGCCGTGGAGGTGTCTACTTGGTAAGTGGGCTGCTCGCCCAGTGTTCCCCTCACCACCATAGGCGCGAGCTCACTCCTCCCTGCTCCGCCTTCTTTTTTCACCCCCTCCCCTTGGGCCAGTTTCATTGTCGATGTCGAATCCATCTCCACAACAGCCTTGTCCTCTCCATCGGACTGCGCCGCCCAGGCGGAAAGGGGGAACAGTAAACCAGCAATAAATAGCGAGTTTACTAAACCGGAAAGCAAGGCAAAGGGAAATAATCTTCTTTGAATACGGCAAATGCCGCAATTCCTATCCCCTGCAGAGAGCTCTCTTGGGTTGGTTGCGGTGGGTATTTGCAATAACTCCGGTAGAGAGAATAAGCAGGGCGCCTCCACCATTGCAAGGGGTGGGTTTCGCGGATGCGCTGCACTTATTCGTCCTACTTAGGGGCACTGCCCGTATATGGCCAAAAACGCAACACCTATCTGAACCTGCCACTTTAAAGCATGAGAGAAGAACCTTGGCAGCTAACAAACAATAGTCATAACTCGCGCCAAACTATATTTATTAAAGGAAATAAAAAATTAAAATAAAAATTTCTCACTACGATAAATTTAAATTGGGTATTTCAAACACTCTATAAGTCAAAAAAGAAAAAAATCATCACTACAGTCTTTCTCTTTTTAGAAAATCTCTGCCATTGCTATTAGATTCCTCCACAAATGATTTACCATGGTTCAAAGGACTCATTTGGAGCCATATTTCCTTGATGTAATCAAAGCATTCTTCTTTGCTCCCCACTTCCCCGGTAGTATGCCATCCCTTGGGGATGGCCCTGTCCTCTGGCCAGATCGAATATTGCCTATCACCATCCGTAATCACACGATAAAATATTGCCTCTTTCTCTTCATCCCAATTCATTTTTCGTCTCTCCAGTCTTTATCATAGATACTCTTTGACGGTTTTCACCCTAGCGTATAAATTAGAACCAAATCTAGGCAACGACGAATGTATCCTAAGCGGGTAAAAAAACAGCGGCACCTCCTTGTGCCGCAGCAAGAATTAAAAATTGTTTTCCATAACAAATTAAGGGGAGAGAGAGGATAAGCACAGTTTATATAGCCTGCGATTTCAAAACATGAACAAAAACCTCGATAGAGAATTAGGCCTGCCGCTTTTCATCCCCGTTCCTGTTTGGGAACACCATCGCTTGCTTACACCTATAGCGCTGATACATGACTTCCACTTCCCGCCGTGTATCAAAAAACCCCACACGACCTTCACGGGTCATAAAATATCATCCTCTTTGAGCCCACAACGAAAACCGGTTTGTCTTCTCATCATGGCACTACTCCTTCCTATCACAGCCGCTTCTGTCGCTGACAAAATAAAATAATCACAATTCATGCCAAATTATATTTTATATAAAAAACAACATTTTAAGAAAATACTTCCTATCAAGATAAGTTTGAATGGGGCATTTCACGTAATCTATAGGGCAAAAACACAAAAATCATCATTGCACTTTTTTTTAGCGCATAATACCATTTCTTTAAATATTTGCATGCTTTAAAGCGGAGAGGATAAAGGGGTAACCGGTTAAAGAACGAATCGTTTGTGGAGTGAGGTCCTGGAGGATTTCCCCGACAGTCTGTCGAAGGGAGTCCAGTGTGCTAAAGAGAACCCAACTGAGCTGATCTTTCATGTGTTGCCAAAGTCGCTCGATAGGGTTGAGCTCGGGGCTATAGGGAGGCTGGAACATCAACACGATATTCTCAGGCAACTCCAGCTTCTTGGCCCAATGAGAGCTGGCATTATCAAGTTGAACGATATGGAGAGCGTGGGGATAGCGTTGAGCGAGGTGATCCAAATAAATCTGAAAACAGTCGCTATCGTGATGAGAGAACTCCAAAAAGAAGCTTTCCCCGCTCAGCGGCTCCACCGCCCCATAGAGATAGAAGGCTTTAAATTGCCATTGCACCGGCGCTAGGGGCTTGGTGCCGGTCAACGTAATCAGTCGCCGAGGGATGGTTTTAAGCCCAAAGCGCGTCTCATCGTAACACCAATACCGCACCGCTAAAGCGGGGTCTTCCGCCCCGTAGAGGACCGGCAAAACTTCTAGGCGCCGCGGGAGTTTTTTTTAAAGTCCACCCCCGCCGCTTCCTCTCGATGAAGGTGGCTCGGGCGCGCCACTTTGAGCTTGGCTTTGAGCCGGTAACGTACTGTCTGATGTACCGTTTTATACTTAATCTGCAACCCGTATTCTTCCCTCAGCCACTGTTGAATCGCCCCATAGCTCTTAAAACCCGGCGGTTCTTTCAAACGCTGCTTTAAGGCCTGCTCCACCGCCGGCGGTATAGCTCGGGCACGCCCATTATGCGCCGTCCCAAGCTCAAGCAAGCCTGCTAACCCTCGGGCCCGATACCCCTCAAACCAGCGATAAAGGGTGGAGGGATTGCGCCCTAGCACTTTCCCCAAGGCTTTGAGTTCGGTGACCTGCTCGCTCTTGAGCAAATATAACGCCTGAACTCGTTCTTTGAGTTTCACCTCGCTCTGCTGGTGAAGCAGCGCTTTTAATTCCTCGGCACTCTCCGTGATTTCTAGCTCTAGGCGGCGACTCATCAACCTCGCTCCTCCCCATAAACTCGCTTTCAAACCTCCTCATTATAACATGCGGGGTCAGTACGAATTGGTATAAAAAATGATAACGATAGCAGACAAAAGTTTTGTCAATGAGGCAGTGCAGAAAATAGGGGGGGGGTTGTGCTTAAGAGGTGATCCCGTTTTTACAACTTCTCTTTACTCGAATTGCCCAATATATCTTCAACGTACAGCATCCGTACCAAGACCATCAAAGCTGCGACCAGGGGCGTTGCCAACATCAGGCCAAAGAATCCAAGCAAGGTACCGAATAACACTTGTACCGAAATGGTAAGTACTGGCGGCATTGCCACCGTGCGCTTTTGTACCAGTGGAGTGAGTAGGTAACCCTCGAAGGATTGTAGAAAAAGATAAAGCAATAAAACATTAACCACCTGTATTGGACTCTGTAACAGGGCAAGAAGCGCAGCAGGCACAACCGAGAGCACAGGACCAATATAAGGAATAAAAGTCAAAAGACCCGCAAGTAGGCCAAGCGTCAAAATATGGGGAATACCAAGCAACCACAACCCGGGCACGGTCAACATTCCCACAATAGTCATTGAAATCATTCTTCCAAAAAGCCACCACAGGAGGGTCTGCCCCACTTGATGCAGAACCGTCCGAACTCGTTGCCGCCTACGAATAGGAACAAGTTGGGTAATGCCCTCCACATACAAGCGTGGCTGCGCGGCGCCATAAAGGCCAATAAACAAAATGATAATAAAACTGGTCAGGACATTTAATGTAGAGGAAAAAATATTGCTCGCCTGAGTCAACATAAATTCTCTGCTAGGCATTAAATCCTTGTCTATCAGTGCAAGGAGTTCTTGGCCCCAGGTATACTGGGCAAAATATTGCTCAAGACGCTTTAATGCTTCGGGCAGTTGTTGTGACAGATGATAGGCTTGATCAGCAACATCAGGAGCGACTAACGATAGACCCACAGCAAAAAGAGTCATCAAATCAAGCACGACGAAGGTCAATGACCAGCCATAGGAAAGAAAAGTACGTCGGGCGATCCAATCACTCAAACCATGTAACAAAATCGCCAATAAGATACCCGCAAAAACAAGTAACAAGACGGGTATCGCATACCACAAAAAGAGTAGCGTGACGGCAACACCAGCAGTAATCCCGACTACCATGAAAATTTGCGGCACCGTGATACGAAGATGTTGCCCTTTGTGATTTTTATCGCTCATCACCAAGCTCCGCTTGCCAAAATGCGGGTTCCCCATTGGGGAGATAGGCATAACTTTCCCAAGGAGCTTCCTCCATTATTAACCTATTAACGCCTTAATGACGCAACTATGTTTTCACTATTGTATAGTTCTTTAATAGCCCTCTGGGTTTAGAACTTCTCACCTTCAATCCAAGAGATCTAATCCGGAGCAGTGGCAAATAAACCATCTCCAACAGGGTTTCCCCCTCCTTCTGGCCTAGCAGCCATTCCCAGAAGTATTTGGACACTGGGCCTGGTCAGCCTGTTTATGGACACCTCCTCGGAGCTTATTCACAGCCTGCTGCCCGTTTTTTTGGTTTCAGTGCTGGGGGCAAGCGCAGTGTCAGTGGGTGTCATCGAAGGTATCGCTGAAGCAACAGCCTCCATCACCAAAGTATTCTCAGGAGCCCTAAGCGATTATCTGGGCAAGCGGAAACTGCTAACCGTCATGGGCTATAGCCTAGCCGCCTTTTCCAAACCCTTGTTCCCGCTTGCCGGGTCCGTAGGCTGGGTATTTACCGCCCGCTTTATTGACCGAATAGGGAAAGGCATTCGAGGAGCCCCCCGGGACGCCTTGATAGGAGAAATCGCACCTCTATCCCTCCGGGGAGCCAGCTACGGATTACGACAATCTCTCGATACGGTGGGGGCATTTACCGGTCCCCTCCTAGCAATGACGCTCATGGCGCTCTTAGCAGGCGACATTCGGATGGTGTTTTGGGTGGCGGTGATACCGGGATTCATCGCTGTTGTGATTTTAATCCTCGGCGTTAAAGAACCCACGACTTTCCGCCCTAGCTCTCCCACTAAAGCACCCATCCGCGCCGCAGAGATACGTCAAATGGGCACCCCCTACGGGTGGCTATTGGGAGTTGCCGCAGGGCTCTCCCTTGCCCGCTTCAGCGAAGCTTTCTTAGTACTTCGTGCTGAAAATATGGGACTTGCCCACGCCCTAATACCTTTGGTCATGGTGGTGATGAATATAGCCTATGCCCTTTCCGCCTATCCCGCCGGCAAACTGTCGGATTTGATGAACCGATGGATCATTCTTGCCACCGGTTTTATCATCCTCATCGCCGCGGATATCGTGCTAGCCCTAGCCACAGACATCTGGGATGTCATGGCGGGGGTGGTGTTATGGGGCCTCCATATGGGTTTAACCCAAGGTCTGCTTTCCGCCCTGGTGGCAGATGTCACCTCTCCCAAACTCCGGGGGACGGCATTTGGGGTTTTTCATCTGATTACAGGCGTGGGGGCACTTTCCGCCAGTTTTATCGCAGGTCTACTTTGGGAGGGATATGGGCCTATGGCCACCTTCCTGGCAGGGGCCGGGTTCGCAACCCTTTCCTTACTACTTGCAGCCATCGCGGCCACAAAAATCCCCTGACCTTAAAGGCAGAGGATTACCCACCCCAGCACTACCGGAGCGGGTAATTTTTGGAAAAACTTCGAGGAGATTTACATCTGAGATTGCAGGTAGTTTTGCAATCCTACCTTCTCAATAAGCTCTAACTGAGTCTCCAACCAATCAATATGTTCTTCTTCACTATCTAAGATCTCTTCAAACAGTTCCCGAGAAACATAGTCGCTCTGCTTCTCGCAATAGGCAATAGCTTCCCTGAGCAACGGCAATATTTCCTTTTCCAGCTTCAAATCGCATTCCAGCACCTCTTTGGGGGCTTCCCCAATCAAGAGCTTACCCAGTTCCTGAAGATTAGGGAGCCCTTCAAGAAATAAGATTCGCTCAATCAGTTGATCAGCATGTTTCATTTCATCGATGGAGGCTTCGTACTCATATTCATTGAGCTTTCCAAGACCCCAATTTTTATACATGCGAGCATGGAGGAAATACTGGTTGATAGCCGTCAACTCATTGGTCAACACTTTGTTGAGATAGCTAATGACCTTTTTATCGCCCTTCATAATGCATACTCCTTGCTGTTGTTGTATGATGACCTGAAAATACCTTAGCGAAACACTAAAGAATTGTCAATTTTTCTTTTTATAACAAATAGTTAGAAAATAAAAGAAAATAGTTCTGATTTCACCTGTTGTTTACAGGAGCTAAAAATCTATGTCTTCATCTACTCCTATGACTAACACCGCCTTTCGGCGTCCTCGGTGGACTTTCCTGGGTACCGGCTTCCGGCCCTTTTTCTGGCTTGGGGCCTTGATGAGCGGTCTCTGGATGCTTTTATGGCTATTGCTATTAAAGGGTCAGTGGTACCTCAATGGATACTTCCCCCTTCCCTACTGGCATGCCCATGAGATGTTGTTTGGCTTTGTGTCCGCCATTATTGCGGGATTTCTTTTGACCGCAGCCCAAAACTGGACCGGGCGCCCTACGGCTACTGGGCCTTCCTTGCTTCTGCTTGTCCTATTATGGCTAGCAGGACGAACCGTCATGCTTTTGGGAAATACGCTGCCTCCCCTCATCGTCATCACAGTCGATATGGCCTTTATTCCCTGCCTAATGTTTTTTATCGCCCGACCTATCATTGCTACAGGGAATACTCGCAGTCTTCCCCTGATTGGAATATTGGGAATTTTGGCGAGCTGCAATTTACTCGTCCACCTGGGTGGAGCAGGTTATTTTCCTACAGTCATTGCACCAGCCCTGCAAGCCACGGTCAATGTCATTACCCTATTGATGGTAATCATTGGCGGCCGGGTGATTCCTTTTTTCACTCGCAATGCCCTCCCTCAAACCCCTATCCGTCAATTTCCCTGGCTCGATCGCCTAGCCATCGGCTCTGTCGCTGCAATTTTAATTATAGAAGCGATCACCGGCGTGAGCCCGTTGATGGGTGTCATCGCACTCACTGCAGGGGGACTCAACCTAGCGCGCCTGCTCGGCTGGGGCGGGTACAAAACCTTATCACGTCCTCTCCTCTGGGTACTGCACCTGGGATATTTATGGATTTGCGCCGGGTTGATGACCAAGGGATTAGATGCCTACCTGCCGGGGGATTACCGTAGCATTGCGATCCATCTGTTGACGGTCGGCGCCATGGGCACTCTTATTCTAGGGATGATGTCCCGTGTAGCCCTCGGTCATACAGGACGGCGGCTGGAATTGCCCCAAGGGATGATTTGGGCTTATGTATTGCTCACACTGGGGGCTATTGTCCGGATCGGGGGCCCGCTGCTACTCCCTGCCCATATGATGGTGGTTTTACTACTTTCCGGCGGCCTCTGGATTGCCGCTTTTGGGCTTTTTGTATTCCGCTACACCACTATTTTATGGCGACCGAGGGTAGATGGACGTCCCGGATAAAAATCCTATTGGCACTGAGGACAAAAAACGACTATAGATATAGTAATGGATGGGTTCTTGGCTTTTCCAGGAGATTTTGATTTAGAACCGCCACTCGAGCAGCTAATTAATATTAAGGAGCCATCATTATGAGTGCTGAATTCAATGACATTATTGTACCGGTAGACGGCTCAGAAAACTCCCTACGGGCGGCACGCTTTGCATCCGACCTGGCTAAAGCGATGGGAAGCAAAATGACCCTAGTCTATGTGTTTACGACACGCTCGGGCGGCAATTTTGATTTTCTTCGCATTACCCACCCAGAAGAGGAAGATATCGAACAGCTCAAGAAAGAAGCGGCGCGCAAAATTTTTGACAAAACCTACCAAGCTCTTGGCGGCAAAGAGGGAGAAATTAAAGAAGAGAGCCTCTCAGGTGACCCGGCCACAGAAATTATCCAATACCTGGAAAAATATCCCAGCTCAATAACGGTCATGGGCCGGCGCGGCCTCTCACGCTTTGAGGCTCTGTTGCTTGGCAGCGTAAGCGAGAAAGTCGTGCGTCATGCCACTGGACCCGTGACCATCATTCACTAGATAGCAATACCTTAGCTTGGCAATCGAGAAGGAAAAACTTCTAGGGAAGCTCGAAACTGGGCCTCTCGCAACGCACAGCGAGCACATCGCAGTCTGCGTCACGCAGTATATGCCTGGCCACACTGCCTATCAAAATATATTTCAATCCCGAAGCACCCCGGGTGCCGACCACGATAAGATCTGCCTTAAGGTGTGCAGCTTGGGCTAGTATAATGGTTGCCGGGTAACCTTTGGCTACCAGTCGTTTTGCTATCGAATAGGCCGCAGTCCCAGAAAGAAAGCGGTCTAATTCTTTTAGATGGCGCATGTATTCAACATTGTCAAGCGAAAGGATTTCTTCGTCCCTCAAGCCGACCTGTCTCAGTTTTCCCTCATATACCAAGCCACAGACATTCAAAATATAAAGTTCGGCCTGAGGGAAAATTTTCATAGCATACTCTAAAGCGTTTCGGGACTCGGGTGAAAAATCAATTCCAACTAACACTCGCATGTAGGGTCCCTGAGCTGGCCGCTTTACTACTAGTATTGGCCGATCGCCCTTACTTATCACCCGTTCAGCCGTGGTTCCAAAGAGAGCGTCCTTGATATAGTGACGTCCATGGGCACCAACAATGATAAGATCAACTTGTCTTTCTCGGGCCTCAAGAATAATATCCACGAAATCCTTGCCAATCCGCACCCTAATCTCGCACTGGATTCCTTTAGAGGCTGCCTTATTGCGTAGAGCCGTTTCCATTTCTTGACGGAGTCGATCGAGTGCTGGTAGAGCGCCAACTAGGCTACTATCACTTGCTTCCAATACATGCAACAACACAAGTTGCGCCTGGTATTGACGCACAAGAAACGTAGCCCGGTCGAGAGCAAGATCGGAACCTGTGGAAAAATCGCTTGCCATCAAGACCTTCATAACTCCCCTCCATTGCATTAATTAAAATAGGAGTCAAAGCTCTACAGGATAGATCAAGCACCCGTCGATTCCTTAGGGCTGTCGCCTGGATGGCTCCCCACGGCACCAAGCTCCAGCAGGTGGTCAACCGCCTCTCTGGCCGCGTCGAAATAAGGCACCAGGACAAGATCCGCGCCCTCGCGCCGAAACAGCTCAGCTTCGTGCTGGCCATTGGCAGCCACTGCCACTCGACCCCGGAAACCTTGCTGGCGTAGCGTGTGCAACAGAGTCCGGTTCACACTCCGTTCCCGCACGGTGCTGACAACCCAGGGCACCCGCTCAAGGGGCAGGGAGGCGACGAATTCAGGGTCTTCGGCATCCCCGTACCGAGTCATATACCCTTCGCCAGCATGCCGGCGCACCAGATCGGGGTCGAAATCCACTGCAAGCACTCGGCAGCCGCGCTTCTGCAGGATCTGGGCGATCCCCGCGCCAAAACGTCCCAAGCCAAAGAGGAACGCGTACGTATCGCCATTGATTGCTGCCGCAACGCCCTCTTCGCGGTGCGCCACTTTACGCTCGAACATTCCTAGCCAAGGAGCCAATCGTTCGTACAGGGGGTGAGAGTAAAGAATCATATAAGTCGAGAGACTGATGGTGATCAAGCCCACCAGGGTGATAAGCCCCATCGTCTCCTGGTCAATGTGGCCCAGGTTTAGCCCCAAAGCTCCCAGAATCAGCGAGAATTCACTGATCTGGGCCACAGTTAGACCCGCGAGAAAACCGGTGCGTTTGCGATAGCCCATCGCCCCCATGATGGCCATGACGATGAAGGGATTGCCGATTAGCACAAAGAGCGAGAGCACCGCAGATGCCTCCAAGTGTGCGCCCAAAGTGCTTATATTCAGGCTCGCACCGAGGTCGATGAAAAAAAACAACAGCAGGAAATCCCGCAAGCTGACAAGACGCGCGGCAACCAGTTCGCGGTACGGAGTGGCGGCAATTGATACCCCGGCCAGAAAGGCCCCAACCTCTTTGCTGAAGCCTAGGGTATCCCCCGCTGACGCCCCGAGTATTGCCCAGGCGATGGAGAAAAGCACGAGTAGCTCGGGTGAACGCGCCAACCGGTGCAATGACGGTGGCAAAACATAGCGCATCAGCAAGCCGACGACTGCCAGCATCGCCGCTCCCTTGGCGAGCACTAGCAACGCCTCCCGGCCCAGGCTGAGCGCATCACCAGCCTGGCCAAAAGCCGTCAAGCCGATCATCACCAGCACCACCATGATATCCTGCACGATGAGAAAGCCGATGGCGATCCGACCATGCAAAGAGTCCACCTCGCGCTTATCCGATAACAATTTGACAATGATAATGGTACTGGAGAAAGTAAGCGCCACGGCCACATAGAGCGCGGACACCGGCGCCATCCCTAAAGCGAGGGCGATGAGATAGCCAACTACCGAAGTGAATACAACCTGGCCAAGTCCCGTCGCCAGCGCCACCGGCCCCATTGTCCGGATGATGTGCGGATCGAGCTTTAGACCGACTACGAACAGCAACAGGGCAATCCCCAACTTGGCAAGCAAATCCACTTGATCGCTGGCAACCACCCACCCAAAACCCGTGGGTCCTACGATGATGCCAACGGCAATGAAAGCGACGATCAGCGGCTGGCGCAACAGGATTGCCAAAACGCCGCCCGCGGCAGCCACCCCCAGCAGAGCACCAATCTCATAAAAGACATTTTCAAACGGCACCATATACGGCCTCTCCCCAATATGCGGAAATAGCCTCGAGCAAAGGGTCACGGTGACAGACACCACTTACCTTCTATAGATTATGCCAACCCCATTAGTTCTGATTTTTAGATGCAAGGGGAAGAGTCAGCCCCATGCCTGGAACTATTACGCTAGGGACCTTGATACCAATTTCACGTAACTTTGCATTGTATAGGCTTAGTATAAACAACCAGTTATAACCTTAATAAATTGCAGCCTTTTGCTAAATTGGTATGATCTTGCCCCCACTGGCTTTAAGGATAAGCGGCTGGCGAACACGGCTGCCGCATACAATACCCTACCTCACCGCGACCGTTGTCGTCCTAGCAAGGAAATACCCCAACGTTTTAGCAGTGGAGGCCGTTCTTCTACAGGGGGGACTTTGGGCCAGGCCTTGAGCACCGCCTGTATGATGGTGGCAAGCGGTATTGCAAAGAAGAGCCCCCACAATCCCCACACTCCACCAAAAACCACAATGGCCACAATCACCGCCACAGGATGCAAATCCACCACTTCGGCAAACAATAAGGTCGCCAACACATTGCCATCCAAAAACTGGATGATGACACAGGCGCCAAGCACTTCAGCAAATTCAGTACTCAATCCCCATTGAAAATAAGCCACAAACGCCACCAGTAAAGTGATCGCCATCGCGCCAATATAGGGAATAAGAACCGACAAGCCCATGAGCACACTCAGCAGCATAGAAAACCGCAAGCCTAAGACATAAAAGGTGATAAAACTCACTGCCCAGACAATCAGGATCTCGATGCATTTACCGCGAACATAGTTGGCGATCTGAAAATCTACCTCGCCCCAGACTTCAGCTATCAATTTTCGCTCCTGCGGAAGGTAAGATTTACACCATTCAATAAGGCGGTCCTTGTCCTTGAGGAAGAAAAACACCAGTAACGGTACCAACACCAGGTACATCCCCAACGTAATAAGGCTCGTCACTGACGCCAGGGACCAGGAAAGCACCTCTTGCCCTAATTGGGCCACCTCAACGTGGATAGCGCTCACCAGATTATTGACCTGCGCCTCGGAGAATAAATCGGGATAATGCTCAGGCAGGCTCAATAAAAGTTCATGCCCCCGAGCAATCATGGTCGGCAAGAGTTGGAAAAACTGGGTAACCTGCTGTGAGAGCAAGGGTATCACCCCGAAGATGTCCCCAAAAAAGGCCACCATGAAAGCCACAAACACCAAAGGCACGGCTAGCCAGCGAGGACAACGTCGTCGCTCCAGATACCCCACGATTCCCTCGAGCAGATAGGCGATCACCAGGCTAGCCAACACCGGCGCCAATATGTGTCCCATGAAGATCACAGTGGCAAAACTAACGACAAGTAACAAGGCCAGGCCCGCTACCTGAGGATTGGAAAAGTGACGCTGAAACCAGTCGCGAACAAGACGCATATCAGGCAGTAAGAATTACGTAGTTGCTAGTAATGTGTACAAAGACTGAGTCATAAGCAGTGGGTGAGCATGCGAGCAAGATGCCCGCCACCGAAAGCCCCAACGATCATGGGTGACCTAGCAATGTCCACTTTTACACGCCAGGACGTTTTTCTAACGATTAAAAGCGACTGCGGTGGGGAAATGAAAATTTTTCTGGAAATTTTCTACGGAAATAAATCCCCAAGGCGATTATCCCGATAGCAACTAACAATATTATCCATATATAAGCTTTCAAATAAGCCAGCACGATGAGAGAAAAAGCCTGGAACAGGGCTACTATGGAAAACCGCCAATCCACGTACACGCCTACCTGAAAAGTCGTCTGCGCCAGCAACAGGAGAATCATTAAGCTTACAGCTTCATTGCTGAGCCGGCCAAAATTGAAAAGCATGTACACCAACTCTACAGAAACCAAAAGCGCTCCCCAGTGGAAAAGTTGGGTTCGCAGTAGCGTTCGCCATCTCATTCCCTGTCCACGGCCCCTTATCCACTCTACATAGAGGGTAGTGGCCGCAATAATCGGTATCATGGCCAGCCAATAGGCGCGACCCACAATGACAGAAGACTGGGTGATTGCAACCCCTACCACCGAAAGGATGAGCAAACCATAAAACATCATTTCATCCAAGGTCAGCTTCTTCCGAGGATAGGCCTTTTCCGTCATTTCCATGGCCTCATTTTCTTCTTCCCTGACCTCGTGCTCTTCCCATTCCTGCATTGCCTGGGTTTCCGCTTGCCTTGCCCTGGTTTCAGAATCCGCCTCTTGTTTTGACCCCATCGCGCCTTCTCCACTCCTGGAACATAAATTCAAACGGCTTCTATTAAATTTAAAGCTTAGTAAAGTTACTCTTAATTAACTAGCTAGCTAGGTGTTTAGCCCGCCTGTCCAGATTAGTCCTGATTTTTAGGTGCAGGGGGAAGAGTCAGCTCCATGCCTGGGATGATGACGTTAGGGTTCTCAATCTTGCCCCGATTGGCTTCATAGATAAGCGGCCATTGAGTGGGATCGCCGTAGGCACGTGCAGCGATCTGGGAGAGGGTATCGCCCGGCTGGACAGTCACTGTCTTTGCCGCTGGAGACACTTCAATCTGCTCCGGTTCTTCTTCCACTTCCTTTATGGGGGGCTTAGGGACCATTTCAGGCCTTTCCGGTACTTCCTTCTCTTTCTCCGGCAGCGGTATTGCCGCCACTTCAGGCTGCTGGGGGGCAGGCGTCGTCTCCCTGTCAGAAGGCGTTTTTACCCCCGGAGTCTGCGTGTCCGGCAGGGGCTCGGCAGGTGGCCGCGCCTGTCTTTCTGCTTCCGCCACCACTATCGCTTCTTTTTCCTCTCCCTCGAACTGAACCCATATCCAACTGCCTACCCCCACGCCAAGCAGTAGAAGAATGAGCGCCGCTGGCCAGACTCTCCGGGGCTTAAACCTCTCAAATGCCGCCACAGGCGGTTCAACTCTCCGGGGCGGGGCCTTTTCTTTCCTTCTCCTTAAAAAGGATTTCTCTAGTTCCACGAGCACAAATACGGAAGAGGTGACCAGCACAATCCAGCCCCAATCATGGAGGCCTAGAGCCACGCTGGCAAATAGTTGCTGCATCGGTCCGGTATAGGTAAATAGCAACTGAAGCCCTACTACTACGGCAATAGCTATCAAGACGTAACGGTTACCCAACAGGCCCTCTCGGGATAAGACGGAGTTAGTCATATAGCGGGTGTTGAGAAGATAGAAGATCTCGAACATCACCAAGGTATTCACGGCTATGGTACGGGCATATTCAATAGGGGCACCCTGCTCGCGATACCACAGGAAGAGCCCGAAAGTGCCTACCACCAAAATGACCGAAACAAAGACAATCCGCCAAACTAAAAACCCGGATAACACCGGCTCCCCTGGCTCCCGGGGGGGACGACGCATGACATTGCCCTCTGGGGGCTCAAAAGCAAGGGCCAGAGCAAGGGTGACTGCGGTGACCATATTAATCCATAGGATCTGCACC
Organism: Nitrosococcus halophilus Nc 4; assembly: GCF_000024725.1. Classification (NCBI taxonomy): domain Bacteria; kingdom Pseudomonadati; phylum Pseudomonadota; class Gammaproteobacteria; order Chromatiales; family Chromatiaceae; genus Nitrosococcus; species Nitrosococcus halophilus. Next base: position 1,897,781 of record NC_013960.1, on the reverse strand, counting down.
GGAGTAATGGGGAGCATATAGCCCAATAGAATGGCGGCGACCAAGGCCATGGCTTCGCCCCCATTGGTAGGTAAAATAAAAAGGATGGCTTTCTTCAGATTGTCATAGACGGTACGCCCTTCCTTCACCGCTTGGGCAATGGAGGCAAAATTATCATCGGCGAGCACGGCTTCGGCAGCCTCCTTCGCCACCTCCGTACCCTTTTGACCCATGGCAATGCCCACATCAGCCCGCTTCAACGCAGGTGCATCGTTAACGCCATCGCCGGTCATGGCCACAACCCGTCCTTGAGACTGCAAGGCCTTGACTAGACGGAGCTTATGTTCAGGGCTAGCCCGCGCGAAAACATCCACATCCAAAATCACATTACGGAGGGTCTCATCATCCATGACCTCCAACTTTGTACCAGCTAGAGCCTGATCACTATGTTTAAGGCCCAGTTGCCGACTGATGGCCTGGGCAGTCAAGAGATGATCTCCGGTAATCATCTTGACCCGGATTCCCGCTTCCTGACACTCCTTGACCGCAGCAATGGCTTCCTCCCGGGGGGGATCGATAATTCCAAATAGTCCCAACAGGGTCAGCCCCTCTTGTACATCCTCAAAGCGCAAATTACAGTGGTCAGTGTGGGTCACCCGAAAAGCCACCGCTAATACCCGCTCACCCCGGCTTGCCATCTCTAGAATACGATCATGCCAATAGGGTAGATCCAACGGCTCATCTTCACCCCGGCTACGCTGATGGTGACACATTTCCAAAACCTGCTCAGGAGCCCCTTTGAGATAGATGAAAGCATGGCCCACCCGATCATGATGCAGAGTCGCCATGAAGCGGTGTTCTGATTCAAAGGGAATCACATCAACACGCTGCCATTCCTCCCGTTCCCATTCCGGTAACAAATTCGCCTTCATCGCCAGGCTCACTAAAGCCGCTTCAGTGGGATCCCCTTGAATGACCCAGGTAGCTTCCACATTGTGGAGGATCGCATCATTGCAAAGTAGGCCAGCACGGCAAAGCTCTCCTAATCCAGGATAATCATCCATCAGGATAATCTGGCCTTGCTGGCTAAACCCGCCATGGGGGTTATACCCTACCCCACTGATCTCAAACCCAGCGTCTGCGGTGATCACCGTGCGCACCGTCATCTCATTCCGGGTCAAGGTGCCCGTTTTGTCAGAACAGATCACATTGACAGAACCTAAAGTCTCCACTGCGGGAAGACGACGAATAATGGCATTACGCCGGGCCATGCGCTGGACCCCCATTGCCAAGGTAATGGTCATAATGGCGGGCAATCCTTCCGGAATGGCTGCCACCGCAAGCCCTACAGCGGCAAGAAACATCTCATGAAAAGAATAACCTCGGACCCCTACCCCAAAGGCAAAAACCGCCGCCGCCACCCCTAAGATAACCGCCGTTAACCAGCGGCCAAACACAGCCATCTGCCGCAGCAAAGGCGTGGTCAAGGTTTGTACCTGCCCTAGCATGGCGCTAATACGTCCGATCTCGGTATGATCCCCCGTGGCAACGACTACCCCTTCCGCCGTCCCGTAGGTAACCAAGGTGCCAGAATAAGCCATGTTAGTCCGATCCCCCAAAGACGCATTTTCGGCAACGGGTTCAAGGGCCTTTTCCACCGGCATGGATTCTCCGGTCAGGGCGGCTTCCTCAATGCGTAAGTTCTTCACCCGGATAAGGCGAAGATCTGCGGGCACCTTATCCCCTGACTGTAGGGTAACCACATCGCCAGGGACCAACTGCTCAGCAGGTATCATCCTATGCCGACCATCCCGTAATACGCTGGCTTGGGGCGAAAGGAGGTGGCGGAGGGCCTCTAGCGCCTGCTCAGCTTTTCCTTCCTGAATAAAACCAATCAGGGCATTGAGCACCACGACCCCGAGAATGACCCCCGTATCTACCCAATGGGCGAGCAAAGCGGTGACAACAGCGGCGGCAAGCAGCACATAAATGAGCACATTATGAAATTGGACCAGAAAGCGTTCTATGGGTCCCCTTCTCTTAGGCGGGGTGAGCCGGTTGGGACCATACTGCTGAAGGCGTTGCTCTGCCTCGCTCTGGGTCAATCCCAGACGGTCACTGCCTATCCGCTGTAATACGGCCTCTACTGTATGGGCATGCCCACTTTCTTGCTTTACCGACTTCATAATTACCCTATACCTCCGCTTTTCCATAAAATATAGGACCTTTTACAGTGAAAATTTTTGCAGGGGTGGTAATTTTGAACATAATCAATGACCAAAATTCGGTAAAATCAGAAGTTTTACCTCACCAGAAGCAAGCCCAAACCTAGACTTATGACGATACCTGCCGATCATCCTCAACGGTGGTTACTCAACAACGAACTGCACGCCCGGCCGCCAGAATCACTCGTTCCCCCGGAGCAAGTATCACACCTTGTGCTTACCTCGGATCCTGGAAGGGAAGGGCTGGAACGGGAAAAACTCGCCGAGATTTGCGCCCGCTTTGGCCACCCCATCCTAGTTCCAAAAAGCAATCACTTTCGCATCGATCTGGGTCCATTTCGCCTCAAATGGCAGAAGCATACGGAATTCACCAGCTACACTTTTTTTCGGCGCGGCCCCTTCCAGGAACCCTTCGCCAACACCGTCATCGAAAGCGTGCCCCAAGACTGGCTAGCAGGGTTACCAGGACAAACCCTAGTCGCTGCCCACCTGGCCATCTATCCCATGCCCGAAAAACCACGCAGTCCTGATGAGCTGGCAGATCTATTTGAGGGTAATGTGCTCACCGGCGCCCGCACCGGCGAAGGGGCGGCCATTGCTTACGCCGACTTTCGTATCCATGGGGACGGCTTTAGCCGATTTATCATCAAAGACATTAGCCTCACCCCACGTCAGGCCGGGCGGATGGTACAACGGTTGCTGGAAATTGAGTCCTATCTCATGCAAGCACTGCCCACCTACCCACTGGCGCGCAGAACCATGCCGAAGTTGGGGCGCGCTGAGCAAGAATTAGCCAAGATTACCGAAGCCATCGCCTCGGCCACCACCGAGGAAGAACCAGCGCTTCTGGATCAGCTGACGAAGTTAGCGGCGACCACCGAAAGCATGGCCTCTTCCATCCAGTATCGCATCACCGCCGCTCAGGCTTACTATGAGCTGGTGCAGCGGCGCATTAGTGAATTGCGTGAGTTGCGAGCCCAAGGAATGCAGACCTTTAAAGAATTCTGCGAGCGGCGCATGGGGCCGGCAATGCATACCTGTGAGACGGTGCTCCGGCTACAGGAAAATCTATCCCGGCGTATCGGCCGGGCGAGTGAGTTATTACGCACCCGAGTCAATATTTCCCTTGAGCACCAGAATCAGCAGGTTCTCTCTTCCATGGCAAAACGGGCCAAGCTCCAGCTCCACTTGCAAGAAACGGTGGAAGGTCTTTCAGTAGCGGCAATCACTTATTATGTGGTGGGCCTGGTAGGTTACCTTGCCAAAGCAGCCAAAGCGGCTCATTTACCTATCAACCCTGATTTGGCCATCGGTATTTCAATCCCGGTGGTGGCCCTACTAGTCGCCCTGGGGGTACGGAAAATCCGGCGTATGGTAACCCAGAATCAGGGAGCGGACTGATTAGTTGAGTCGTCGCCTAACTCATTCTCCAAGTTCGTCCTGAACTTTCCGAATGAGTTGGTTGGCTCAACCAGCCTCAGCCCTTCGGGGCTACGTTTGAAGTTGAAGCGAAAGCGACTCACCCTGGGGTGCATTTCTCAGCCCCAGGCACTGAGGTCAAAGGCAATGAACTACGGAGCGACACAGGAGCGAATGCCGAGACTGAACGACCCTTCAAACATTGGCGAGAGAACCCTAACTTTTAGAGTAGCGAAAGCTAATGAATAGAGTTTTTGTATTAGACACTGATAGAAAACCGTTGATGCCATGCAGCCCAGCAAGGGCAAGACGGCTGTTGCGAGACGGGAAGGCCGCGGTTTATCGGATGCAGCCATTTACGATCATCCTGAAATATAGGGTTGATCCCAACCCGCAGCCGGTTGAATTTAAGGTTGATCCGGGCAGCAAAATAACCGGGCTGGCTTTAGTTGGGAATTTTCCTCAACAGGGGCGCGTGGTGTTATGGGCCGCCAATCTTACCCATCGCGGGTACGCCATCCGTGAGCGGTCACCAACATAGAAGGCCAATACTTGGCGCGAGCAGGGATCGAGCGCCAGCCAGAGCCATTGCTTGTTCGCTTTACAGCCAACAAAGCTCCATAATTCATCGGCTTGGACTTCTAAACAAAACATCTCAATGGCCCGATCGGGTGAGACCGATTGAACACCCAGGTCATCAGGCAAGTGCGCGTATAGCTCATCGATAAACTGCAGCAACCACGTCAAACTCACCTCCAGTACCCGACAAATGCCTCGCAACGACAGCCGCTCTAGCAGCAATTTTTTAACCAAGGCGCGCGTGGTCTCGTCAATACGATGGGCGTCGGCCACAAACTGCCGCCCGCAGTTCAGACAGGCGTGATTTTGTTTACTGTAGTGGGTGCGACCGTTTTTCTTAATGTGCGATAATTCGCAACGTGGGCAACGCAAGTTGTTCATCAGAGCGACTCCTTGTGAAGAAAGTTTGGTCGCTTCCTATTACAACGGAGTCGCTCTGTTTTCACAAACTCAAAGCATTACTTTTTGAGCACCACCCACAGTTATTTGTACACCCCCCGCACCCAAGCCCAAGCCTGGATGGGGCGAATCAAGACTGAACGCCAAGCAGCTCGACAAATTAACCCACAACGCAGATCGGCAGGCTAGCGTACAACAATAGGAGAGAGACGGTTAGACTGAGAATTAAGGTCCTGCCAGGTCGATATTCGTATCTCATTTATTTGGGGAACGCTATATTCTAAATTGGGTTATCCGTTGGAAAAAATGAGCGGCACTTCCTTGTGCCGCGGCAAGAATTAAAACCGTTTTCCATAACAACAAGCCAAGAGAAGAGGAAAGATAAGCAAATATGGAGGCTCTGCTTATATCTACAACTTCAAAGCATGAATCAAAGACTTCGGCAGGAGTGAAGTCTGGAGGGCATTTCCGGAGTGAGCCGGTGATGTACGAAGAAGGGGTACACTCTGATTTTTCACGAACCCTTTCCGGACAGATAGAAAGGGAGGTTGCATCGCACCACCGACTCACTCCAGAAATGCCCATTGCCCTAATTAGATGATTGGCCTAAATTCTTTGCTCCCTTTTTCTCGTTTCCTTTTGTAGGTCATTACTTTCTCACGGGCATAGCGCTGATACATAACTTCCGCTTCCCGCCGTGTATCAAAAAACCCCACACGACCTTCGCGGGTCATAAAATACCATCCTCTTTGGGCCACGCAGCGAAAACGGGCTTGTCTTCTCATCATGGCAATACTCCTTCTTATCACAGCCGCTTCTGTCGCTGACAAGATAAAATAACCACAATTCATGCCAAATAAAATTTATTAATAAAAACAAAAAATTAATAAAAAATATGCCCATCACAACAAATTTAAATCAGGCATTTCACGCACCCTATAGGGCAAAAAACAAAAAAGTTTTGGCGGATACGCTATGCTTAATCCGGTTTACTCCCTTGCAATAACGGGGGTAGGATGGGTAGAGTGCAGCGAAACCCATTAATTATGGGCAGAAAATGTGATGGGTTTCGGCTATCGCCTCTACCCATCCTACACAGTCCCACCATCCCATGGCGAACAGCACTTTATTCCGCCGCCTGCTGGTTCTGATATCGAATTTAATGCCCGCAACATTCACCCAGCAGCACTGAAAAACCCGGGGCGCATCCTTGCGCCAAGAGGCTAATACTTCAACGAGATCCGTCCCACAATCGAGCGGGGATCGCCGGGAAACACCGCCGCCCCGAAGTCAGCTGCGGTGAAATAATGTTTATCCAGCAGGTTGTTGACGAACAACTCCAGTTTGACGTTTTGATAGGTGTAGGAAGCGCCCAAATCCACGGTCGTAAAGTCGGGAAGATCGACGGTGTTGGCATTGTCCAAGGGCCGGTCGCCCACAAACTGCATCCCCGCCGAGAGGGTAAGATTTCTCAAGGGGCCGTTGTCGAAGCGATAATGGGTCCAAAGATTGGCCTGGTGCTCGGGAATGTTTTGAAACCGATTACCCTCGTCGCCCGCATTGCTTTGGGTGATTTCCGCATCAATAAAGGCGTAGCCCCCTTGAAAATACCACTGTGGGGTGACTTGATAGGCTAACTCCATTTCCCCACCCGTGGAGCGAACCTCTCCCGTTTGCACGGAAAAGCCTGGGTTTTCCCGGTCCGGCGTGGTCACATTGCTGCGGGTGATTTCAAAAAACGAGGCCGCTCCGCTCAGCCCCCAGGGGAAATCAACTTTGACACCGGCTTCCACCTGATCGAGCTCTTCAGGATCAAAGGCTGAACCGTCGGCTTTTTGGCCGACGACGTTGAATTGGAAACCTTCTGCAAACCCCGAGAAAACATGAATTGAATCAGTAACATGTAAGGTGCCGCCGATTTGAAAAGAAGTATTGTCGACTTCGCTTTCTCCCGATCTCACTCGCCTTACCAAGTTTCCCCGAGGTACTCCGCTGACCTTGGTGTAGCGGAAACCGCCCATCAAATCAAAGTAAGGAGTAATCGACACCACATCCTGAAAGGTAGCCGCCCAAACGTCGAAATTCTGGCCAAAGGTAATGATGCCAGGGTTGATCTCCGGCGCTGCGGCGAGAAACGTCGGATTCAGCGCATCGATGTCAGGAACATTGATTCGGTTGAACCAGATCCGGTCCAAATCCTGAAAATTGATGAAGGAGTCGGTGCGCTCCACCTCGCCAGTAAAGCGTACTTTCAAGGCCCCGCTCGACATTAAGGGGACGTTGAAGTCCCATTGACCACTGGTAAGGTCGCCGTCAAATCCCTCCCAGCCCCCGCGGGTGAAACTCACTTCGGCCCCCAACCGCTCGTAAGGGCGTTTGGTGACGATATTGAGAGCTCCCCCCCATTGCCGTTTTGTCCAAAGACGGTGCTGCCCGGCCCTTTCAATACCTCCATGCTCTGAATATGGCTGAGAGCAGAAAAATCGATCCCTGAAAAAAATAGTTGCCGGATGCCATTGCGAGTCTAGTCACTTCTAAACCCTCGAATATTAACGCTTGGAAAACGACTAAAACGCGACCCGAATACGTTGGCCGAAGGCACCTGTTTCATGATATCGCCGATACTGCGAGCATTTTGGTCTTCAAAAGCATCCTCGGTAATTACTTGGATGCTTTGGGGCACGCGGTTGATTTCCAATGGAAACTTGGTCCCCGCCGTGGAGGTGTCTACTTGGTAAGTGGGCTGCTCGCCCAGTGTTCCCCTCACCACCATAGGCGCGAGCTCACTCCTCCCTGCTCCGCCTTCTTTTTTCACCCCCTCCCCTTGGGCCAGTTTCATTGTCGATGTCGAATCCATCTCCACAACAGCCTTGTCCTCTCCATCGGACTGCGCCGCCCAGGCGGAAAGGGGGAACAGTAAACCAGCAATAAATAGCGAGTTTACTAAACCGGAAAGCAAGGCAAAGGGAAATAATCTTCTTTGAATACGGCAAATGCCGCAATTCCTATCCCCTGCAGAGAGCTCTCTTGGGTTGGTTGCGGTGGGTATTTGCAATAACTCCGGTAGAGAGAATAAGCAGGGCGCCTCCACCATTGCAAGGGGTGGGTTTCGCGGATGCGCTGCACTTATTCGTCCTACTTAGGGGCACTGCCCGTATATGGCCAAAAACGCAACACCTATCTGAACCTGCCACTTTAAAGCATGAGAGAAGAACCTTGGCAGCTAACAAACAATAGTCATAACTCGCGCCAAACTATATTTATTAAAGGAAATAAAAAATTAAAATAAAAATTTCTCACTACGATAAATTTAAATTGGGTATTTCAAACACTCTATAAGTCAAAAAAGAAAAAAATCATCACTACAGTCTTTCTCTTTTTAGAAAATCTCTGCCATTGCTATTAGATTCCTCCACAAATGATTTACCATGGTTCAAAGGACTCATTTGGAGCCATATTTCCTTGATGTAATCAAAGCATTCTTCTTTGCTCCCCACTTCCCCGGTAGTATGCCATCCCTTGGGGATGGCCCTGTCCTCTGGCCAGATCGAATATTGCCTATCACCATCCGTAATCACACGATAAAATATTGCCTCTTTCTCTTCATCCCAATTCATTTTTCGTCTCTCCAGTCTTTATCATAGATACTCTTTGACGGTTTTCACCCTAGCGTATAAATTAGAACCAAATCTAGGCAACGACGAATGTATCCTAAGCGGGTAAAAAAACAGCGGCACCTCCTTGTGCCGCAGCAAGAATTAAAAATTGTTTTCCATAACAAATTAAGGGGAGAGAGAGGATAAGCACAGTTTATATAGCCTGCGATTTCAAAACATGAACAAAAACCTCGATAGAGAATTAGGCCTGCCGCTTTTCATCCCCGTTCCTGTTTGGGAACACCATCGCTTGCTTACACCTATAGCGCTGATACATGACTTCCACTTCCCGCCGTGTATCAAAAAACCCCACACGACCTTCACGGGTCATAAAATATCATCCTCTTTGAGCCCACAACGAAAACCGGTTTGTCTTCTCATCATGGCACTACTCCTTCCTATCACAGCCGCTTCTGTCGCTGACAAAATAAAATAATCACAATTCATGCCAAATTATATTTTATATAAAAAACAACATTTTAAGAAAATACTTCCTATCAAGATAAGTTTGAATGGGGCATTTCACGTAATCTATAGGGCAAAAACACAAAAATCATCATTGCACTTTTTTTTAGCGCATAATACCATTTCTTTAAATATTTGCATGCTTTAAAGCGGAGAGGATAAAGGGGTAACCGGTTAAAGAACGAATCGTTTGTGGAGTGAGGTCCTGGAGGATTTCCCCGACAGTCTGTCGAAGGGAGTCCAGTGTGCTAAAGAGAACCCAACTGAGCTGATCTTTCATGTGTTGCCAAAGTCGCTCGATAGGGTTGAGCTCGGGGCTATAGGGAGGCTGGAACATCAACACGATATTCTCAGGCAACTCCAGCTTCTTGGCCCAATGAGAGCTGGCATTATCAAGTTGAACGATATGGAGAGCGTGGGGATAGCGTTGAGCGAGGTGATCCAAATAAATCTGAAAACAGTCGCTATCGTGATGAGAGAACTCCAAAAAGAAGCTTTCCCCGCTCAGCGGCTCCACCGCCCCATAGAGATAGAAGGCTTTAAATTGCCATTGCACCGGCGCTAGGGGCTTGGTGCCGGTCAACGTAATCAGTCGCCGAGGGATGGTTTTAAGCCCAAAGCGCGTCTCATCGTAACACCAATACCGCACCGCTAAAGCGGGGTCTTCCGCCCCGTAGAGGACCGGCAAAACTTCTAGGCGCCGCGGGAGTTTTTTTTAAAGTCCACCCCCGCCGCTTCCTCTCGATGAAGGTGGCTCGGGCGCGCCACTTTGAGCTTGGCTTTGAGCCGGTAACGTACTGTCTGATGTACCGTTTTATACTTAATCTGCAACCCGTATTCTTCCCTCAGCCACTGTTGAATCGCCCCATAGCTCTTAAAACCCGGCGGTTCTTTCAAACGCTGCTTTAAGGCCTGCTCCACCGCCGGCGGTATAGCTCGGGCACGCCCATTATGCGCCGTCCCAAGCTCAAGCAAGCCTGCTAACCCTCGGGCCCGATACCCCTCAAACCAGCGATAAAGGGTGGAGGGATTGCGCCCTAGCACTTTCCCCAAGGCTTTGAGTTCGGTGACCTGCTCGCTCTTGAGCAAATATAACGCCTGAACTCGTTCTTTGAGTTTCACCTCGCTCTGCTGGTGAAGCAGCGCTTTTAATTCCTCGGCACTCTCCGTGATTTCTAGCTCTAGGCGGCGACTCATCAACCTCGCTCCTCCCCATAAACTCGCTTTCAAACCTCCTCATTATAACATGCGGGGTCAGTACGAATTGGTATAAAAAATGATAACGATAGCAGACAAAAGTTTTGTCAATGAGGCAGTGCAGAAAATAGGGGGGGGGTTGTGCTTAAGAGGTGATCCCGTTTTTACAACTTCTCTTTACTCGAATTGCCCAATATATCTTCAACGTACAGCATCCGTACCAAGACCATCAAAGCTGCGACCAGGGGCGTTGCCAACATCAGGCCAAAGAATCCAAGCAAGGTACCGAATAACACTTGTACCGAAATGGTAAGTACTGGCGGCATTGCCACCGTGCGCTTTTGTACCAGTGGAGTGAGTAGGTAACCCTCGAAGGATTGTAGAAAAAGATAAAGCAATAAAACATTAACCACCTGTATTGGACTCTGTAACAGGGCAAGAAGCGCAGCAGGCACAACCGAGAGCACAGGACCAATATAAGGAATAAAAGTCAAAAGACCCGCAAGTAGGCCAAGCGTCAAAATATGGGGAATACCAAGCAACCACAACCCGGGCACGGTCAACATTCCCACAATAGTCATTGAAATCATTCTTCCAAAAAGCCACCACAGGAGGGTCTGCCCCACTTGATGCAGAACCGTCCGAACTCGTTGCCGCCTACGAATAGGAACAAGTTGGGTAATGCCCTCCACATACAAGCGTGGCTGCGCGGCGCCATAAAGGCCAATAAACAAAATGATAATAAAACTGGTCAGGACATTTAATGTAGAGGAAAAAATATTGCTCGCCTGAGTCAACATAAATTCTCTGCTAGGCATTAAATCCTTGTCTATCAGTGCAAGGAGTTCTTGGCCCCAGGTATACTGGGCAAAATATTGCTCAAGACGCTTTAATGCTTCGGGCAGTTGTTGTGACAGATGATAGGCTTGATCAGCAACATCAGGAGCGACTAACGATAGACCCACAGCAAAAAGAGTCATCAAATCAAGCACGACGAAGGTCAATGACCAGCCATAGGAAAGAAAAGTACGTCGGGCGATCCAATCACTCAAACCATGTAACAAAATCGCCAATAAGATACCCGCAAAAACAAGTAACAAGACGGGTATCGCATACCACAAAAAGAGTAGCGTGACGGCAACACCAGCAGTAATCCCGACTACCATGAAAATTTGCGGCACCGTGATACGAAGATGTTGCCCTTTGTGATTTTTATCGCTCATCACCAAGCTCCGCTTGCCAAAATGCGGGTTCCCCATTGGGGAGATAGGCATAACTTTCCCAAGGAGCTTCCTCCATTATTAACCTATTAACGCCTTAATGACGCAACTATGTTTTCACTATTGTATAGTTCTTTAATAGCCCTCTGGGTTTAGAACTTCTCACCTTCAATCCAAGAGATCTAATCCGGAGCAGTGGCAAATAAACCATCTCCAACAGGGTTTCCCCCTCCTTCTGGCCTAGCAGCCATTCCCAGAAGTATTTGGACACTGGGCCTGGTCAGCCTGTTTATGGACACCTCCTCGGAGCTTATTCACAGCCTGCTGCCCGTTTTTTTGGTTTCAGTGCTGGGGGCAAGCGCAGTGTCAGTGGGTGTCATCGAAGGTATCGCTGAAGCAACAGCCTCCATCACCAAAGTATTCTCAGGAGCCCTAAGCGATTATCTGGGCAAGCGGAAACTGCTAACCGTCATGGGCTATAGCCTAGCCGCCTTTTCCAAACCCTTGTTCCCGCTTGCCGGGTCCGTAGGCTGGGTATTTACCGCCCGCTTTATTGACCGAATAGGGAAAGGCATTCGAGGAGCCCCCCGGGACGCCTTGATAGGAGAAATCGCACCTCTATCCCTCCGGGGAGCCAGCTACGGATTACGACAATCTCTCGATACGGTGGGGGCATTTACCGGTCCCCTCCTAGCAATGACGCTCATGGCGCTCTTAGCAGGCGACATTCGGATGGTGTTTTGGGTGGCGGTGATACCGGGATTCATCGCTGTTGTGATTTTAATCCTCGGCGTTAAAGAACCCACGACTTTCCGCCCTAGCTCTCCCACTAAAGCACCCATCCGCGCCGCAGAGATACGTCAAATGGGCACCCCCTACGGGTGGCTATTGGGAGTTGCCGCAGGGCTCTCCCTTGCCCGCTTCAGCGAAGCTTTCTTAGTACTTCGTGCTGAAAATATGGGACTTGCCCACGCCCTAATACCTTTGGTCATGGTGGTGATGAATATAGCCTATGCCCTTTCCGCCTATCCCGCCGGCAAACTGTCGGATTTGATGAACCGATGGATCATTCTTGCCACCGGTTTTATCATCCTCATCGCCGCGGATATCGTGCTAGCCCTAGCCACAGACATCTGGGATGTCATGGCGGGGGTGGTGTTATGGGGCCTCCATATGGGTTTAACCCAAGGTCTGCTTTCCGCCCTGGTGGCAGATGTCACCTCTCCCAAACTCCGGGGGACGGCATTTGGGGTTTTTCATCTGATTACAGGCGTGGGGGCACTTTCCGCCAGTTTTATCGCAGGTCTACTTTGGGAGGGATATGGGCCTATGGCCACCTTCCTGGCAGGGGCCGGGTTCGCAACCCTTTCCTTACTACTTGCAGCCATCGCGGCCACAAAAATCCCCTGACCTTAAAGGCAGAGGATTACCCACCCCAGCACTACCGGAGCGGGTAATTTTTGGAAAAACTTCGAGGAGATTTACATCTGAGATTGCAGGTAGTTTTGCAATCCTACCTTCTCAATAAGCTCTAACTGAGTCTCCAACCAATCAATATGTTCTTCTTCACTATCTAAGATCTCTTCAAACAGTTCCCGAGAAACATAGTCGCTCTGCTTCTCGCAATAGGCAATAGCTTCCCTGAGCAACGGCAATATTTCCTTTTCCAGCTTCAAATCGCATTCCAGCACCTCTTTGGGGGCTTCCCCAATCAAGAGCTTACCCAGTTCCTGAAGATTAGGGAGCCCTTCAAGAAATAAGATTCGCTCAATCAGTTGATCAGCATGTTTCATTTCATCGATGGAGGCTTCGTACTCATATTCATTGAGCTTTCCAAGACCCCAATTTTTATACATGCGAGCATGGAGGAAATACTGGTTGATAGCCGTCAACTCATTGGTCAACACTTTGTTGAGATAGCTAATGACCTTTTTATCGCCCTTCATAATGCATACTCCTTGCTGTTGTTGTATGATGACCTGAAAATACCTTAGCGAAACACTAAAGAATTGTCAATTTTTCTTTTTATAACAAATAGTTAGAAAATAAAAGAAAATAGTTCTGATTTCACCTGTTGTTTACAGGAGCTAAAAATCTATGTCTTCATCTACTCCTATGACTAACACCGCCTTTCGGCGTCCTCGGTGGACTTTCCTGGGTACCGGCTTCCGGCCCTTTTTCTGGCTTGGGGCCTTGATGAGCGGTCTCTGGATGCTTTTATGGCTATTGCTATTAAAGGGTCAGTGGTACCTCAATGGATACTTCCCCCTTCCCTACTGGCATGCCCATGAGATGTTGTTTGGCTTTGTGTCCGCCATTATTGCGGGATTTCTTTTGACCGCAGCCCAAAACTGGACCGGGCGCCCTACGGCTACTGGGCCTTCCTTGCTTCTGCTTGTCCTATTATGGCTAGCAGGACGAACCGTCATGCTTTTGGGAAATACGCTGCCTCCCCTCATCGTCATCACAGTCGATATGGCCTTTATTCCCTGCCTAATGTTTTTTATCGCCCGACCTATCATTGCTACAGGGAATACTCGCAGTCTTCCCCTGATTGGAATATTGGGAATTTTGGCGAGCTGCAATTTACTCGTCCACCTGGGTGGAGCAGGTTATTTTCCTACAGTCATTGCACCAGCCCTGCAAGCCACGGTCAATGTCATTACCCTATTGATGGTAATCATTGGCGGCCGGGTGATTCCTTTTTTCACTCGCAATGCCCTCCCTCAAACCCCTATCCGTCAATTTCCCTGGCTCGATCGCCTAGCCATCGGCTCTGTCGCTGCAATTTTAATTATAGAAGCGATCACCGGCGTGAGCCCGTTGATGGGTGTCATCGCACTCACTGCAGGGGGACTCAACCTAGCGCGCCTGCTCGGCTGGGGCGGGTACAAAACCTTATCACGTCCTCTCCTCTGGGTACTGCACCTGGGATATTTATGGATTTGCGCCGGGTTGATGACCAAGGGATTAGATGCCTACCTGCCGGGGGATTACCGTAGCATTGCGATCCATCTGTTGACGGTCGGCGCCATGGGCACTCTTATTCTAGGGATGATGTCCCGTGTAGCCCTCGGTCATACAGGACGGCGGCTGGAATTGCCCCAAGGGATGATTTGGGCTTATGTATTGCTCACACTGGGGGCTATTGTCCGGATCGGGGGCCCGCTGCTACTCCCTGCCCATATGATGGTGGTTTTACTACTTTCCGGCGGCCTCTGGATTGCCGCTTTTGGGCTTTTTGTATTCCGCTACACCACTATTTTATGGCGACCGAGGGTAGATGGACGTCCCGGATAAAAATCCTATTGGCACTGAGGACAAAAAACGACTATAGATATAGTAATGGATGGGTTCTTGGCTTTTCCAGGAGATTTTGATTTAGAACCGCCACTCGAGCAGCTAATTAATATTAAGGAGCCATCATTATGAGTGCTGAATTCAATGACATTATTGTACCGGTAGACGGCTCAGAAAACTCCCTACGGGCGGCACGCTTTGCATCCGACCTGGCTAAAGCGATGGGAAGCAAAATGACCCTAGTCTATGTGTTTACGACACGCTCGGGCGGCAATTTTGATTTTCTTCGCATTACCCACCCAGAAGAGGAAGATATCGAACAGCTCAAGAAAGAAGCGGCGCGCAAAATTTTTGACAAAACCTACCAAGCTCTTGGCGGCAAAGAGGGAGAAATTAAAGAAGAGAGCCTCTCAGGTGACCCGGCCACAGAAATTATCCAATACCTGGAAAAATATCCCAGCTCAATAACGGTCATGGGCCGGCGCGGCCTCTCACGCTTTGAGGCTCTGTTGCTTGGCAGCGTAAGCGAGAAAGTCGTGCGTCATGCCACTGGACCCGTGACCATCATTCACTAGATAGCAATACCTTAGCTTGGCAATCGAGAAGGAAAAACTTCTAGGGAAGCTCGAAACTGGGCCTCTCGCAACGCACAGCGAGCACATCGCAGTCTGCGTCACGCAGTATATGCCTGGCCACACTGCCTATCAAAATATATTTCAATCCCGAAGCACCCCGGGTGCCGACCACGATAAGATCTGCCTTAAGGTGTGCAGCTTGGGCTAGTATAATGGTTGCCGGGTAACCTTTGGCTACCAGTCGTTTTGCTATCGAATAGGCCGCAGTCCCAGAAAGAAAGCGGTCTAATTCTTTTAGATGGCGCATGTATTCAACATTGTCAAGCGAAAGGATTTCTTCGTCCCTCAAGCCGACCTGTCTCAGTTTTCCCTCATATACCAAGCCACAGACATTCAAAATATAAAGTTCGGCCTGAGGGAAAATTTTCATAGCATACTCTAAAGCGTTTCGGGACTCGGGTGAAAAATCAATTCCAACTAACACTCGCATGTAGGGTCCCTGAGCTGGCCGCTTTACTACTAGTATTGGCCGATCGCCCTTACTTATCACCCGTTCAGCCGTGGTTCCAAAGAGAGCGTCCTTGATATAGTGACGTCCATGGGCACCAACAATGATAAGATCAACTTGTCTTTCTCGGGCCTCAAGAATAATATCCACGAAATCCTTGCCAATCCGCACCCTAATCTCGCACTGGATTCCTTTAGAGGCTGCCTTATTGCGTAGAGCCGTTTCCATTTCTTGACGGAGTCGATCGAGTGCTGGTAGAGCGCCAACTAGGCTACTATCACTTGCTTCCAATACATGCAACAACACAAGTTGCGCCTGGTATTGACGCACAAGAAACGTAGCCCGGTCGAGAGCAAGATCGGAACCTGTGGAAAAATCGCTTGCCATCAAGACCTTCATAACTCCCCTCCATTGCATTAATTAAAATAGGAGTCAAAGCTCTACAGGATAGATCAAGCACCCGTCGATTCCTTAGGGCTGTCGCCTGGATGGCTCCCCACGGCACCAAGCTCCAGCAGGTGGTCAACCGCCTCTCTGGCCGCGTCGAAATAAGGCACCAGGACAAGATCCGCGCCCTCGCGCCGAAACAGCTCAGCTTCGTGCTGGCCATTGGCAGCCACTGCCACTCGACCCCGGAAACCTTGCTGGCGTAGCGTGTGCAACAGAGTCCGGTTCACACTCCGTTCCCGCACGGTGCTGACAACCCAGGGCACCCGCTCAAGGGGCAGGGAGGCGACGAATTCAGGGTCTTCGGCATCCCCGTACCGAGTCATATACCCTTCGCCAGCATGCCGGCGCACCAGATCGGGGTCGAAATCCACTGCAAGCACTCGGCAGCCGCGCTTCTGCAGGATCTGGGCGATCCCCGCGCCAAAACGTCCCAAGCCAAAGAGGAACGCGTACGTATCGCCATTGATTGCTGCCGCAACGCCCTCTTCGCGGTGCGCCACTTTACGCTCGAACATTCCTAGCCAAGGAGCCAATCGTTCGTACAGGGGGTGAGAGTAAAGAATCATATAAGTCGAGAGACTGATGGTGATCAAGCCCACCAGGGTGATAAGCCCCATCGTCTCCTGGTCAATGTGGCCCAGGTTTAGCCCCAAAGCTCCCAGAATCAGCGAGAATTCACTGATCTGGGCCACAGTTAGACCCGCGAGAAAACCGGTGCGTTTGCGATAGCCCATCGCCCCCATGATGGCCATGACGATGAAGGGATTGCCGATTAGCACAAAGAGCGAGAGCACCGCAGATGCCTCCAAGTGTGCGCCCAAAGTGCTTATATTCAGGCTCGCACCGAGGTCGATGAAAAAAAACAACAGCAGGAAATCCCGCAAGCTGACAAGACGCGCGGCAACCAGTTCGCGGTACGGAGTGGCGGCAATTGATACCCCGGCCAGAAAGGCCCCAACCTCTTTGCTGAAGCCTAGGGTATCCCCCGCTGACGCCCCGAGTATTGCCCAGGCGATGGAGAAAAGCACGAGTAGCTCGGGTGAACGCGCCAACCGGTGCAATGACGGTGGCAAAACATAGCGCATCAGCAAGCCGACGACTGCCAGCATCGCCGCTCCCTTGGCGAGCACTAGCAACGCCTCCCGGCCCAGGCTGAGCGCATCACCAGCCTGGCCAAAAGCCGTCAAGCCGATCATCACCAGCACCACCATGATATCCTGCACGATGAGAAAGCCGATGGCGATCCGACCATGCAAAGAGTCCACCTCGCGCTTATCCGATAACAATTTGACAATGATAATGGTACTGGAGAAAGTAAGCGCCACGGCCACATAGAGCGCGGACACCGGCGCCATCCCTAAAGCGAGGGCGATGAGATAGCCAACTACCGAAGTGAATACAACCTGGCCAAGTCCCGTCGCCAGCGCCACCGGCCCCATTGTCCGGATGATGTGCGGATCGAGCTTTAGACCGACTACGAACAGCAACAGGGCAATCCCCAACTTGGCAAGCAAATCCACTTGATCGCTGGCAACCACCCACCCAAAACCCGTGGGTCCTACGATGATGCCAACGGCAATGAAAGCGACGATCAGCGGCTGGCGCAACAGGATTGCCAAAACGCCGCCCGCGGCAGCCACCCCCAGCAGAGCACCAATCTCATAAAAGACATTTTCAAACGGCACCATATACGGCCTCTCCCCAATATGCGGAAATAGCCTCGAGCAAAGGGTCACGGTGACAGACACCACTTACCTTCTATAGATTATGCCAACCCCATTAGTTCTGATTTTTAGATGCAAGGGGAAGAGTCAGCCCCATGCCTGGAACTATTACGCTAGGGACCTTGATACCAATTTCACGTAACTTTGCATTGTATAGGCTTAGTATAAACAACCAGTTATAACCTTAATAAATTGCAGCCTTTTGCTAAATTGGTATGATCTTGCCCCCACTGGCTTTAAGGATAAGCGGCTGGCGAACACGGCTGCCGCATACAATACCCTACCTCACCGCGACCGTTGTCGTCCTAGCAAGGAAATACCCCAACGTTTTAGCAGTGGAGGCCGTTCTTCTACAGGGGGGACTTTGGGCCAGGCCTTGAGCACCGCCTGTATGATGGTGGCAAGCGGTATTGCAAAGAAGAGCCCCCACAATCCCCACACTCCACCAAAAACCACAATGGCCACAATCACCGCCACAGGATGCAAATCCACCACTTCGGCAAACAATAAGGTCGCCAACACATTGCCATCCAAAAACTGGATGATGACACAGGCGCCAAGCACTTCAGCAAATTCAGTACTCAATCCCCATTGAAAATAAGCCACAAACGCCACCAGTAAAGTGATCGCCATCGCGCCAATATAGGGAATAAGAACCGACAAGCCCATGAGCACACTCAGCAGCATAGAAAACCGCAAGCCTAAGACATAAAAGGTGATAAAACTCACTGCCCAGACAATCAGGATCTCGATGCATTTACCGCGAACATAGTTGGCGATCTGAAAATCTACCTCGCCCCAGACTTCAGCTATCAATTTTCGCTCCTGCGGAAGGTAAGATTTACACCATTCAATAAGGCGGTCCTTGTCCTTGAGGAAGAAAAACACCAGTAACGGTACCAACACCAGGTACATCCCCAACGTAATAAGGCTCGTCACTGACGCCAGGGACCAGGAAAGCACCTCTTGCCCTAATTGGGCCACCTCAACGTGGATAGCGCTCACCAGATTATTGACCTGCGCCTCGGAGAATAAATCGGGATAATGCTCAGGCAGGCTCAATAAAAGTTCATGCCCCCGAGCAATCATGGTCGGCAAGAGTTGGAAAAACTGGGTAACCTGCTGTGAGAGCAAGGGTATCACCCCGAAGATGTCCCCAAAAAAGGCCACCATGAAAGCCACAAACACCAAAGGCACGGCTAGCCAGCGAGGACAACGTCGTCGCTCCAGATACCCCACGATTCCCTCGAGCAGATAGGCGATCACCAGGCTAGCCAACACCGGCGCCAATATGTGTCCCATGAAGATCACAG
This sequence comes from Nitrosococcus halophilus Nc 4, assembly GCF_000024725.1. NCBI lineage: Bacteria > Pseudomonadati > Pseudomonadota > Gammaproteobacteria > Chromatiales > Chromatiaceae > Nitrosococcus > Nitrosococcus halophilus. Next base: position 1,878,772 of record NC_013960.1, on the reverse strand, counting down.
TGGCAAAACTAACGACAAGTAACAAGGCCAGGCCCGCTACCTGAGGATTGGAAAAGTGACGCTGAAACCAGTCGCGAACAAGACGCATATCAGGCAGTAAGAATTACGTAGTTGCTAGTAATGTGTACAAAGACTGAGTCATAAGCAGTGGGTGAGCATGCGAGCAAGATGCCCGCCACCGAAAGCCCCAACGATCATGGGTGACCTAGCAATGTCCACTTTTACACGCCAGGACGTTTTTCTAACGATTAAAAGCGACTGCGGTGGGGAAATGAAAATTTTTCTGGAAATTTTCTACGGAAATAAATCCCCAAGGCGATTATCCCGATAGCAACTAACAATATTATCCATATATAAGCTTTCAAATAAGCCAGCACGATGAGAGAAAAAGCCTGGAACAGGGCTACTATGGAAAACCGCCAATCCACGTACACGCCTACCTGAAAAGTCGTCTGCGCCAGCAACAGGAGAATCATTAAGCTTACAGCTTCATTGCTGAGCCGGCCAAAATTGAAAAGCATGTACACCAACTCTACAGAAACCAAAAGCGCTCCCCAGTGGAAAAGTTGGGTTCGCAGTAGCGTTCGCCATCTCATTCCCTGTCCACGGCCCCTTATCCACTCTACATAGAGGGTAGTGGCCGCAATAATCGGTATCATGGCCAGCCAATAGGCGCGACCCACAATGACAGAAGACTGGGTGATTGCAACCCCTACCACCGAAAGGATGAGCAAACCATAAAACATCATTTCATCCAAGGTCAGCTTCTTCCGAGGATAGGCCTTTTCCGTCATTTCCATGGCCTCATTTTCTTCTTCCCTGACCTCGTGCTCTTCCCATTCCTGCATTGCCTGGGTTTCCGCTTGCCTTGCCCTGGTTTCAGAATCCGCCTCTTGTTTTGACCCCATCGCGCCTTCTCCACTCCTGGAACATAAATTCAAACGGCTTCTATTAAATTTAAAGCTTAGTAAAGTTACTCTTAATTAACTAGCTAGCTAGGTGTTTAGCCCGCCTGTCCAGATTAGTCCTGATTTTTAGGTGCAGGGGGAAGAGTCAGCTCCATGCCTGGGATGATGACGTTAGGGTTCTCAATCTTGCCCCGATTGGCTTCATAGATAAGCGGCCATTGAGTGGGATCGCCGTAGGCACGTGCAGCGATCTGGGAGAGGGTATCGCCCGGCTGGACAGTCACTGTCTTTGCCGCTGGAGACACTTCAATCTGCTCCGGTTCTTCTTCCACTTCCTTTATGGGGGGCTTAGGGACCATTTCAGGCCTTTCCGGTACTTCCTTCTCTTTCTCCGGCAGCGGTATTGCCGCCACTTCAGGCTGCTGGGGGGCAGGCGTCGTCTCCCTGTCAGAAGGCGTTTTTACCCCCGGAGTCTGCGTGTCCGGCAGGGGCTCGGCAGGTGGCCGCGCCTGTCTTTCTGCTTCCGCCACCACTATCGCTTCTTTTTCCTCTCCCTCGAACTGAACCCATATCCAACTGCCTACCCCCACGCCAAGCAGTAGAAGAATGAGCGCCGCTGGCCAGACTCTCCGGGGCTTAAACCTCTCAAATGCCGCCACAGGCGGTTCAACTCTCCGGGGCGGGGCCTTTTCTTTCCTTCTCCTTAAAAAGGATTTCTCTAGTTCCACGAGCACAAATACGGAAGAGGTGACCAGCACAATCCAGCCCCAATCATGGAGGCCTAGAGCCACGCTGGCAAATAGTTGCTGCATCGGTCCGGTATAGGTAAATAGCAACTGAAGCCCTACTACTACGGCAATAGCTATCAAGACGTAACGGTTACCCAACAGGCCCTCTCGGGATAAGACGGAGTTAGTCATATAGCGGGTGTTGAGAAGATAGAAGATCTCGAACATCACCAAGGTATTCACGGCTATGGTACGGGCATATTCAATAGGGGCACCCTGCTCGCGATACCACAGGAAGAGCCCGAAAGTGCCTACCACCAAAATGACCGAAACAAAGACAATCCGCCAAACTAAAAACCCGGATAACACCGGCTCCCCTGGCTCCCGGGGGGGACGACGCATGACATTGCCCTCTGGGGGCTCAAAAGCAAGGGCCAGAGCAAGGGTGACTGCGGTGACCATATTAATCCATAGGATCTGCACCGGAGTAATGGGGAGCATATAGCCCAATAGAATGGCGGCGACCAAGGCCATGGCTTCGCCCCCATTGGTAGGTAAAATAAAAAGGATGGCTTTCTTCAGATTGTCATAGACGGTACGCCCTTCCTTCACCGCTTGGGCAATGGAGGCAAAATTATCATCGGCGAGCACGGCTTCGGCAGCCTCCTTCGCCACCTCCGTACCCTTTTGACCCATGGCAATGCCCACATCAGCCCGCTTCAACGCAGGTGCATCGTTAACGCCATCGCCGGTCATGGCCACAACCCGTCCTTGAGACTGCAAGGCCTTGACTAGACGGAGCTTATGTTCAGGGCTAGCCCGCGCGAAAACATCCACATCCAAAATCACATTACGGAGGGTCTCATCATCCATGACCTCCAACTTTGTACCAGCTAGAGCCTGATCACTATGTTTAAGGCCCAGTTGCCGACTGATGGCCTGGGCAGTCAAGAGATGATCTCCGGTAATCATCTTGACCCGGATTCCCGCTTCCTGACACTCCTTGACCGCAGCAATGGCTTCCTCCCGGGGGGGATCGATAATTCCAAATAGTCCCAACAGGGTCAGCCCCTCTTGTACATCCTCAAAGCGCAAATTACAGTGGTCAGTGTGGGTCACCCGAAAAGCCACCGCTAATACCCGCTCACCCCGGCTTGCCATCTCTAGAATACGATCATGCCAATAGGGTAGATCCAACGGCTCATCTTCACCCCGGCTACGCTGATGGTGACACATTTCCAAAACCTGCTCAGGAGCCCCTTTGAGATAGATGAAAGCATGGCCCACCCGATCATGATGCAGAGTCGCCATGAAGCGGTGTTCTGATTCAAAGGGAATCACATCAACACGCTGCCATTCCTCCCGTTCCCATTCCGGTAACAAATTCGCCTTCATCGCCAGGCTCACTAAAGCCGCTTCAGTGGGATCCCCTTGAATGACCCAGGTAGCTTCCACATTGTGGAGGATCGCATCATTGCAAAGTAGGCCAGCACGGCAAAGCTCTCCTAATCCAGGATAATCATCCATCAGGATAATCTGGCCTTGCTGGCTAAACCCGCCATGGGGGTTATACCCTACCCCACTGATCTCAAACCCAGCGTCTGCGGTGATCACCGTGCGCACCGTCATCTCATTCCGGGTCAAGGTGCCCGTTTTGTCAGAACAGATCACATTGACAGAACCTAAAGTCTCCACTGCGGGAAGACGACGAATAATGGCATTACGCCGGGCCATGCGCTGGACCCCCATTGCCAAGGTAATGGTCATAATGGCGGGCAATCCTTCCGGAATGGCTGCCACCGCAAGCCCTACAGCGGCAAGAAACATCTCATGAAAAGAATAACCTCGGACCCCTACCCCAAAGGCAAAAACCGCCGCCGCCACCCCTAAGATAACCGCCGTTAACCAGCGGCCAAACACAGCCATCTGCCGCAGCAAAGGCGTGGTCAAGGTTTGTACCTGCCCTAGCATGGCGCTAATACGTCCGATCTCGGTATGATCCCCCGTGGCAACGACTACCCCTTCCGCCGTCCCGTAGGTAACCAAGGTGCCAGAATAAGCCATGTTAGTCCGATCCCCCAAAGACGCATTTTCGGCAACGGGTTCAAGGGCCTTTTCCACCGGCATGGATTCTCCGGTCAGGGCGGCTTCCTCAATGCGTAAGTTCTTCACCCGGATAAGGCGAAGATCTGCGGGCACCTTATCCCCTGACTGTAGGGTAACCACATCGCCAGGGACCAACTGCTCAGCAGGTATCATCCTATGCCGACCATCCCGTAATACGCTGGCTTGGGGCGAAAGGAGGTGGCGGAGGGCCTCTAGCGCCTGCTCAGCTTTTCCTTCCTGAATAAAACCAATCAGGGCATTGAGCACCACGACCCCGAGAATGACCCCCGTATCTACCCAATGGGCGAGCAAAGCGGTGACAACAGCGGCGGCAAGCAGCACATAAATGAGCACATTATGAAATTGGACCAGAAAGCGTTCTATGGGTCCCCTTCTCTTAGGCGGGGTGAGCCGGTTGGGACCATACTGCTGAAGGCGTTGCTCTGCCTCGCTCTGGGTCAATCCCAGACGGTCACTGCCTATCCGCTGTAATACGGCCTCTACTGTATGGGCATGCCCACTTTCTTGCTTTACCGACTTCATAATTACCCTATACCTCCGCTTTTCCATAAAATATAGGACCTTTTACAGTGAAAATTTTTGCAGGGGTGGTAATTTTGAACATAATCAATGACCAAAATTCGGTAAAATCAGAAGTTTTACCTCACCAGAAGCAAGCCCAAACCTAGACTTATGACGATACCTGCCGATCATCCTCAACGGTGGTTACTCAACAACGAACTGCACGCCCGGCCGCCAGAATCACTCGTTCCCCCGGAGCAAGTATCACACCTTGTGCTTACCTCGGATCCTGGAAGGGAAGGGCTGGAACGGGAAAAACTCGCCGAGATTTGCGCCCGCTTTGGCCACCCCATCCTAGTTCCAAAAAGCAATCACTTTCGCATCGATCTGGGTCCATTTCGCCTCAAATGGCAGAAGCATACGGAATTCACCAGCTACACTTTTTTTCGGCGCGGCCCCTTCCAGGAACCCTTCGCCAACACCGTCATCGAAAGCGTGCCCCAAGACTGGCTAGCAGGGTTACCAGGACAAACCCTAGTCGCTGCCCACCTGGCCATCTATCCCATGCCCGAAAAACCACGCAGTCCTGATGAGCTGGCAGATCTATTTGAGGGTAATGTGCTCACCGGCGCCCGCACCGGCGAAGGGGCGGCCATTGCTTACGCCGACTTTCGTATCCATGGGGACGGCTTTAGCCGATTTATCATCAAAGACATTAGCCTCACCCCACGTCAGGCCGGGCGGATGGTACAACGGTTGCTGGAAATTGAGTCCTATCTCATGCAAGCACTGCCCACCTACCCACTGGCGCGCAGAACCATGCCGAAGTTGGGGCGCGCTGAGCAAGAATTAGCCAAGATTACCGAAGCCATCGCCTCGGCCACCACCGAGGAAGAACCAGCGCTTCTGGATCAGCTGACGAAGTTAGCGGCGACCACCGAAAGCATGGCCTCTTCCATCCAGTATCGCATCACCGCCGCTCAGGCTTACTATGAGCTGGTGCAGCGGCGCATTAGTGAATTGCGTGAGTTGCGAGCCCAAGGAATGCAGACCTTTAAAGAATTCTGCGAGCGGCGCATGGGGCCGGCAATGCATACCTGTGAGACGGTGCTCCGGCTACAGGAAAATCTATCCCGGCGTATCGGCCGGGCGAGTGAGTTATTACGCACCCGAGTCAATATTTCCCTTGAGCACCAGAATCAGCAGGTTCTCTCTTCCATGGCAAAACGGGCCAAGCTCCAGCTCCACTTGCAAGAAACGGTGGAAGGTCTTTCAGTAGCGGCAATCACTTATTATGTGGTGGGCCTGGTAGGTTACCTTGCCAAAGCAGCCAAAGCGGCTCATTTACCTATCAACCCTGATTTGGCCATCGGTATTTCAATCCCGGTGGTGGCCCTACTAGTCGCCCTGGGGGTACGGAAAATCCGGCGTATGGTAACCCAGAATCAGGGAGCGGACTGATTAGTTGAGTCGTCGCCTAACTCATTCTCCAAGTTCGTCCTGAACTTTCCGAATGAGTTGGTTGGCTCAACCAGCCTCAGCCCTTCGGGGCTACGTTTGAAGTTGAAGCGAAAGCGACTCACCCTGGGGTGCATTTCTCAGCCCCAGGCACTGAGGTCAAAGGCAATGAACTACGGAGCGACACAGGAGCGAATGCCGAGACTGAACGACCCTTCAAACATTGGCGAGAGAACCCTAACTTTTAGAGTAGCGAAAGCTAATGAATAGAGTTTTTGTATTAGACACTGATAGAAAACCGTTGATGCCATGCAGCCCAGCAAGGGCAAGACGGCTGTTGCGAGACGGGAAGGCCGCGGTTTATCGGATGCAGCCATTTACGATCATCCTGAAATATAGGGTTGATCCCAACCCGCAGCCGGTTGAATTTAAGGTTGATCCGGGCAGCAAAATAACCGGGCTGGCTTTAGTTGGGAATTTTCCTCAACAGGGGCGCGTGGTGTTATGGGCCGCCAATCTTACCCATCGCGGGTACGCCATCCGTGAGCGGCTGGCTAGTCGTCGTAGTTTGCGCCGAGGTCGTAGAGGCAGAAAGACCCGCTATCGTGCGCCACGATTTCTAAACAGAACAAAACCGAAGGGTTGGCTGCCGCCATCGCTAAACTCGCGGGTTGAAAACGTTTCGAGCTGGTTTAATCGTCTGCTAGATAGAGTTCCCATTTCAGAATGTCATATCGAAACTGTGCGCTTTGATACTCAAAAAATTCAGAACCCTGAAATTAACGGCGTTGAGTATCAGCAGGGCGAGTTGATGGGGTATGAGGTGCGCGAATATCTGCTAGAGAAGTGGGACAGGAAGTGCGCTTATTGCAATAAGAAAGATATCCCGCTAGAGGTTGAGCATATTATACCGAGATCGAGGGGGGGTAGTAATCGGGTATCTAATTTAACCCTGGCCCGCGCGCCCTGCAACAAAAAAAAGAACAGCAAAACGGCGGCCGAGTTTGGGTATACCCAGATCCAGTCCAAATCCAAGCTGCCTCTAAAAGATGCAGCGGCGGTCAATGCTACCCGCTACGCCATCGGGTGCACTATTCAGTCAGTGGGATTGCCGACTTCTTTTTGGTCTGGTGGGCGCACCAAGAAAAACAGGATCAGCCAAGGCTATACCAAAGACCATTGGATAGACGCGGCATGTGTTGGCGAAAGCGCTGAGCAAGTGACAATAACTGAAGGTTATCGGGCGCTACATATCAAAGCCACGGGGCGCGGAACAAGGCAAGTCGTCAGAACCGACAAATATGGCTTTCCTCGCGGCAAGGCGGGGCGGTGTAGGCGAGTAAAGGGATTTCAAACGGGTGATCTCGTCAGGCTCTCGCAACCCCAAGGCAAGTACGCTGGCGATCATGTTGGGATACTGGCCAGCATTCGGGCTAGCGGCACCTTTGATGTGAAAGCCAAGGCCGGGAAGATCTCGGCCAACTGGATAAATTTCAAACTAATACAGAGGGGAGATGGTTATGACTACAGTCTTTCGGCTGTCTGAACCAAATACGGCGACGACAGCAAGTAATGCGGCCCTCGCGCTCGATGCTCCGCTGCGCTGCGCACTCTCGCTAGGGGGGCGTCGCACTTCCTTGTACTCCTTCTACGTAATACCTTTGGCCTATCCGAGCCTTTCCTACCCAAACCTCTCTTGTTCATTTGGATTTCCCGCGCCATGAATCTGAGTAAAAGATCCGATCGCAGCTCTTGACGATACAGAAACCAAAAATTGGTTTCATCCAATTGCGCCAAGATTCGTATTGCAAAATAAATTCGCTTTTTGTGTGAAAGCCGCAGAAACTCTTTAATAAATTTGTACTCTTGGTGCCTATCCACGAGAGTTTGTAGCTTCTTTATTTACCTGCTTTTTAACACAGCCACGCAAGCCTCGGCTTTCAAGCCGAGGGAAAACGCTTCTTCGAAAAAATTAAAAAGTAGGGCTTACCCGTCTTTCAGGACAGAGTTAACGATCGACCTTCACTGGTGTCACAAAGCCGTCCGGCTTGATGGCAAGAATTGAACAGTCCACTTGGTGAAGCACCGAATCAGCGGTATTGCCAATAAAAAAGCCCGGTATCCCGGTTCGCCCAACAGTCCCCATGATCAATAGATCACTGTCCGTTCTATTGGCTACGGTAGGGATTAATTTTTTCGCCTCACCTTTATAAAAATGTATCTGCACTTGTTTCTGCTCTACCCCATTTCTTGAAAGTGCTTCATCCAGCCATTGGCGATGCCGCCGCTCCTCTTCTCGCACCAGGTTATCGACGGTATCCGCCAAAACCGTTCTTCCTCGCAAAGTCGTTTCCCCATAGAGTTCCCAGACATGAAGCACGTGAAGCTCGGCATTCGCCAAATGAGCAATCACTTTCCCCCATTGAATCACTTTGTCAGCAAGCGCGCTTTTTTCTTCATCAAAAGGAAGCAAATCTACGGCAATCATAATTTTGCCCATTTGCGTATGGTGAGTCGGTTTAATGACCCACATCGGAGAGGGACACATCCGCAAAAGCTGCATATCCGTGCTGCCAAACAAAATGCTCCTGGTGGTAGACTCGCTCTCCGCGGGCTTCATGACCAGATCATAATTTCCTTTCAAAGCTTCCCGAATGATTTCCATAAAGGCCTTCCCTTGGGAGACCTTGACAGTGACTTGAAGGCCATGCTTTTCAAGTTCCGAGGCGATATCCTTTAACTGCTCCACTCGATCTTCGGTCATCAGCCGCTGGAGTTCCGACGGTTCTATTCCCACCTCCTGCTTGCTTGGCGGCGATTCCAAAACGCTCAATAAAGTTGCCTGGGCACCACCCTCTCCAGCCACCGCTGCCACCTGGGCTATCAATGCCTGCCGGTGATATTTGCCGTCCAGGGCTAAAAGGATGCTCTTAATTTGTTTCATGCCAGTTGACCTGCCTGTTAAATATTATTGGGTAGATCTCTGCTTAAAAGCTAACCTAAGCGAGAAGTCGAGAATTGGGGAGCCGCAAACTGGAAATTGACCACGCTACGGCCAGAGAGGAGGATGTGCCATAAATCATTACCCATCTTGTTGTTAATCATAGACCATGCTTAACTTATCTTTGAATACATTCAAAATAAAGGGCACCTGGAAGATGGGCCTCTTGACATCCACCTCTCCCTTTAAGGAAGAGGATTCCCTAGTGCGGACGCCCATGCCCGAGCGGGATGTCTCTGAAAAACACCTTACTTCAACCCTGCCCCCGCTTAAAGCTAGACAGGAGGAGATGTGCAACAACAGCACAACCAACAAAGAACATTGTACACGAACAGAACCGCCCTACATCCCCTCCCTGAAGGAAGGGGCTTTGGGCGGAGGATTGGTAAATAAAAACACCCCCTTCACAACCCCATGGTGACTACTGGATAACTAGTGAAACTACACTCGCAAAGTAAACGCGATCAAGCCTTCTTGTTCCCCGTCCTCGGGCGAATTTTACTCTTCGCCGGGCTATGGTGGATCCTAACTGGCGGCGATCCCACCTCCTGGGGAGTGGGAATACCTGCTGTCTTAGCAACGACCTATGTCAGCCTACAGCTTTCCCGTAGAAAATTTTTCCGTTTAAATTATTTTAGTTTACTACGTTTTATCCTCTTTTTTTTGTGTCAATCACTGCGCGCTGGCATCGATGTGGCGAAACGGGTACTCCAGCCGCGGTTACCCCTCAACCCTGGCCTGGTGGAATTTTCAACCCAACTCCCCCCGGAGACTCCCGCTCGCACCCTGCTTGTCTATACCATCAATCTGTTGCCCGGTACCCTAGTGGCACGCATCCATCGCCATCGCCTCACTCTCCATGTCTTAGACACCCAGGCGCCGATTATCGACGAAGTCCAGACCCTTGAAACCCGCATTGCAACCCTGTTCCGTTTAAAGCACACTAATATCGAGACGAACGAGAACACCGGGAATGGGAATGGCACTATTTGATTTGGAGTTGGTTCTTAGTGAAATTCTAATAGTCACCATCATGGTAGGCCTCATCCGGATAGTGCGAGGGCCTACGGCGGCGGACCGGATGCTCACAGCACAACTTTTTGGCACCACCAGCGTGGCTATTTTACTGCTATTGGGCGAAGCAACGGATACCCCTGCTTTGCAGGACGTGGCTTTAGTTTTTGCTCTCCTGGCAGCCATCGCCGGCATCGCCTTCGTGCAACGTATCTGGGGTATAGAACCCGAAACCCATGACTAGCCTGATGTCCCTCAGCCATTGGCTAGGCGCTACCTTTATCCTATCTGGGGTCCTCTTTTTTGTCGTGGGCACGATTGGTTTGTTGCGGTTTCCCGACATCTATAGCCGCCTCCATGCCCTCACCAAAGCGGATAACCTGGGCCTTGGGCTGGTCATCGCCGGTCTGGTACTACAGGCTGAAACTTTAACTGGCGCGCTCAAATTGATTTTAATTTGGCTATTGGTAATCGCCTCTAGCGCCACCACCAGCTTTCTCATTGCGCGAGCCGCATTAAACCGAGGTATCCAGCCCAGGAGCAAACCATGAGCTTCTTGCAGTGGAGCATTGATGGACTGCTGGCACTCACCCTGCTCTGGCTGGCTTGGCAATTGCTCACCCATCCGGATCTGTTCCGGGCCATCGTGTTGTTTATCGCCTTTGGCCTCATCATGGCATTGGTCTGGGTTCGGCTGGCCGCTATTGATATCGCCCTAGCGGAGGCGGTTATCGGCGCGGGTCTGTCAGGCACCGCCTTGCTGGTCACCTTGCGCCGAATGGGCGAGCGACAACCCCAGCAAAGGGACTCAGAACTTCACCATGACCCCGAAGCCTAGATCGTCAATTGAAACGGGGATAGACCCCTATCGGGCCCTGTTATTTTCGTTGCTATCGATCCTCATGGCTATCCTGGTAGGGGGAATCATGGAACTCGCCCCCGTCACACCGGGCCTGGAGCCCATGGTCCTCGCCGCCAAAGAACCCGGCGGGGCAATCAATCCGGTGACGGCGGTATTGCTGATATTTCGTGATTACGACACCTTGCTGGAACTTACCGTCTTGCTCCTTGCCCTGATCGGGGTCTGGTCCCTAGGAGAAGCTTTCCTCCCCCCTCCCAGGAAACCGTCTGATCCTATCCTGCTCGATTTTCTGCGGTTGGTGATTCCTCTGATTACCCTCGCCTCCCTTTATCTGGTCTGGGCCGGGGGAAGCGCTGCCGGCGGTGCTTTTCAGGGCGGGGCTCTGCTGGGGACTATCGGCGTACTCCTCATCCTCTCTAACCTCCATGAAATCCTATTCCCCTTGAGGATCTGGCTACGTTTTGCGGCTGCATTAGGCATCGCCATCTTCCTCACCGTGGCCATCATCCCCCTTGTTGCCGGAGGCCCCCTCTTGGAAACCCCTCCTGAGTGGATGAAAACCAAAATTTTGTGGCTGGAATTTCCCGCCGCCCTTTCCATTGGCGTTATCCTGGCTGCCCTTTTTGCCGGTGGCCGACCACGCAAAGGAAAAAAGCCATGATGCTAACGCCCGTTTTACTCTATATCTTGACTGGAATTGGGCTGTTTATCATCGGCCTATACGCCCTCTTGGCCTACCCTCATCTGCTGCGCAAAATTCTGGCCTTCAACATCATGGCCAGCGGGGTTTTTTTGGTCTATGTGGCGGCTGCCTCCCGCACCCCCGAAGGGATGCCCGATCCCGTTCCTCAAGCGATGGTACTTACCGGAATTGTAGTCGCCTCGGCTTCCATGTTGCTAGGGCTGGCTCTTGCCACCCGATTTAAAGCCATCACTGGCCGGGCAGAACTTGAGGATGAGTCCCCCTCGGAATGAACCCTTAGCCCGAACGATTTATAAAATCACCACAAAGGCACAAAGAGCACAAAAAAATCAAAAACTTAAATGGATTAGAATGGATTGCTTCATTAGAGATACTCATTTCCTTCAGCTTTTCCCAAATGAGCGAGATTCCTTCACCTTCATGTCCTTTGGGTCTTGATGGAAACCCCTAATTTCAGCGCCCACTGGCCAGCCTGGATCATGGTTCTGCCCCTGGTAGGGGCGCTCCTTGCCTTCACCGTGCCCCGCTACAAAAGCCTGATTGGCCTAGTGACCGCTATGGGTGTGCTGTTATTGGGGATTGCCCTCACTCAACAAGTGCTCGCAGAGGGCCCCCAGCGTTACCCTATCGGTGGTTGGGGAGCGCCCCTCGGCATTGAGTTCTATATAGATGGCTTGAGCGCACTCATGCTCCTTCTGGCGGCTTCGGTGGGAGTTTTTACCAGCCTCTATGGGGTAGGTTATTTTGGCTCGAAGGAAGATCCCCATCATGCCCATGAACGGGATTATTTCTGGCCCCTATGGCTGTTTCTATGGGCCGCCCTCAATGGCCTTTTTCTCACCGCCGATGTCTTTAATGCCTATGTCACCTTGGAGTTAATCGGCTTAGCCTCTGTTGCCCTGGTGGGCCTTTCAGGGCAGGCAGCAGCCCTAGGCGCCGCCATCCGTTATCTGCTGGTCAGCCTCCTAGGGTCCCTGTTTTATCTACTAGGCGTGGGTTTGCTCTATGCCGGCTACCATACGGTGGATATGGTTTCCCTGGGGCAGCTCATTCAGGCCGGGCCCTTACCGGGGGCAGCCCTTACAATGATGGGTGTGGGCTTGTTATTGAAAACGGCCCTTTTCCCCCTCCATTTCTGGCTGCCTCCGGCCCATGCTAATGCGCCTACGCCCGTTAGCAGCGTCCTCTCGGCGTTGGTGGTCAAAGCCACCTTTTATCTCTTGCTACGACTGTGGTTTACCGTTTTTCCGGAGACTACCACCGCAGCAGCCGCCAATCTGTTAGGGCTGTTGGGTGCCTTCGCCATCCTTTGGGGTTCTCTCCAGGCCCTGCAGACACAGCGCCTCAAGCTCCTTGTGGCTTACTCCACCGTGGCTCAGTTAGGTTATCTGTTTCTGGTTTTTCCCTTGACCCAAGAGACGGCCACTGCCTTCACCGCTTGGAGCGGTAGCCTTTATCACGCCCTAGCCCATGGCCTTGCTAAAGGGGGCATGTTTTTAGCCGCCGGCACCGTGCTGTATGCCCTGCGACACGATCGCATCCAAGACTTAGACGGCATCAGCCAGCACTTGCCCGTGACCCTCTTTGCCTTTGGGCTGGCGGGAGTAAGCCTCATGGGGCTGCCGCCCAGCGGCGGTTTCCTGGCCAAATGGTCTTTGCTTACCGCGGCTATTGCCAGCGACCAATGGGGGTGGGCCTTCATTATTGTGCTCGGCGGTTTGCTCGCCGCCGGTTATGTCTTTCGGGTATTGGCCCGCGCCTTCGCCCAAGTCCCCAGTACAGCCAATTACCGTCCCGTACCTTGGTTTATGGAATGGTCAGCCCTCCTGCTGGCCTTAATGGCCGTCGTCCTCGGTCTCATCGCCCAGACGCCCCTGACTCTCATCGGGATCGGCGCCCCGGTGCCTGATAAGGAGCTATTGCTGTGAATTGGAGCTTCTGGCTACCGCTGCTTATCCTGCTAAGCTCCCTGGTGCCTGGGATCGTGATTTTTTTCCTCCCCCAGTACGCCCATAGGGCGCGCACTACCCTCAACATGGCGGCAGCTACCCTCAAATTGCTCCTAGTGGCCTTTTTAATCTGGGGCGTCTTCCACCAACAACACTATGAGACCCGACTGTCCCTATTGCCAGAAATAGATCTGTTGCTTCGGGCCGATACCCTGTCGGTACTATTTGTGGCCCTTTCTTCAGTCTTGTGGTTTTTTACTACCCTCTATGCCGTAGGCTATCTGGAAGGATCGCCCCATCGGAGCCGTTTTTTTGGCTTTTTTAGCCTTTGTGTCAGCGCCAGTGTAGGCATTGCCCTCGCCGGCAACCTGATGACCTTTTTTATTTTTTACGAAATGCTGACCCTCTCCACCTATCCTCTAGTGATCCACCGGGGGACGAAAGAGGCCCTGCGTGCTGGCAAGATCTATCTAGGCTACACCTTAGCCGGTGGCGTGTTCTTTTTGGTCGGCATGGCCTGGCTCCGAACCCTGGTGGGGCCGCTTAACTTCATTCAGGGGGGACTGCTGGTAAATGCTCCTCCCGTGGACCCCCAAACGCTGACCATCATCTTTGCTTTACTTATCGCTGGGGTGGGAGTCAAAGCAGCCCTGGTGCCTTTGCATGGTTGGCTCCCCCACGCTATGGTGGCACCAGCGCCGGTTAGCGCTCTCCTGCACGCGGTTGCAGTGGTGAAAGCAGGCGTCTTCGGCATTGTCCGGATAGTGGACAATGTCTTTGGGATTGAATTCGTGGCCAGTTTGGGCCTGGCAACACCCCTGGCTTGGGTGGCTTCCTTTACCATTGTCTATGGCTCGGTGCGGGCCCTGTTCCAGGATGATCTCAAACGCCGGTTGGCCTATTCCACCATCAGTCAAGTCTCTTATATTGCCCTCGGCGCTGCTATCTTAAATCCAGTGGCCACCATCGGGGCCATGTCCCACCTGGTACATCAGGGACTGATGAAAATCACCCTGTTTTTTTGTGCCGGGAATCTGGCCGAAACCCTGGGAATCCATCGTATCAGCGAAATGGCAGGCGTTGGGCGACGCATGCCCTGGACCATGACTGCCTTTACTCTCGGCGCCTTAGGGATGATTGGCGTCCCACCCTTGGCCGGCTTTATCAGCAAATGGTATCTGGGTAACGGGGCCGTCTTGGCGGGAGACCCTTGGGTATTAGTGATTTTGGCCCTTAGCAGCGTCTTGAATGCCGCCTATTTTCTGCCCATTCTTTATATCGCCTGGTTCAAGCCCCAGAAAAACCCTTGGCCCGAAGAGGTTTCCCACGGTCGTTTCGAAACCTCTTGGATGCTGCTCCTGCCGCCACTGGTCACCGCGGCCATGGTCCTGGCTGCCGGCCTTCTGGCCCATGCCCCCTTTAGCCCCGCCGAGTGGGCCCGCCTTATTGCCGAGCGAGAATACCACCGTTACCCTTTATGAGCCTGCTGCTACCCTTGGCCCTGATTCTGCCTTTGGCCCTGGCCCTTACCTGGTCAGTGCCTGCTTTGCGCCCTGTGATCACTCGGCTCACTCCTTGGGCAGCCCTCCCGGCACTGGCAGCAAGTTTCTGGCTACCTGCGGGTGTGGACCTCAAAGTGCCCTGGTTGCTTTTAGGGGCACACTTTGGTTTAGATCCCACGGGGACCCCTTTTTTATCCTTTACTGCTTTGCTGTGGTGGCTAGCCGGCCTTTATGGCCTTCGTTACCAGGCCAATGATCCCCAGCGGGACCGGTTCTTCTTTTTCTATCTCCTCACTATGGCCGGCAATTTAGGGCTGATTCTGGCCCAAGACATGCTGAGCTTTCTGTTGCTATTCGCCCTCATGAGCATTGCCGCCTATGGCTTAGTCATCCACCCAGGGAACCAGGAAGCGAGGCGGGCCGGACGGGTTTATTTATCCATGGTGGTCATCGGCGAGGCCTGTCTCTTCTCGGCCATGATATTACTGGCCGTGGAGATGAATACCCTAGAGATAGTTCAAACCCCAGTGGTGAGTTCTGACCCGGTGGTCCTGACCCTTTTGTTGATAGGTTTTGGCATCAAGCTAGGACTCCTCCCCCTCCATTTCTCTTTGCCCCCAGCCTACGCGGCGACCCCCACGCCGGGGGCTGCGGTCTTAGGGGGGGCCATGATCAATGCCGGCCTGCTAGGCTGGCTGCGGTTCCTCCCCCTGGGCCAAATGCCGCTTCCCTCTTGGGGCACCGGTTTGATTGTGGCAGGACTTATTGCGGCTTTCTACGGCGTGCTGGTGGGCCTGGCCCAACGGGAACCCAAGGCCCTCCTCGCCTATTCCAGCATCAGCCAAATGGGGCTCATCACCCTGGGGGTGGGGGTGGGCCTCGTGGCACCGGCCCAGTGGCCCCTGGTACTTACCACCCTCACTCTCTTTGCCCTCCACCATGCCCTGGCCAAGGGAGCACTGTTCCTAGGCGTCGGGCTGGCTCGCCATGGCGGCGGGATCCTAGTGGGTTTGGCCCTCTTGTTTCCGGCGCTTACCTTAGCAGGCGCCCCTTTCACCAGCGGGGCCATTGCCAAAACAGCCTTAAAATCCCTCAGTCACCTAGCCCCCTCACCCTGGAGTGATGGGTTGCCCGGCCTGCTGTTGGCCTCCAGTATTGGGACTACCCTACTCATGGCCCGGTTTATTGACTTGACTTGGCCCAAGGACTTAAAAGGACGCTTACCCTTGGGGATGTGGCTGCCTGCCCTAGGGCTTTTGCTTGCCGTTGATCTTGCCACTTGGCTTTGGCCTTATGCCGATCAAGCCGCCTCAGCCTCCCTCAAATTTTCCGCAATCAAAAGCGGCGGGGAAGCCATTCTCCTCGGCATTGCGCTCTTCCTCCTAGGAGCTTTACTGTGCCGCCGACTTGAGTGGAGGTGGTTTATTCCTAGCGGCGATATTTTGATTCTGATTGAACGATGGTTAAGAATCCTTGCCCGCTGGACCCATCAGATCATTCAGCCGATCCCTCGCCTCCCGTCTCAACTTTTTACCCTGCCCCGAAGGTTAGATCTCCATACGACTCCCACCCGCCTGGAAGCCGCCTTGCAGCGCTGGAGAAACTTCGGACTCCTCTTCCTGATCATTGCCTTAGTACTCTATGGCACCCTGATACAACAGGGATAGAAGAGTTGGCTATAATCCCAGAAACGGCAGTTGACCGCTTAGAAGCCCAGGAAAGAACATGACAGATCCCACCCAAGATTATTACGCCTGGACTCAAGAGACCATCGAAAAGCTACGCCAAGGAAAGCTGAGCGAGGTAGACGTGAATGACTTGATCGAGGAGCTTGAGGATATGGGGGCCAGTGAGCGACGGGCCACCGAGAGCCGTCTTGAAGTGCTGCTGGCGCATTTGCTCAAGTGGCAATACCAGCCTGAACGACGAGGTAAAAGCTGGCGGCTGACAATTGAAGAGCAGCGTCTACGAGTACAGGATCGACTTGAAGAGAGTCCCAGTCTCGGGCCTGTCATCCATGAGAAGCTGCCAAAAATCTATCGGCGAGCAGTGTTGATGGCCGCCCGTGAAACCAATAAGGAGAAAAATGATTTTCCCGCTCAATGTCCTTGGTCAATGGATGAAATGCTAGATGATTGTTTTTGGCCAGGATAAACATAGAGTACTTCCCGTTTAAATCTGGACAAAAGGCTAATCCCCTACTAAATCTTAAATATAAAAGCCATACAGTTCAGGAGGCACTCTGTGAAGTGGAACCCATCCCTCGCCGGGGGTCTGGCCTTATTGACGACTACCTTACTTCTAGTCAGTGGGGAACCCGCCCGAGGAAACGGCACTGAAGAACGAGGCCCCCATGGCGCGTTGCCCATGAACGTCCAAGTCACCATTTTCGATAAGCTCCTTGCGGATCGAGATGTGACCCAGCCCCCCCCGGAAGTTGATCCCATCTTTTGGCAGGAAGTTATCATCCCCCAAGATAACGCCATGACTCCCGAACGGGTAACTCTGGGCAAGAAATTGTTCTTTGATACCCGCCTTTCCAGGGATGGAACCGTCGCCTGTGCCACTTGCCACGATGTGAGCCGAGGCTTTACCGACCAACGGAGAGTCTCGGAAGGGGTCGGCGGTGCACTGGGTCAACGCAATGCACCAACCACCATGAACGCCATGTTCATGCAAACCCAATTCTTGGATGGCCGGGTACCGAGTCTGGAAGAGCAAGCCAAGTTGCCTATCGTCAACCCCATTGAGATGGCCCATCCTAATCAGCAAAAAGCACTCGCTGCCATTGCCGGTGATCCTGAATATCAAAACCTATTCCAGGCCGCCTATGGGGCGGCGCCGAACTATGAAGATCTCGCTCGCGCTATTGCGGCCTTTGAGCGAACTCAGGTCTTTCTTAGCGCCCCCTTCGATCGTTTTCTGGCGGGTGAGGAAAAAGCGATTTCAGAAGAGGCGAAACGGGGCTGGGCCCTCTTTAATGGCAAGGCCCGCTGTGTAAGTTGCCACCACATGAATCCCTCTAATCCCATCGGCACGGACAACCGCTTTCACAATATTGGCGTGGCGGCCCGCTATCAGGATTTTGAGCAATTGGCCCGTCGGGCATTGGAAGCCCTAGAAAAAGAAGGGGGAATAGAAACCGTGGATCAACTAGCGTTGGAAACGGATCTCTCTGAACTAGGCCGGTTTTTGGTCACTAAAGACCGGGGTGATATTGGCGCCTTTAAAACCCTGCAACTGCGCAATATCGCTTTAACCGCACCTTATATGCATGACGGCTCCATGCAAACCTTATGGGATGTCATGGACCACTACAACAAGGGAGGTGAGCCCAATCCCTTTCTGGATGGCGGCATCGAACCCCTAGCCTTGAGCGAAGAGGAAATCGACGCCCTGGTAGCATGGATGTTTACCCTGACCGATGAGCGCTTTGCCGATCAAAACCAAGCAATTTTTGCAGAACAGCGCCAGCAGGCCAAGAAAGCCCGTCCTTTCCGGGACAAAGATATGGCAGCGCGCCGGGTATTGCCATTTGAGCGTCGGGTGAAGGGGGAAGACTAATGAGCAAGAAACGGCTCATAACACTTAAGAGTGTCGAAACCCAGTATTACCAAGAGCGTGAGGCCCTATTCCAGGAACTGCAAAATCTGGATCGACGGACTTTCCTAAAAATTTCCATGGCGGCTATGGCCGCCGCCCTAGCCAAGGGGGTGGAGTTTAATGTTCATAGCTTTATGCCGGTTCGGGTCGCTAATGCGGCTGCTACGGAAAACACCGGTAGTGGTCAGGAGGGGTTCACCTTCGCCTACATTTCTGACTCCCACCTTTATAAACGAGAGCTCAATGACCGCTTTGTGCGGCAATTATTGCGGGCCGTAGACGACGTCAACCATCTGGATCCTCAGCCGGATTTCGTCCTCTACGGAGGTGATCTGGCCCAACTGGGACAGCCTGAGGAGCTGGAACTGGGAGCCCAAATCCTAAAAGAGCTCAAGGCCCCCGTCCGCATGATGGTCGGTGAACACGATTGGTTCCTAGACATGGGAGAAAAATGGCGGGAATTGTTTGGAGAACCGAACTATTCCTTCGACCATAAGGGCGTGCATTTCGTTACTCTGAATAGCGTCCTGGAAGAGGACTTCTGGACCGAGCGGAATATGACTCCCATGGAGCGGATGAAAACTGTAGCCGGACTCGACAATGGCCTCCAGAGTCGTTTTCAAGTGGGGGCGAGCCAACGTCAATGGCTCCAACAGGATCTAGAATCCTATGCTAACGATACCCCGGTGATCGTGTTCTCCCACTCCCCCCTTTATAAATACTATCGTCCTTGGAACTTCTGGACTGAAGATGCCGAAGAAGTGCAGGCCCTCCTACGCCGTTTCGACCAAGTCACCGTCATCCACGGTCATACCCATCAGCTCCTCACCCACCGCATGGGCAATATCCACTTCCATGGCATGCTATCCACTGCCTGGCCTTGGCCCTATGCGCCGGAGGGGTTACCCGAGTTAACGGTACAGATGAATCGCGCGGATCCCTTTAACCCCAATGACGCTTTGGGTGATGGCTCAGTCCAGGTCCAGTCAGAGGGGTTGGTGGACAAGCTCTATAACTTGTGGAATCGCAATCCGGTGGAGGTCAAGAGTACTTATCTCGTCAGCAACGGCACGAAAGCTGTACCGCCGAAACCCAATCTCGTAAGCTACTAAGGATTTCAAAAGGATATCACATGCGCATTCGTTCTATGATTGATCTCATCGCCCTGGGGGTCTTGTTCAGTGGAGGTTCTCATCATGGCTACGCTCAGATGGGAGAGGAAAAACCCGAAGATGCTAACGAGAAGAAATGCGAAACCATGGCCTCCCAAAAGGTGACAGGAGCGACCATGGGCCAATGGCAACGCCAAGCAGAATATCCCCACTGGATGGCAGAAGAGTTGGCCAAGCACCAGGTCACTAAACCCGTCGACAATCAGGAGCTTGTCGGTAAAGGCCAGGGGTCGAGCTACGGCAGAATTACCGAACAGGATGTGGCTTTATGGGAACATGAGACCTATAAACTGGCCGTGGAGGGATCGCGCATCTTCCACAGTGCAGAGCGTTTGGGTAGCACCATCGGAGTCTCCTGTGACATGTGCCATCCTGATGGCGCCAATACCCATCCCGAAACTTATCCCAAGTTTCAGGTTCAGCTTGGCCGAGTGGCCATGTTGCGGGATATGATCAACTGGTGCATCCAGAATCCAGTGCGCAGCAACACCAAACTGGCGCCCGACTCACCTGAGATGCGGGCTTTGGAAGCCTACATCTATGCCCAACGCAAAGGAACCCCGCTGGAATACGGGAAACGATAGCAACGGCTAAAGGTCCTGCTGATGTGGCCCAAAGTCCCTTCATCGTCCATGAACTTCCCAAAAGGATACGCTTCCGCGTCCCCCAGTTGGGGATGCCTCACCGCGAGGGAGCGGCATTAGAAGGCTATTTGTTAGCCAGCGCTGGGGTAGAACGAGTCCGGGCCAATGACTATGCCCATAGTGTGGTGGTTGAATATGACGGAGATCCCAAGACCCGTCAGGCTTTAATCAAAAAGCTAAAGACCCTTTCCCAGGAAGACCTGGCCCCAACGTCCCACGAGAGCCCGCTACCTCCCGTGGCCAAAAGCAGGGTATGGCTGCGGGCCTTAGGGGTGCTGGCGATCCCTTTTGTGCCTTCTCTTTTAAAGACCGTGCTCACCTACTGTTCCATTGCTCCAACCCTCTTGAAGGGCATCACCACCTTATTCACCCGGGGAGTGAAAATCGAAGTCCTGGATGCCACCGCCGTGGGGTTGGCCGCAGCCAGGGGGGAATATGTGACGGCCTGTCTCACCCAATTGTTCTTGAGCCTGGGAGAGTATATGGAGCAATTGGTATCACGGGAATCGGAAGCCTTGCTGGGCCCCTTGCTCAGGCCGAAGTTTAATCCAGTATGGGTGGAACGGGAGGGACAAGAAACACAGCTTGCCCCGGAGCAACTCCTGGCGGGTGATGTGTTAGTCCTCGGTCCGGGGGAATTTATTCCTGTGGATGGGAAAGTCGTCGAGGGACAGGCTTTGATCAATCCAGCCTCTCTCACCGGCGAGGGGATTCCACAGCGCTGCGAACCCGGCGACTCGGTCTGGTCCGGCATGGTCATCGAAGAAGGCCATCCCAAAATCAAAGCGACCCGAGTGGGGGATCAAACCACCACGGCCCGCATCACCCGTTTTATTCAGGAATCGTTACAAACCCGCTCCCAGACCCAGCACAGTCTGTCGGAACTGGCTGACCGACTGGTGGCTCTCACTCTGGGAATCGGCGCTACCGTGTTCCTATTGACCCGGGATCCTACTCGCCTCATGGCCGTCTTTTTAGTGGATTATTCCTGTATCCTAAAATTAGGCACCCCGGTGGCCTTTCGCTCGGGGATGCACCGGGGCGCTCAACAAGGGGTGCTCTTCAAAGGCAGCCAGGTCATGGAGTCATTAGCCCATGCCGATACTGTTGTCTTTGATAAGACCGGCACCCTCACCCACCGAACTCTCGAAGTCACCGATGTGATCGCCCTCTACCCACGACGCTTTGATGAAAATACCGTGCTGGCCATGGCGGCCTCCATTGAAGAACATACCCACCATCCGGTGGCGGAAGCCGTCGTGGATGCGGCCAAAATCCGTCACTTACGACACATCGATCATTTAGGGATTGAGCACATTGTGGCCCATGGGATCAACACCCAAATAGCAGGGGCGAGAGTCTATGTGGGCAGCCGCCATTACTTGGAAGAACATGAGGGCGTGAGTTTTCAGAAAGCGGAAAGTGACATTAAAAAACTGGAAACCCAGGGTAAATTTTTGTTGTATCTGGCCCAGGACGGATTATTATTTGGCTTGATTGCCCTGCGGGAGCGGTATCGAGATGAAACCCCCAAGGTATTACAACAACTACGCGCTAGCGGGGTAAAACGCCTGATACTGATTACCGGCGCCCGCCAAAATAAGACGGAGGCGTTTGCCCAAGCGTTGGGATTTGACGAAATTTACTCTGAGACAAGCCCCGAGGAAAAGGCCCATATCGTCCAGGCGCTTCAACAGCGAGGCTATCAGGTCGCCTTTGTGGGGGATGGAGTCAATGATGCACCGGCGCTAGCGGCGGCACAGGTGGGGATTGCCATGTCCGGGGGAGCGGATGTCGCTCGGTATATGGCCGATGTGGTATTAACCCAGGATTCCCTGGAAAGTGTCGTGCAGGCACGGGAACTGAGCACTGCCACGCTGGCGCTGATCCAAAGCAATATCCAGTTGGCCGCTTGCGCCAACTCCCTAGTGATGTTTGGGGGGGCTATGGGCTGGATTCCCCCGCTCTTCGCCGCCGCTCTCCACAATGGAGCCACCATTGCCGGACTGTTGCGGGCCATGAAATAAAAATAACTATCATTAGCAAGCACCTATGAATAAAATATTTAAATAGCTTAAAGACAGGCAAGAGTTCGCCCGCCAGAAAATCATTCAAGGCATTTTTTATAAGCGTTTATTCGCGTGCATTTGCGGCTAAAAGCCGAATTTAGGTTGTTCCCCCTTATAACCTCTTTTTTCGGAAGGGCCAAAAACCACCCCGCCTATGCTTTGTCGTCTTGTTACTCACCTCCGTGACAGAGTACATGCGTGGATTTTAACTCTTTAATATAGAATCATGAGAATAACTCCCCCTTATTTTGGGAAAAAAAGTCAGTGATTATGGGATATCCCTATGCCAAACCCGTGACAATATCGCCTAGTGAGTATTTTAAGGCCGGGACAAACTAACAAACAGGTCGCCAATTAAGCTCTGTGCTGGAGGAATGAGGAATAAAGTTTGAACCCGACTTCTAAAACCATCCCCTGGCGATACGCCACAATGGCCGGGGTAGCCATGATCATTTTGTTGCCCGCCTCAACGGCCAATGCTCAAGAGGGTGAAACCGTTTACACCTTGCCGCCCCTCGACGTGATAGGGATAACCCCCCTCCACGGCGTGGGCTTGTCCAAGCAGCTTATCCCCTCCCATATCCAGGGGGCCACCGCAGAAGACCTTAAACGCCAACAAAGCTTAAATCTCTCTGACTTTCTTAACCAGACTTTTGGCAGTATCAATCTCAACGCCGCCCAGAACAATCCCTTTCAGCCAGATCTGCAATACCGGGGTTTTACTGCCTCCCCCCTCTTGGGGTTGCCTCAAGGATTAGCGGTTTTCCAGGACGGAGTCCGTATCAATGAACCTTTTGGAGATGCAGTAAACTGGGATCTTATCCCCCCCTCGGCCATTGCCAGCATCAACCTTATGCCCGGCTCTAATCCCTTATTTGGCCTTAACGCCCTGGGCGGTGCCCTCTCTATCCAAACCAAAGATGGTTTCACGGCTCCAGGCCATGCCGTTCAAACCTACGGCGGCTCTTTTGGCCGGGCGGCGGTGGAATTTGAAAGCGGCGCCAATAATGGCGCATTGGGCTATTTCATCACCGGCAACTTTATTGATGAAGCCGGCTGGCGGGATGAATCCCCTTCCCAAGTGAAGCAGATTTTTGCCGATTTTGGGTGGCAGACTCCCGGCACCACTTTGGATTTGAAAGTGACCGCCGCCGATACGGATCTCAATGGCAACGGTGCGGCCCCTATAGAACTGTTGGCCAGGGACCGGGAAGCGGTGTTTACCTTTCCTGACAATACGCAAAATGAACTGGTGATGGTCAATCTTATTGGCGATCATTGGTTGACAGACACCGTGCAATTGACTGGCAACGCCTACTACCGCCGCAACGACCGGGATACCTTTAACGGCGACGGTCAAGAAGAGTTTGAGGTGGATGAAGAAGGTTTCTTAGTCGAGGCCGACAACCCAGACGAACGGGTGGTGGATAGGGAAAATGGGGAAATTTTCGTGGGAGAAGCGGATGAAGATGAATTAGCCATTAACAACAAAAGCCAGACCGAGCAGGAGAGTTATGGGGTCTCTTTTCAAAGCACTTTCCTCCAGCCCATTGCCGGGCGGGACAACCAATTAATTTTGGGCGTGAGCTACGCCGAGGCCGAAGCGGACTTTAATTTCGAGACCGAGATGGCCCAATTTACCGAAAGCCGGGGGACCCGGGGACTCGGTCCGGTCGTCGCTGATACGCTGGTTAGCGTCAATATTAATTCCAGAACCTATAGCTTCTTTTTTACCGATACTTTCTCCCTCACCGAGGCCTTGGCCGTCACCTTCTCAGGCCGCTATAACCATACCGAGATAGAATTGAGCGATCAGCTTGGCACAGCGCTTAATGGTGAACACAGCTTCTCTCGTTTCAACCCCGCCGTAGGACTCACCTATGCCTTTCGTCCGGAGGTGAATTTTTATGGCAATTATAGTGAATCTTCCCGTGCTCCCACCCCCTCGGAACTCACTTGCGCCGATCCGGAAGATCCTTGCCGCTTGCCCAACTCCTTTGTGGCCGATCCCCCCTTGGAACAAGTGGTCGCTAAAACCGGGGAAGCCGGGTTTCGGGGAACTTTGCTGGGCCAAATCGACTGGAATGCCAATTGGTTTCATACCCGGAATGAGGACGATATCCTCTTCCAGACCACAGGAGGAGTCACCGCCAGTGAGGGCTTCTTTGAGAATGTGGGCGAAACCTTGCGCCAGGGGGTGGAAGTAGGGCTGAGGGGACGCCATGAACGCTGGCGCTGGTTTGCCCATTACACTTACTTGGAGGCTACTTTCGAGACCCCCTTTATCGCCTTAAGCCCTAGTAACCCCCAGGCCGAGGAAAATGAGGGGCGGCTCCAGGTGGAGGCCGGAGACCGAATCCCAGGACTGCCCAAGCATAACTTTAAAGTCGGTGCCGATTATTGGCTGCGGCCTAATCTTTCCCTGGGCTTTGATGTCTTAGGCCAATCCAGTTTGCGTTTTCGCGGCGATGAAAGCAATGATTTCAGCCAGGTCCCTGGTTTTGTCATCGCTAATCTGCGAGGCCGTTATATCGTCAATAAACACCTGGAGATTTTTGCCCGAGTGCAGAATCTTTTTGACCAGGACTATGAGACCTTTGGGGTTTTTGGCGAACCGGATGAGGCGCCAGGACTTAGCGATCTGGAAGATCCCCGCTTTCTTGGCCCAGGGGCACCTATTGGGGCTTGGGTTGGGGTTAGGCTGACACCATAGTGGAGATAAGACAGACATATTGATTGCCCGTGACTTTGAAAACCCGGCATCGGCCGTGGTTCAGAAACTGTTGGAAAACCTTGGCGGGTAGCGGTGGGTTTCACTGCGCTCCCCCCCTACGGCTCTACGTTAGAACCTACTGACAGGGGCAAAGGAAAATAGATACGGGGAACAACCTAGATTCGGTTTTTAGCCGCGAATGCACGCGAATAAACGCTTATAAAACAATGCCTTGAATGATTGCTTAGCGGGCAAACTCTTGCCTGTCTCTAAGTCATTGAAATATTTGCGTTCATGGGCGTTAATTCGCGGCTAAATTGCATTCCTTTCCACATGCAAGTCAATCAAGGGAAAACCAGCTCCCGTCCCGTTGAATTCCCAAAACACTAAGGGCTGGCGATATGCCGGGGCAAGGAAAGTAAAATGGATTTGCCTCTTGCCGCATCCAAATGGTAACTACGGCCAATATCCCTTCAGGGTCTTGCAACGCACCCTCGACCCGGTAAAAGACGCCGTATTCATCGATGCGATCAACATGAGCCTCATTTTCCGCAAACAGCGTTGCCATCATCCTTCACACACTGGCATTGATTTACTAAACACTAATGATTATCATTATTATTATATTTTAATTGACCTTACCCTCTCCCGCTTGCGGCCTAAAACTAGCGCCAAAGACTAGGCTTGCAATAACCAAAATGGAGACAAGGTTCACCTCATTTTGCTCTGATGGCTAGGATTACAGAGCATTTGATGCTAGGGGCAACAGCGTCAGATGAACAAAGAAATAAGATGTGCGGAGATGGCGATGATCCCTCTTCTATGCAGTGGAATAGGCGCCAAAGCACTCGCGGATACCTCTCTGGATGTAGAAAACCATGTTCTCGATCCGGTGACTGTTATTGCAACCCAGACCGAACGCCCCTTGGCTGAATTGCCTGCTTCGGTAAGTGTTTTGGATAGCGAGCAGATCATGCGCCGGCAGGCCCAGAGTATGGACGATCTCTTGCAAGTCTTGCCGAACATCGATTTTGCCTCCGGACCGCGACCTATCGGCGAAACCATTACCATTCGCGGTCTCAGCAGCGAACGCATCCTGACCACTATCGACGGCGCCCGGCAGAATTTCAGTGTCGGTCATCTAGGCCGTTTTTTTATCGAACCGGATTTACTTAAACAGATTGAAGTCCTGCGCGGATCGGCCTCGGCTCTTTATGGCAGTGGCGCCCTTGGCGGCGTGGTGGCCATGACCACCCGAGAGGCGAGCGACTTCCTCGCCCCCGGCGAGCGCTTTGGCGCGCGGCTTAAGGGCGGCTACCAAAGTGTCAACGACGAGGGGTCAACCAGTGCTACCTTATTTGGGCGTGCCGCCGACTGGGATTTCCTGGGTAATTTTGCCTACCGGGACTCTGGCGATCTCACTTTGGGCAGTGGCCAGGAGCTAGATAGCTCGGCTGCGGAGAACCTTTCCGGCCTCGTCCGCTTGAACTATCTTCCTGGAGCCCATCAGTTGCGCATTGGAGGTGATTACTTCAATACCGAAGGGGTTTTTCCCGCCAATCCCCAAACAGTGTCGAGTGGCACCAACGAAAACGCCACCACCGATATCGAACGCCGCACCTACACCCTGCAGTACAGCTACGACGATCCAGCCCATCCTTGGCTCAAACCCAAGCTCAATGCCTACCGTACCGAGCTGCGCGATAGCCGAAGGCGTCTGGAAAGCGGTAGACAAACCACCAGCGAGTTTTTCACCACCGGATTTAAGCTCCAAAATAGTATGGATCTTGCCGGTCCCATGGCTTTTTTGGGACAAACACTCACTTTTGGGGTGGATTACTTCAAGGATGAAGAGGAAGGCCGGGAAAACGGCGAGCCCCGGCCCTCCTTTCCCAAGGCGGAAAGCGATGTCTGGGGATTTTACCTCCAAGATGAGATCGCCCTCGGTCAATACCTAAGCCTCATTCCGGCGCTACGCTATGACCGCTACACTTTGGAGCTAGAGACGGGGCAAGGCCAGAGCACCACCGACGATGCCCTCTCCCCCCGTATTGGCGGGATATTCCATCTGACCTCCTGGCTCAAACTATGGGGCAGTTACGGCAAGGCGTTTCGCGCCCCCACGCTGCCCGAGCGCCTCACCGAAGGACTCCACTTTCGGGGGGTTCCAGGCCGCTTCCCCGATAACTTCTTCATCCCCAATCCAACCCTCAAACCGGAAACAGTTTACACCTGGGAAACCGGTTTCCGGAGCGCTTGGGAGGGAGTACTGGCGGCAGCGGATCGGCTAAATCTGGAATTCACCTACTTCGATACTAAAGCCGAGGATTTCATCGATCTGAGAGTCGATATTCTCGCCGGCACTACTCAAAACGCCAATCTCAATCAGGCGCGTCTTCACGGTTTCGAAGCGGCTATCCATTATGACACTAGCCGCTTTTTCGCTCGGGCCAGCTTTGGCCGCACTCGCGGTGAAGACGACAATACCGGCTTGCCGCTCACCAATGTGCAACCTGACAAGGGAGTGGTCGATCTGGGCTGGCGCTTCTCTCGGTTAGGATTTGTCCTCGGCGGGCGGGGCCGTTTTGTCGCTCGGCAGGATCGAGTTCCTCCAGGAGTGCTGGAAACCCCTGGCTATAGCGTGTATGACCTGTACGCTAGCTGGTTGCCTCCTTCTGCTGGCCTCAAGGGTTTACGGGTGGATTTCGCTATCGACAACCTGACCGATAAAGCTTACAGACGTCATCTTTCAGTCATCGAGGAGGCTGGGCGTAATTTCAAAGTGGCACTCACCTACCAATTTTAAGCCTCCATCATCAAAAGAATATATAAGCAAATCTGAGATAAAAACAGTTTTTCAAGTTTTGGTCTGGCAGGGTACTCAAGGACTCCGCAATTCAATGAAACAAGTAGGACCCACCTCCCTCCATCGTTTAGCGCCTCCGGAAATCATTTCCAGGCGCTTGAAACAAACGGTCCTTCTTCTCCGTAACTTGCTTTTTTGGCGCAGTCTGCCCTTCCAGACCCTTTTTAATTCCATCCTAACGCCCAAAATGAGGAGCGCGCATCATGGCTAATCATAAAATATCTTCCCCCAATACCTTAATCCGGGGTCTCACCCATCTCCAGGCAACGGCCTCTTGTCTCATGAGCCGTTATACCCATCATTCCTGCCCCCACCTGGCCTCGGCCATTGTGCATCACTTGCACTTGCTGAGCGAACACCCCCTCGTTCAAAACGACTCGGAAAGCCGCAAAGCCTATTTACACCTCCTTGAATACTGGCAGCGCCGCACCGGGAGAAATTGGCATTCTCATGAGAGCCTGCTGTCGGTTGGAGTAAAGTCACGCCGGCATTAGTTAAATCACCCCCATTGTTTTACAGCAGAAATTGAACAAGAGGGAAACCTTAATTTGGTCCCTTCAAAAGAGGTATGAAAGTGATGCTCCGGTGGTTATTCTTGTTTATCTTGTGCATTTTTCCTCCTCTCACCAGCGCTTCAGAGCGGATCGGCGTCCTGGTCGTCGCCATGGACCGGGGGGCCGTCGGCAACCAGGAGCTTGCGGCTACCGTCGCGGACCTAGACCCGGACTATCCGGTAAAACTCTTGCTCATCGGACCCGACTATCAGGGTATTGAGAACGGCTATGCCGCCTATATGGAAGCGGCCCGGGCCTTTCTCCATGAGCATGGCGTGGGTAAGGTCATCGCCATTCCTCTTTTCGTCTCGGAGGCCGATCATCTCCTCGGGCTTTTCCGCAGCCAAATCGAGACTGCCATGGCCCCCGCTGTGCTCACCTGGACGCCGGCTCTCGGAGAAAGCTATCTGCTCCGAGAGATACTGCTCGACCGCATCCGCTCGGTGAGCAAAACGCCGGCAGCAGAACGGCTGGTGCTATGGCTTTCGGGGGCCGGCGATACCGGAGGCGCCGCGACCTTGCGATCGCTCGGCGAGCGTCTACTGGACGATATCCGCCCCTTCGTTTCCTTTGCCGAAACCGAGGTTGCGCTCACCTATTCCAGAACAGCAGGAGGTCCAGAGGCAGAGGCTGCGGAGGCCGAGACGGCGACACTCGTGAACCGGTTCGCCGAGGCGGGCCGCACCCTCATTATCCCTTCGGTCGTCGGCCTCAAATTTACGCCCAATATGTCGCTTGAAACGATGCTAAAGCGGCGCTATACCCACGCCAATATCCATATTGCCGAAAGCGTCATGCCTCACTCGGCAGTGCGCACCTGGCTGCGGCGTATGATCAATAGGCATGTCCCGGTGACCAAAGACACTATCGGCTTCATCATCATGCCCCATGGCTCAACCGCGCCCTACAATGACGGCATCATCGCCGCCATGCCAGACATGGTGAGGCGTTATCCCACCGCCTTCGCCTTCGGCATGGCAAGCCCTTTCGCTATTGGCCAAGCGGTGAACGAGCTAGAGGCTGCGGGGGTGCGCCATGGGGTCTTTTTGCGCCTCTACGCCATGTCCCATCATTTCCGCGAGGCGAGCGACTATATTCTTGGGCTCCGCATGGCTCCACCGGCCCACAACCATGGCGGAGTGCCTGAGCGCGTGCGCACCTCCGTCCGTTTTGTGACCACAGGCGGCTATCAGCCCGATCCCTTGATCTCGGAAATCCTCAAGGACCGGATACTGGAGGTGAGCCAAGATCCCTCGCAAGAAAGCATCCTTCTCCTCTCCCACGGTAGCAGAAGTGACAAGGCAAATGCGGCCGACCTTGCCCTCATCACCGAGCATAACATCGCCACTATCAAAGCCATACTCCCGGCGCCTTTCCGTGACATCCGCGCCATGAGCCTGCGGGAGGACTGGCCCGACAAGCGGGCCGAAGCCCTACGCGAGATCCGCGCCTTTATCGAACAGGCGAATAATGGTGGCCAAGCCATCGTCATTTCCAATCGGCTTTACGGTTCAGGCTCCTATGGGACATATCTGGACGGGTTGGAGTATGTGATGAATGGACAAGGCTTAATACCGCATCCTAACTTCACCCGCTGGGTAGAGAAGAGCCTTCGGGAAGGCATCGCCGTCCTCAAGGCAGGCGCTAAGGGACAATTAACCGAAGCTGCGGTAGACCACCACAGTACTTCTCATTGAAGGGGGCGATAGAGTCAGCCTTCTGAGAAGGCTGGCTGGAGTTGTCCCGTTTTTCAATCACCGCGACAGATTCATCTGCACCGGCTGCCGTTTCGCTGCATTTAACCTAACTAGGAAGCTCTGTACAACTTTCGACCATAAAAACCAAAATGAAGACTAAAACCCCCAAAAAAATGACCAAGAATTTTATTCGCCTCCAACGCACCCTATTTTCCCTTTCGCTGCCTTATGCACTGCTTGGGTTAGCGTTTGCTGGACAGGCCCATGCCCAGCAAACCGGTGCCGAGGAGCCGACACAAGCAGAAGAGATGAGATTGCCAATGGTGACCGTCACCTCCGAAACTGAGGCAGAAGGCGCAAGCCAAGGCTACAAGGCAAAAGATTCTGCCTTAGCAGGTTTTGGTGATCAACCACTGTTGGATACGCCATTTTCAGTCAAAGTAGCGCCATGGGAGTTATTTTTCAATCAATCTTTTAATGACATCGGTGCGATGGATCGACTCGATGCCAGCGTGACCTCCTCCGCCGTCAATCCAGGTGCATTTACCAATCTGGCCATCCGTGGCTTAAATTTGAATAATTTCAACAACTACCGCTACAACGGCTTAAGGATAATAAACCAGCAAGCCACCGGGCTAGAGAATGTTGAGTCGTCGCCTAACTCATTCTCCAAGTTCGTCCTGAACTTTCCGAATGAGTTGGTTGGCTCAACCAGCCTCAGCCCTTCGGGGCTACGTTTGAAGTTGAAGCGAAAGCGACTCACCCTGGGGTGCATTTCTCAGCCCCAGGCACTGAGGTCAAAGGCAATGAACTACGGAGCGACACAGGAGCGAATGCCGAGACTGAACGACCCTTCAAACATTGGCGAGAGAACCCTAACTTTTAGAGTAGCAAAAGCTAATGAATAGAGTTTTTGTATTAGACACTGATAGAAAACCGTTGATGCCATGCAGCCCAGCAAGGGCAAGACGGCTGTTGCGAGACGGGAAGGCTGGCGTTTATCGGATGCAGCCATTTACGATCATCCTGAAATATAGGGTTGATCCCAACCCGCAGCCGGTTGAATTTAAGGTTGATCCGGGCAGCAAAATAACCGGGCTGGCTTTAGTTGGGAATTTTCCTCAACAGGGGCGCGTGGTGTTATGGGCCGCCAATCTTACCCATCGCGGGTACGCCATCCGTGAGCGGCTGGCTAGTCGTCGTAGTTTGCGCCGAGGTCGTAGAGGCAGAAAGACCCGCTATCGTGCGCCACGATTTCTAAACAGAACAAAACCGAAGGGTTGGCTGCCGCCATCGCTAAACTCGCGGGTTGAAAACGTTTCGAGCTGGTTTAATCGTCTGCTAGATAGAGTTCCCATTTCAGAATGTCATATCGAAACTGTGCGCTTTGATACTCAAAAAATTCAGAACCCTGAAATTAACGGCGTTGAGTATCAGCAGGGCGAGTTGATGGGGTATGAGGTGCGCGAATATCTGCTAGAGAAGTGGGACAGGAAGTGCGCTTATTGCAATAAGAAAGATATCCCGCTAGAGGTTGAGCATATTATACCGAGATCGAGGGGGGGTAGTAATCGGGTATCTAATTTAACCCTGGCCCGCGCGCCCTGCAACAAAAAAAAGAACAGCAAAACGGCGGCCGAGTTTGGGTATACCCAGATCCAGTCCAAATCCAAGCTGCCTCTAAAAGATGCAGCGGCGGTCAATGCTACCCGCTACGCCATCGGGTGCACTATTCAGTCAGTGGGATTGCCGACTTCTTTTTGGTCTGGTGGGCGCACCAAGAAAAACAGGATCAGCCAAGGCTATACCAAAGACCATTGGATAGACGCGGCATGTGTTGGCGAAAGCGCTGAGCAAGTGACAATAACTGAAGGTTATCGGGCGCTACATATCAAAGCCACGGGGCGCGGAACAAGGCAAGTCGTCAGAACCGACAAATATGGCTTTCCTCGCGGCAAGGCGGGGCGGTGTAGGCGAGTAAAGGGATTTCAAACGGGTGATCTCGTCAGGCTCTCGCAACCCCAAGGCAAGTACGCTGGCGATCATGTTGGGATACTGGCCAGCATTCGGGCTAGCGGCACCTTTGATGTGAAAGCCAAGGCCGGGAAGATCTCGGCCAACTGGATAAATTTCAAACTAATACAGAGGGGAGATGGTTATGACTACAGTCTTTCGGCTGTCTGAACCAAATACGGCGACGACAGCAAGTAATGCGGCCCTCGCGCTCGATGCTCCGCTGCGCTGCGCACTCTCGCTAGGGGGGCGTCGCACTTCCTTGTACTCCTTCAAGGCGCGCGTTGAAATTCTCAAAGGCCCATCGGCCTTGCAAGCGGGCTTTGGGGCGCCAGGCGGTTTAGTCAACTATGTCACCAAACGACCAGCCTTCGAGCCTATCAATGCGCTCCATGTGGTAGGCAATGAGTTCGGCAACATCAGAGCCCATGCCGACTTCAGCCGTCGTACCGATAACGGTAACTTCGGCGTTCGGGTCAATGCGGCCTGGGAAGAGCAGAAATCCTTTGTTGACCAGGTCGAGAGCGAACGACCGTTCGTCAGTCTTGCAGCCGATTGGCGGATTACGCCCGATACGTTATTCCAATTTGATGTAGAACATGAGGAAAGAGATCAGATCACCCAACCCGACCTGCTGGCAGATGTGAATGGCAACATTCCTTCAGGGTTCGATCCAGAGACCTTCTTAGGCCAAACCTGGGCCACCTTCCCCACCACCTTTACGCTCGTAAGCGGCAAACTTGAGCATTTTCTCAGTGATCAATGGTCGATCGTAGCGGAAGGAAACTGGATGCGCTTGGACCGGGAGCAGAACTCAATCTTGCTCGACAGCCTCCAGCCTAATGGGGATGCTACCGTCTTTCTGTTCTTCAGCCCTGATCAGACCCGCGAGCCCTTCAGCGCCCGAGCGATGATTAGAGGAGAACTTACCACCGGCCCCATCGCCCATGAACTGGCATTCGGGTACTCCGATCATCGCCTCAAGACTCGCTGGGGCGACGGCTTTTTCGAGGAAATTGGCACCACCAATATCTTTAACCCGGTGTCCATCCCGGATCCTTCGCCCCAAGCTCCGCCATCCTTTGCCACCATGCGCATCAAGGAGCAGGGGGTATTCGCCCATGATATCCTCTCCTTCGGGGAGGCCTGGAAACTTCATCTGGGCGGCCGTTATACGGGGCGCGACGAAAAAAGCTTTGATAGCACCGGCGCCTTGACCGCACGCTTTGATGAGAGCGTGCTGACACCAAGCGTTGCGCTGGTGTTCAAGCCCCTATCCAACATTTCCACCTATGTGAGTTACATCGAAGGGCTCGAGGCGGGGGGCGTCGCCCCCTTGGGCACCACCAATCAAAATCAGCAGCTCGGACCACTGACCAGTAATCAAATCGAAATCGGCGCCAAGGTAGAACTGGATGAAATGAGGGCAGAGGCGGCCCTATTTCAAATTGACCGTACAGCCGAAATCGTGAACGCCGCCAATACGTTTGTCCAGGACGGCAGCCAAATCCACCGGGGCGTAGAGTTTTCAGTGACCGGGCGGATTACCCCCGAATGGATCGTGTTCGGCAGCGCCATGCTGTTAGATGCCGAGCTCAAGGATATGGAAGATCCCGCTATCGAGGGCAATCGCCCTTCTGGGGTACCCGGCCACCGAATGGCGTTGGTTACAGAGTACGCGCCTCGAGTCTTCCCCGGTTTGGTTTTCAGCGGTAGTTGGACCCGCACCGGGTCGCGACCCCTGAACGACTTCAATACCGGCGATGATGCTCCTGATTTCGACGTATTTGGCCTTGGTGCCCGCTATAATATGCAGCT
The DNA here is from genome assembly GCF_000024725.1 of Nitrosococcus halophilus Nc 4. Classification (NCBI taxonomy): domain Bacteria; kingdom Pseudomonadati; phylum Pseudomonadota; class Gammaproteobacteria; order Chromatiales; family Chromatiaceae; genus Nitrosococcus; species Nitrosococcus halophilus. The sequence goes on along the minus strand of NC_013960.1, from coordinate 1,844,870 downwards.
CGGCGGCACACTGGCCACCCTCCGCGTGAATGTGGACAATCTCCTAGACAAGCGCCACTTTGCAAATGCCCAATTCGGCATACTCACACCGGGTGCTCCTCGTACTGTCAGCGCCAGTATGAGTGTCCGGTTTTAATATCAAGACCGATTTAAAACTGGTTCTCCCGCAATCAGCAACGAGGTGAAAATGATTTGATCAACAGGGCAACGGCACGTCCACGGCCTTGGCCATGCCGGTCTGCACCCGCCACTGGGTGGCATAGCGACCCTCAGCTTCAAGGAGTTCGGTGTGGGTACCTTGCTCGGCGACCCGCCCCTGATCGATCACGATGATCTCGTCGGCATGGACAATGGTCGACAGGCGGTGGGCGATGATGATCACGGTGCGGCCATAACCGATTCGTTGCAAGGAACGTTGGATGGCCGCCTCGGTTTCATTGTCGACGGCACTGGTGGCCTCGTCCAACACCAGAATCGGCGGATCCGTGAGCAGAGCTCGGGCTAGCGACAGGCGCTGGCGCTGACCGCCGGAAAGGCGCACGCCACGCTCACCCACCAAGGTATCAAGCCCTTCCGGCAGCGTCTGAATGAAATCCCACGCCTCGGCCATACGCGCTGCTTCTGCGATATCGGTCTCGCAGGCACCGGGCCGGCCGTAGGTGATATTGTCCCGGATGCTGCCCTCAAATAGGTAAACCTCTTGACTCACCAGACCGATGGCCTGGCGCAGGGAGCATAAACTCACCTCGCGAATCGGCTGACCGTCAATGCATACCTGCCCCTGCTGAGGATCATAAAAGCGCAGTAACAGTTTGATTAGGGTCGACTTTCCAGACCCCGTCGCCCCCACTAGGGCCAGGGTATTACCCGCCGGCACATGCAGACTGACGCCATCTACCCCCATACCACTGCTTTCGTAATGGAAACTGACACCTTCAAAGCTTACCCTACCTCGTACCGGTTGAGATAAGGGCTGGCCACTCTTATCTTTCACCATTACCGGCACTTCCAACAAATCGAGGATCCGCCGCGTACTGGCCATGGCTCGCTCATAGAGATCAATGACCTCAGCCAGGCCGGTTAGCGGCCACAGCAGCCGCTGGGTGAGGAATACCAACACGCCATAGGCCCCCACATTCAAGCTGTCCTCCAGGGCCAACATGCCCCCCACGGTAAAAGTAGCTAGGAAGCCGACTAGGATAGCCATGCGGATCACCGGAATGAATGCCGAACTGATTCGGATTGCCTGGTGGTTGGCTTCCACATAGGCTTCGCTGGCTGCCTTTAGGCGCTCGGCTTCGCGGACCTCGGCGGTAAAGCTCTTGATGGTGGCGATGCCACTTAGGTTATTGGAAAGCCGACTCGACAGGTCGCCGACCTTTTCTCGCACATTGCTGTAGAGGGGGCTAGCCTTACGCTGGAAGAAAAAGGCGCCCCAAATAATCAATGGGATGGGGGTGAAGGCCAGCAGCGCAATCAGCGGGGACAGGACGAAGAACACTATCCCCACTGCGACCACCGTAACCCCTGTCTGGATCAAAGAGTTGGCGCCGCCGTTCAAGAAGCGTTCAAGTTGGTTGACGTCGTCATTCATGATCGCCACCAACCGCCCGGAACTTTGCGACTCGAAGAAACTTATGTCTAGACGCTGGACGTGCTCATAGGTATCCTGGCGCAAGTCGGCTTGCAACCGCTGGGCCAAGTTGCACCACAGGATCTCGTAGAAATATTCGAACAACGACTCCCCAGCCCAGATCAGGAAAGTCAGCACCGCCAGCATCAGGATCTGCTCCTGGGGCATGGTGAACCCCAGCAGGGCGATGAAACTATCTTCCCGATTGACTACCACATCGATAGCCACCCCAATCAGTATTTCCGGGGCAATGTCGAACAATCTATTGATGATCGAACAGGTCGTGGCGGCCAAGATCCGCCGACGATAGCCTTTGGCATAGCGCAGCAAGCGCACCAAGGCTTGGAAGCTGAGAGTGTTGGAAGCCATCAAGATATTCCCCTCAGGCTAAAGGAAACCCCCCAAGACAAAAATCGCCGCAGGGAAGATTACTGGTGTGCCTCCATTAACGGATAAAAAATTGTACCGGTACCACAAACTCTAACTGCTTGCCGGAAATCTCCGGGGGGGGAACCGGCAAAGGCGCGGCCCGCTCAATCAACGCTTGGGTTTCCTTATCTAAGAGGGTATAACCTGAACTACGTTCGATCCGAGCGGAAAGGACTTGCCCCTCCCGGTCCATCACAAAACGCAGATAGGTAACTCCTTCCTGCCGCCGCCTTCGGGCCGAGCTGGGGTAGCGCTTGTGGCGTTCGATATGGGCAAGCAATAGCTGTTGCCAGGTCTGTACGGTCTTCCTAACCTGAGCTGATGACGCACTAGGCGCTGGTGCCTTCGCTTTAGGCGCCGGTGGCGATTGTTCCGCCGGTGCTGGAGGCTTTGATACCGGCTCCGGTGGTGGAGTCTTTTCCTCAATTGGTTGAGGCTGCTGGGGCTGTTTAGGGCGGGGCTTGGGCGGCGGCGGTTTAGGCAACGCCACCTCCGGTTTGACCTTAGGCTTTGGCGGCGGAGGGGGCTCCACCTTCTCCGGTAAAGGTTCTGGCTCCGGTTCAGGGGGAGGGGGTTCCACCTTCTCTTGTTTAGGCTCGGGTGGCGCATTGTTAGGCTGGGGTGGCGGCGCAACAGGAACTGCCGCCAACTCGATCATCATTGCCGGTGGCGGCGATAGCGGCGGAGTCCTAGTGGCATTCCATACGATTACCCCAAAGGCTGCGCCCACATGCAGACCCACGGCAAGGAATACCCCCAAACCCCAGCGAACAATCTCCTCCCGCCTGGCTTTATCCATAGCCAAAGGCACGCTGATTACCCTTCTCCCCTGGAATCCTTCCCCGCTCCCTCAAGGCCAACCAACGCCACCTTCAGATAACCTGCGGCCCGCAAGCCATTCATCACCTCCATCAAGTCGCCATAAGCCACCGTCTTGTCCGCGCGCAGAAATACGCGGCTCGTTTTATCCCCTTCCGTCGCCTGATCCAGCGCCGATTCGAGCATCTCGAGTTTGATCGGCTGATCATCAAGCACCAGGGTGAGATCATCCTGCAAGGTCAGATAGAGGGGCTTGTCGGGGCGAGGTTGGGACTCGGCCGTGGAAGCCGGCAAGTCAACCGGCACATCCACCGTAGCTAAGGGGGCAACCACCATGAAGATAATCAACAGCACCAACATCACGTCGATAAAAGGCGTGACATTGATTTCGTGGGTCTCGGCAAGATCTTCCTCACCCTGATCGAGCTGAACTCCCATAGGGTCTACTCCACCACATTACGCAGCAATCGTTGCCGCTGTTCAGGCGCTGAACTTGCAAGTTGCCGCTGGTCAAAGTCCCGGCTCACCCACTGCAGGACTTCGCTGGAGGTATCCGCCAGCAAGGCCCGATAGCCGGCAATCGAACGGGCAAAAAAATTATAAATCACCACTGCCGGAATGGCAGCGATGAGGCCAATGGCCGTCACTAGAAGCGCTTCGGCAATACCCGGGGCCACCACGGCCAGGTTCGTAGTCTGGGCCTCAGAGATACCAATAAAACTGTTCATAATCCCCCAGACCGTCCCAAACAACCCCACGAAGGGCGCAGTTGAGCCAATAGTGGCCAGTATGCCGGTACCCCGGCTTATGCGTCGGCTAGCCGCCACTTCGATCCGACCCAATCCCGTGGCAATGCGTTCCTTGATACCTTCTTTCTCAGGAATAGAATCGGCAAAAAAATCCAATTCCTTCTCCACCACGTCGGCAAATAAACTGACAATGCTTTCTTCGTCACGTAGGGATTTCATGCCTTCCCCGAGGGTGCGCACTTCTCCTAACCTTTCCAACGCCCCTCTCAAGCGCCGTTTTCCCATTCCCAATTCCAAGCTTTTCGCCAACCCTATGGTCCAAGTGACTATCGAAGCGAAAACAAGACCGAGGATGACCGCCTTAACCACCCAGTCTGCGCCCAGAAACATCCCCCAAGGGGATAAATCATGAGGCAATATGGCAGGATCGACTACCCGTGCCCCTGCCGAGGCAGCGCTTACGGTTGGCTCAGGGGAAGAAGAAGCTTCTGCTAGAGCCTCAGTCTGCCCCCAAGCAATGCCCTGACTCCAAAAGAGGATAAGGATCGCCCACAGAACATGAGGCCAACAGAAACGAAATATCTTCCGTCCAGATAACGAACTGGTCACATTAAGGGTAACGGTTTTCATTGGCTTATCAGGGGTCGCGGCTGTAAATTAATAGGGACACAGGAAAAAATATAATTAATATTTATTATCATTATTATTACTAATAACAAATCAGTCAATCCTTTTCCTAGCCCAGATAATTCAAGAGATCACCACAAAGACACGAAGAGCACAAAGAAATCAAAACCTTAAATAGAATAGAATCATTTGCTTCATTAGAGATGAGCATCTCCATCAGTTTCTCCCAATTAACTGAGATTCCTTAATTTTAGCGATCGCCAAATTCAGCCGGTAAAGGCCCCGTTGCTGCAGGTGCATTTTGCTTACGCACCCCAGCAACCAAGCGTGCCCGGCGCTTTCTGACCCAGATGACAATGCCGGTCACCGAGAGCATGGCAACGACCAAGCCCATGACAGAGATGAGAATGCGCCCAGGCAAACCCAGAATACGTCCGGAATGCAGCGGAAACTGGGCCTGCATGAAGATATCGCCGAAGCTCCCGCTCCCCGGCACCTCCGCACCGGCTAGAGAGCCGTCCATGCCGTCGACATAGAAGCGCGGATTGCCCAAACCACCATCACCGTGATCATTGCCTGGCGTAAAGAAACCGACCCCGTAAACCCCATAAGCCGGCGAATAAAATATCCCGCCGGCGGGGACCGTCCAGCCCCGTCGATCCGCCTCGGTCTGGGCGATTTCCAGGGCGCGGGCGCGATCAATCCGAGGTTCAACAGGTTGATTTGGCGGGCTGGCCGTGCGGGTCTCAAATGGGCTAGGACTTAGATCAGAAAAGACCGATACCACAGGGCGCATGACCTGAAACTCAAGATTCATCGAGACGGAGGTCACGGCCATGATGAACAGCAATCCCCAAACCCAGACACCGCCGGAGCGATGCAGGTCAAAATTAAGCTTATAACCGCCCTGGCGCCAACGGAAGGCGAAGGATTTGCGCCAAGCACCGGCGCTTGGAAAAGCAATCCACAAGGCAATAAAACTATCGAGCACCCAGATGATGCCCACAATGCCCATGAGCAAAATGCCCAGCTCGAGGCCCCAGCCATCCGGAATATGCAGGCTGTAGTGCAATTTGTAGAGAAAGGGCAACAAATTTTCGCGGTTAAATCCAATTTCGCCCCATAGGCGTCGGCCCTGGATCTCCCCGGTCATGGGATCCAGCGCGACCTGGTTGTAACCAGGCTCGAAAGCCTCTCCCGTAGCCGGGTCTATGCGCGGCTGAACAAACAAAACCACAGTATGGCCTGGCTCGGCCGCAAGGGGCAGATAGGTGACCCGCACCCGCGGATCGGCGGCCTCCGCTCGCGCGGCCAAAGCCACTGGGGACAGGGACTCCCCTGCCTCCTCCGACCCTGATCGGGCCTTGAATAGCTGCGGATTGAGCCATTCGTCCAGCTCATGATCCCAGGAGATCACCGCCCCGGTCAGGCCCGCGATCAACAGGAACACGGCGATGAACAATCCTAACCAGCGGTGGAGAAGTACCAGGAAGAGCCGCATGTGAATCCCTCCTAACTACCAGCGGTAACGAATGGTTCCAACGACAGTGCGCTGGGGACCAAAGGAGCAGAAATTACCCCCGCTGAAGCAGACGAAAGCCTCCTCATTAAAGAGGTTGCTGGCGTTCAGCGCGAAGCGGAATTGACGCCAATCATAGGAGATGGTTGCATCCACCATGGTAAAATCCGGACTTTCAAAAGTGTTAGGGGTGTCGGCGAAGCTGGATCCGGTATAACGAACGCCCCCCCCCAAACCGAGCCCTCTTAAAAGGCCCTTTTGAACCGTATACTTGGCCCATACCGAGCCCTGATGCTCCGGTACCTGGGTGGGCCGCTCACCCTCCTCGCCGGGAACATTGCTCTTAGTAATTTCCGCATCCAGATAAGTATAAGAAGCAATCACATCCAGGCCGAAATTCAAGCTCGCCACCCCCTCTAGCTCAACCCCGCGGGAGCGAACTTCCCCGGTCTGGACCTGATTTAAGGGATTGTTTGGATCCGGCGTGCGCACATTCTGCCGTTCCAGGTCAAAGGCAGCGACAGTCACAAAACTGTTCCAGCCAGGGGGCTGGTATTTAACGCCAATTTCATACTGCCGAGCGGTCTCCGGCGCAAACGGCTCTCCAGCTAAGTTGACATCCGCAATGGGTAGGAAGGATTCCGAGTAGCTGAAATAGGGCGCCAACCCCATATCGGCGAGATAGACTAAGCCCACACGCCCGCTAAATTTGTCGTCATCCTGTTCCGTGCCCGTTCCTGCCAAGTTATTCATCCTCTCTGTATTGGCCCAGTCTTGGCGCCCACCCAGGGAGAGCACCCACTTATCATAGAGCTTGAGTTGGTCCTGAAAATAAAACCCAATTTGCTGCAAGCTGGTATCCATATCGCTGATGATAGGAGGCGAAGGAACCGGCGCTCCATAGACGGGATTAAAAATATCAATGGCAGGAGCCGAACCGAAGGGGGTCAAGTTGCGAACGTCGAAGTTTTGATAATCAACTCCGACCAACAACGTGTGCTCAATAGGACCGGTTGAAAAATTCACCTGAGCCTGATTATCCAGGGCAAAAACATCCAAGTCTTTGTCATTGCCAAAGGCAAACCGATCCAGGGTCCGGAGGTCATCCCGCAAACCCGCGCTGAACACGACAGCCCTATCCAGATCGCTGCGGCTGTAACGGAGATTTTGGCGGAAGGTCCAGGTCTCACCCACATGATGCTCAAGCAGGTAACCCACTGAATGCACGGTTCGCTCCAATTTGTCGAAGTCGGGCTCACCCGTGAAACGGCTGGCTGGCAGGCTGCCATTGGGGTTGGGCAATACCGTTCCCTGGCTGGGTAAAAATTGAAAGTCCCCCAACTCATCTTCCTGGTAATGGCTCAGAAAGGTCAGCGAAGTATTTTCAGTGGGGCGCCAGGTCAGGGCCGGTGCAATAAACCGGCGATCGTTTTCAATGAAATCCACTTGCGTATTGCTGTCCCGAACGAGACCGGTCAGCCGATAAGAAAACACCCCCCCCTCATCAATGGAATCGCCAAAGTCAAACCTTCCTTCGTAGCGATCAAAATTGCCTGCTAGAAATTGCAGTTCTCGCAGCGGTTCTTGCGGCGGCCGTTTAGTGACGATATTAATGATGCCGCCGGGACTGCTTTGGCCATAGAGAACGGAGGCCGGCCCACGTAGGGCTTCGATTCGTTCCGCCCCATAGGGTTCGGGGTTAAAGGCCTCCCCCGAAGTGGTGGGGGTACGAAGTTGGAGACCGTCTTGGAAAAGGCCCGTGGTGATCGAATCAAAACCCCGAATTTTTAATGAGGTCGCACGGGGATTAAAACCAAAGGTCTCCCCCTGCACGCCTGGGGTATAACGCAAGGCTTCGTCAAGACTGTCGGCACGCTGATCCTGCAACCGCTCCTGGGTGATAACAGAAACCGATTGCGGTATCTCAATCAGCGGCGTGTCGGTTTTGGTACCGGTCGCACTCCGGCTAGCACGATATCCTTCAACCGGCCCAAAGGCCGACTCTGCGGCCCCTTCGATTTCGACCGGCCCGAGCATCATCGCGCCTTCTTCCAACGCCACCGCCTGCTCCAGGGTCACCGTCTTCGCTCCGGTGAATCGGTAAGTAATCCCCGTACCCGCTAGCAGCGCCCGCAAAGCGGCTTCCGGCGTATAGCTACCGCGCAGGGGGGGCGCCTGGTGGCCACGCAATAACCTAGTATCGCCACCAATAGTCAACTGAGTCTGGCTCGCCAAGACAGTGACCGCCTGCTCCAGCGGCTGGGCCGGAATATCCAGTGTGACCGCAGTATCGGCCGCAGCGGGCCGAAACAGGGTCAGGCTGATGATAAGCAGTAGCCCCAAATAAACCATGGGGATACCCAATCGTTTTCGCATGGTAAAAGACCACTCCTTAATTATTTGTTATTAACAGAGTTCATATCCTTATAAATAACAAACTTATTTATTTTTATAAAATTAAAATAAATAATAACAATTATCATTATAATTACATAAACAACCTAATTTCGCAATGATGAGAGATACCTGTGCACGATACCGTTTTCGCCCCATTCAGGCCCGTAACCACCTCCCAATGGGGTCCTGGCCTGGTATTCAGCCAATGCCCATACCATGAATTGCCTATTTCGCAGTTATACTGCCAGCAACTTGGGCTCGAACTGCCCACTTCGGTCCAACAGGCCGTGAGTCAACGTCAGGCCGAATATGTGGCCGGGCGAATCTGTGCCCGGGCTGCCATCAAAGCCCTGCAGCACAAACCTGTGTTCCCTGATATGGGGCCCAATCGTGCACCCCAATGGCCCACGGGCCTAACCGGAGCCATCACCCATACCAATGGCCAAGCTGCCGCACTAGTAGGTCTTGGCCACCATTGGCAAGGGATTGGATTAGATCTGGAAAGGGTGTTGCCTGAAGGAGAAGCACAGGAAATAGCCGGTGATATTCTGACCCCTTACGAAAAAAGCAAGCTGGATAAGCTGTCAGGGTCACAGCGGAGACATTGGGTGAGTTTGGCTTTTTCAGTGAAAGAAAGCCTTTTTAAGGCGCTATTTCCCTTAACCCGTCAGCCTTTCTATTTTCATGAGGCCGAATTGATTGATGAACAGTATATCCGTCTGTTAACAACCCTCTCCCATCGCTGGAAAGAAGATAAAATTCTACGGTTTAATTGGCGCCAAGAGGGCGATCAGATCCTGAACTGGATTCTTATTCAGGCCGAAGCTGGTCAATAAAGGGGTCAAAACTGGCGTACGCCACCGACAGTCTCAAGGGAGGATTGCTGGCAACGGCAGGAGCGGGGACAGTCGGAGCAAAGAGAAATACCGGATAACCGGTAACGAATACAACAAGTACGCCGAACTCGATGGGGTGGCTCCCGGTCTAATCTGGGGCAATTGCGGTATAATTGATAAAAGGGGTTGCGCCCACCATTCCAATCCTCTGGCAGGTTTAGCCAATCCTGCAAGGGTGCCCATACCTGCGAAGGCTGCCCCAGTTCTTGAAATTGCATGAGCAACCAATCCAAATAGCGCCCCCCGTTGCCCCAAAAGACCCGTTCCGACAGCCCCGTTTGGCATGACCAAGCCCTGATGAGTGGCGCCATATGCTGCTTGCTGAGCACCTGGAAACGGACCTGCACACTCACACCGGCATCAAAAGGTCTCCCCTCATCCGGCAAAACGAAGGCGACAGGCAATCCATTGCCACCTATAATCACATTCATGCCATCCAATGCCAGCGGCAATGACCAACCCATTATCAGATTAGCTGCCAGCACCGGCGGTAGTAGGCGCAAAAAATAAAACTGGCTCCAGGCGGAAAGCAAAGCACGCGGATCCTGATGCTGACAATTGGGCCAATATTGCGCCATTACCTCATTCAGTGTAGAAGAGTGCAGTAAATCCCTGGCCGGCCGCGCCCGCGGGTCTGAATCAGGTAGCCGCAACACCGATTCATAAGGAGCCAGTACTCCCTCAAACAACGGGGCCAAGGGGGGAATCGCTGCCATGGAGGCTCAGCCGGTGTTTTCCAAAGGGGCTTTTAACTCATTAGGCATATAGAGGGAATCAACCACCTCTTTGGAGCGCACCGCCAATACTGACAGTAAGGAGTCGGCAATACCATGGGTCTCTTCACAACACCCCTGAAGAAATACACGCGCCTGGCACCCGCTCGCCATGGGCAGCTGATAGCTGCGCTCCACCGTTCTGGAGACCATCCAAGGTTCCAGTCCTTCCAACAGCTTGTGGTGCCCATCACGCTGATAGCCCGTGGCAAGGACGATGCCGTCGTACTCCACCTCCTTATGCACGCCAGTATTTTTATTGAACAGCGTTATCTGCAGTCGTTCTTCTGAACTGCTCACTGCCTGGATGAGACAGGAAGGGAAATAACGATGCCGCACATCCCCAGTGATACGTTGCATATAAAGTCGCTCATAAATCTCTTCGATCAAGGGCAAATCCACCACAGAGTAGTTGGTATGGCTGAATGCACGGAGGAATGATTGTCGCTGTTCCCTAGGCGTGCGGTATATTTCGTCGGTGAAGTCCGGATCAAATATCTCATTGACAAAGGGGCTGTCGTCAGAGGGTTGCAATGCCCGGCTGCGGCTGATCAAATCAATCCGCCCTTGGGGATAACGGCCCATCAGATCCCTAAAAATCTCTGCCGCGCTCTGCCCCGCGCCGATAACCGCCAGCCGCGGTTTTTCGCCCACCCGGCTAAAGCGATAGTGGCAATTTTTATATTGGGATGAATGAATAATTCGCGGATGTTTTTGTGACTTAAATACTTCTGGAATGCGGGGATAACCACCAATACCGATAATCACATTCCGGGCATATCGATGTTCAATGGCGCCCTCCTTGAGGCGCGACACTACCTGCAACCACTCAACCTTGCCGTTCTCCTCTAAGGGTTCAACGGCAATCACCTCTTCACCATAATGGACCCGATCCTTGAATGCTGTGGCTGCCCACCGCATATAATCATTGTATTCCAGGCGGCTCGGGAAAAAGGTGCCTAAATTGATAAAAGATTCGAGGCGCCGCTGCTGATGCAGATAATTAATAAAAGAATATCGACTGCTAGGGTTACGCAAGGTCACCAAGTCCTTTAGGAAGGAAACTTGTAAATGGGTATTATCCAGCAACATACCACCGTGCCATTCAAAAGCGGGTTGCTTTTCGATAAAGCAGCAATTCAACGGCGCCTCGTTAGCCTGCTGATGCTCTTCCAAGGCAATGGCAATAGCCAGGTTCGACGGACCAAAGCCGATACCGATCACGTCATAGCTTAAAGTCTGAAAATTCATTATCTTTGCTCCTTTGAACAACGGTTTTTTTCCGGCATTTAGCCCAGGGTGCAGCGATCAAAAAACGCTTCCCGCGTCAATATCATCAAGGAAGCTCGTTTATGGGGAAAATCAAACTCCTTGATCTTTGCAAAACGATACGCTTGCAAATAACTAATCATTTTTTGATTATCAAAACGCGGCTCAGAAACAATACGCTGAGTACGCGGATCATCGAGAAAAAGGTAATGGCATAAAGCCGTTAACCAAGCCTTCACTTTATGGGGGCCGCGGTGGCTTTCTTCTCCGACCAGCATATGAATCCCCCGATCGTAGTCATCGGCCTGATAGTAAGGGGCAATCCGGTCTTCTTTCGCCCAATAGACTTCAAAATAGGCAAAGGGCTCATTATTGATACAGCCAATCAAGGGAAGCACTCGGGGATCATCGAACAGCCTTTGTAAATAGCCTTGGTGCTGTTCCAATGTGCCCTGCTCCTCCCAGAAACAAGCCACCCGCTCACTGTTTTGCCAACGGTGAAACCGCTCCAAGTCTTCGTTAATCTCCAAAGTACGCAACGAAACCCAAGCGCCCAGTTGATAATCAAACCGCCGATACACCTCCCCTTCCGGCCGAGCTGGCCGAAGCGGATGGTAATGGCCATTTGCGCCCATCCTATAAATGGTAGGTGCCACCGAGTGAGAGTGACCTTGCAACCAAAGTTCCGGCCACTGCCAAAGTGCATCCCGATACAAGTGCCACTGCTGAGCGGCATGACAAAACATCAGGGCAGGATCAATTAAAACGCCATCTGCCCTGTCGAATACCAGCACGGTTACGGCGGGATTGCCGACAAACAGGGCATAGCTCGCTGAACGCAGGGCACTGAGACAGTCTGGTGTCCTGAAAACCCGCAGCCTATGGGGCTGTTCGGGATTCGCCTCCACCCCGAGTAATTGTCTATCCTCCAACAAGCAACGCTGCACCGTACCAGTCTGTTCAACCGTCAACTGCCGCCCCGAAGGTAGGGGTACGGTAATGTCTTTATTACCCGCCATAACTTAAGGTCACCCTGGGAAAAACATGAAAAATTATTAAAAAAAATAATATAAATAAAAACAATAATCATTAAACTAATAATTTAAATTTTTATATATAAGCTTCCCATTTAAGTGTTGTTGATTTTAGATTCGGAGTGATTCATGCAGATCCGAGAGACATTCAGCATCCCGGACAATGCTGAGGTGATCTGCGGCAACGATGCGACTGAAGGTCAATCGAACCTTTTCCTGCAAGGCCTGCTGAAGCTGCTGGCCTCGACCCTCCGGCTTACCCGCCCACCAGGCGTGTGCCTTTGTGCTCACCGAGGGCAAGGTATAACCGTCACAAAGCCGACGGTAATGCTGTTCCAGAGCCCATGAAAACAGGAGTTGCTGGGCATTTTCTGCGCTCACGGCATCAACCCCCTGAGTGGATAACCAGGCCGAGAAGATCTCCGGCCATTGCCGTGGTTGCGACTCGCTGAACTGAGCCAGGCAATGCTGTAAACCCTCCTCAGCCACACCCGGTAACAATATTCGTAGATGGTCTGCCAACTTTTGCTGGGCCTGGGGAGAAGTCCACTGATCCTCAGGGATTTCGAATCCCGGCACATAACTATCTAACAAGCCTAGAAAAGCGATACCCTCGCCGGCTTGTTCAAGCCGGCAGGCTATTTCCATGGCCAAGGCACCCCCCAATGACCAACCCAGCAAATAATAAGGCCCTACCGGTTGCCGGTAGCGCAAAGTTGCCACATAACGGTCCGCCATCTGGCTGAGACTAGGGTCAAACCAAAGGGTATCCACAAAACTACGGGATTGCAGTCCAATCAGGGTTCGATGCCCCTGTAGACCCATGGCTAAAGGCTGATAGCCATTGACGCGACCGGTCACCGGGTGAATACAAAACACCGGCGGTTGCTCCAATGAAGCCTCAGCCAAGGGAACCAGCAAGCGGGGATCAGCCGCGGCGGGCACGTTACTTACCGGCGTTTCCAACAGGGTAAGCAGCACTTGCTTATAGCACTGGGCCAGTTGCTTGATCTGCAAAGGGTTATAATGATCCTGGCTATACAGCCAGTCCAGACTTAATTGCCCTGCCACTACTTGAGCGTTGACCGATAGGGGTGCCGCCATGGGATTCTCCGGCGCCTGTGGATCACCGCCGCCGGGCAATGGCGAAAACCAGTGCTCCAGCCCATCGGAACGGTACTGCCCCAAATAATTAAAGGTGACGGGAGCAGCGGCTGCCCCTGCCAGTTGCCTACGGCTACTCTCATGGCCCTGATAACGCAACGCCCCATAGCTGATCCCGCCATCCTGATCGGCACGGCGCAACTGTTCCGCCACCCCGGCCATGCAACGTTGGAGATCGGGCTGCCACTCCAGCGCTACCGGATAAAAGCTGGTAAACCAGCCCACAGTGCGGCTGACATCCAGATGGGGGGTGACCTCCTCTGTACGCCCATGCCCTTCCAGATTTACGGCGATTCGCGGTTGCCGCTCATCGGCCAATACCTGCACCAGCGCCGTTACGAGCAAAGCGGGGACATTTACATCGAGCTGCGCCGGTGCCTGATAAAGCAATTTTTGGGTCTCGGCCTTACTCAACATCATCGTCCAGTGACCGCATTTTGCGAATGGGGTCCGGCAGCTTGTCGTTTCTGTGAATTGCTGTTGCCAGAATGGTAAACGAGACTCGGCCTGTGCAGTCTTGGCCCATGCCGACAGCGCTTGGGACCAATCCCGCAGGCTATGGGTCTTGGCAGGCAGTTCAATGGCCTCCCCGGCCAAGTACTGTTGATAAGCACGCAACAGGTCTTCCAGCAAAATACGCCAGGAGACTCCGTCCACGGCCAGATGGTGAATGCACAACAGCAGCCGATCCGGCTGACTGGGGCTGCTGACATACAGGGCCCGCAGCAGCTCTCCAGTTTCAATATCGAGGCTGCGCTGAACTTCGTTGCACCACCGCTCCACTTCCTCCTCGCCCTCAGCGGCTCGCACCCACAGGAGCTCGCTGTTCAGCTCCGCCGGGTCGACAAATGACTGTTGCCATTGCCCCCCTTGCTGCCGGAAATGCAAACGTAAGGCATCATGATGCCGCATCAAGGCCTGCAATGCCGCCGATAATGCCGTCACATCCAGCGGCACCTTTAAAGCTAACCACAAATGCTGATTCCAGTGTGAGGGAACAGGTGGCTGCAACTCAAAGAAATGGGATTGGATTGGCGTCAAAGGTAGCGGACCAACCAAACTCTCCTGGACCGCATTACTGGCCTTGGCCGGTTGCACCACGGCGGCCAGGGCGCTTAGGGTGGGCTGCTCGAACAGGTCCCGGGGACGGAGCGACCAGCCCGCCTGACGGGCCCGGCTGACCACCTGCAAGGCAATAATGGAATCCCCCCCCAGTTCAAAGAAGCGGTCCTGGCGTCCGACCCGCTCGACCCCCAACAACTGCCCCCACACCTGGGCCAATACCGCCTCGGCCTCGGTCTGCGGCGGCTCATACCCCTCGGCTGACCACCGCGGCTCCGGCAACCCCTGCCGGTCCACCTTCCCCGCCGGGGTCAGCGGCAACGCCTCCAATCTCACCACCTGGCTCGGTACCATATACTCGGGCAACTGCCCCGCCAACGCCGCCCGTAACCGCTCTCCCTCAACCTCCGGCGGCGCCGCCACATACCCCACCAGCCGCTCGCCCCCCGGCCCCCGGCGCATCACCACCACCGCTTCCCGCACCTGCGCTAACGCCAATAGCCGCGTCTCAATCTCTCCCAGCTCTATCCGAAAACCGCGCAGCTTGACTTGGCCGTCCACCCGGCCTAAATATTCCACCACCCCGTCTGCTCGCCACCGCACCCAGTCCCCCGTGCGGTACATCCGCTCTCCCGGCGCTCCCCACCGGTCCGGCAAAAACCGCTCGGCCGTCTGCCCCGCTCGACCCCAATACCCCCGCGCTAAACCCACCTCTCCGCCAATATAGAGCTCGCCACTGACCCCCGGCGGCACCCGGTTTAATTCTCCATCCAGTACGTACAGCCGCCGCGCTCCCACCGCCGTGCCGATGGGCGCATAGGCGCTGCTCATCGCCGTGCCCTCATCAGCTTCCCACAGCAGCGGCGTGACCACCGTCTCCGTCGGCCCGTAGCCGTTGAGAACCCGCCGCGGCTTGAGCACCCGCTGCAGCCGCTCATAAAGCTCCCGCGTGAAGGCCTCTCCCCCCAACGTCCAGGAGCGCACCTTGAGCTGCGGGCGGCGGTGCTCAATCCAATCCAGCAGGGGCCCCACGTAGCTCGGTGGAAAACAGGCAATCGTCACCCCTTCTTCTTCCAATACCTGGCAGGTCCGCTCCGCGCTCCATAACCCTTGATCCCGTATCACCAGCCGACTGCCAAAGGCCAGCGGCACCGCCCAACGCTCCACCGCTCCGTCAAAACTAATAGAAGCAAAGTGCAGCTCCACATCTTCCGGGCCCATCCCGTAGCGCTCCCCGATGCTTTGCACGTGCATGCTTAGCCCCCCTTGGGTCACCCCCACTCCTTTGGGTTGTCCCGTGGACCCAGAGGTGTAAATCACATAGGCCAGTTGCTCCGGATGCACGGGGACTGCTAAATCCCCGGACTCCTCCGCCCCGTAGTCCAGCCGGTCCAACGCCACTACCCGCAGCCCCTCCACCGCCGGCAGCCGACCCGCCAAACCGCTCTCGCTCAGCAGCAGCTCTACCCCGCTGTCTCGGAGCATGTACCCCAGCCGCTCTTCGGGATAGTCCGGGTCCAGCGGTAAAAACGCTCCCCCCGCTTTGAGTATCCCTAAAAAGCTTTCTATCATCCCCACCCCTCGCTCGAGCAGCACCCCCACCACGGTCTCCGCGCTCACTCCTTGCGAACGCAACCAGCGCCCCAAACGCTCGCTCCTCGACTCCAGCTCGCCGTAGCTGACCCGCTCCTCTCCACTGACCAGCGCTTCCGACTCCGGTCGCCGCGCCGCCTGCGCCGATATCAATCCCGCTAATGTCACCCCACGCCCATACGCCTCACTCCCCCCTGACCACAACTTGAGACGTTCCCTTTGCTCCGGGGTCAGCAGTTCCAAACTACCGAGAGGTCGCTGGGCATCTTGAGTGAAGCCGCTCAAGGCTTGTTCAAGCATACTTAGCAAGCGCGAGATGGTATCCGCTTTGAAACGGTCCGCGGCGTAGGTCAGGGTAAGACTCACCTGACCATCGGCCTGCTCGTCCGCATCCAGCGCCAGATCAAAAAGGGCATGAGGCACGCCTTGGGATAGGGGCCGCAGGGTCACGCCCGGCAACACTTCAAAGGCCTGGGCATCTCGCCGCTGATAATTGAACAAGACCTGGAACAGCGGAGTTTCTCCCGGCTTCCGCCGGGGCGCAATAGCCTCCACCAGTTGATCGAAAGGCAACGCTTGGTGATCCTGAGCATCCAGCATCCGGGTGTGCAGTTGCCTCACCCAGTCGCGCACTGATGCGGCCGGGTCCGGCTGGCCGCGCAACACCAAGGTATTGACGAAAAAGCCGATCAGGGGGGCAATTTCGGGCCGGTTCCGGTTGGCCACAGGCACGCCCACCGGAATATCACGACGTCCGCTCTGTACCGCCAGCGCCCACTGCCAGGCAGCCAACAATACGGTAAACAAGGTGGCATCGCATTCCCGCGCCAGCATGCGCAAGGCTGTGACTAATGACACTGGCAAGCTTAACCGCTCCGCGGCAGCCTGACGGAGATCACTGTCAGCCACTGGCGTGTCATAGGGCAGCAACAAGGGCGGTTGTCCCGGCTCCAGCTGATCACGCCAATAGGCCAGTTGGCGCTCCCGCTCACCGGCATTCAACCAGGCCCGCTGCCAGATGGCGTAATCCGCATACTGCACTGCCAGCGCTGGCAGCCCTTCGGTGTTGCCGGCTTGGCGGGTCCGCCAAGCCTGTTCCAATTCCTTGAAAAAGATGCCGATAGACCAGCCATCGGAAATAATATGGTGCATCACCACCTGCAAACGCCAACGCTGGGATGTCAACCGGAGCAGCTGGATTCGCAGCAGGGGCCCACGGCTCAGGTCAAACCCAGCCTGGGCATGATCATCCGCCAGATGCTCAATGGTACTGCTGTCTGCGTCAGTCATGTCCTGTTCGGTAAGCGCCAGGGGCGGATGCTCGTCAATCACCTGCCAGGGTTCACCGTCAATCTCAACAAAACGGGTACGCAGCGCTTCATGACGGCGCTGAATATCCGCCAGCGCTCCGCGCAGTGCTTCACTCTGTACCACTCCGCTAAGTTCAAATGCGCCTACCATGTGATAGGCGCTGTTGTCCGGCTCCATCTGGTGCAATAACCATAATCGGCGTTGGGCCGGTGCCAACGGTGCCCGATTGCTCCTTTTTCCTTTGACGATGGGCAAGCGATCGAAACGGAGACTTTTTTCCCGCAACGCAGCTAAAAAGCGCTCTTGATCAGCGTCACCTAAGGCTAGAAAACGCTGGGCCAGCGCCTGCTTATCTAAACTCATAGTTCCCCCAATTCATTCAGCAGAGCAGCCATGGCATCCAACTCGTTCTGTTCTTCCTCTTCACCCGCCCTGGATTCGTATTCCAGCTGACTGGCCAGTGCCTCCAGGCTCTCACATTGGAAAAATTGCCGTAGAGAAATCTCCAGGCCCAGTTGCTCACGAATTTGTGCCACGGCGCGAACCGCTAGCAAAGAGTGTCCGCCGAGGGCAAAAAAGTTGTCATCCAACCCAATGCGGGGCTGCTCCAACAAACATCGCCAACACTCGGCCAACTGCTGCTGCAATGGGGTTTGCGGTGCGCGATATCCCTTGCGTTGCCCCTCCGGTGCTGGCAATGCCTTACGATCCAGCTTGCCGTTCGGCGAAATGGGAAACCCATCCAGGGACATAAATAGCGCCGGCACCATGTAATCCGGCAACTGGGCTGACAAGGCTGCTTTTAGCTGTTCCCGCCAATCCTCTGCCGGCACCCCATCCAAGATGACATAGGCCACCAACTGGTCTCCAATGCTGTAGGGCTGGGCAATCACAAGGGCATCCGACACGGACGGTTGCTGGCGCAGCAGACTCTCAATCTCACCCAACTCGATGCGCAGTCCACGAATTTTGACTTGGTGATCCAACCGCCCCAGATATTCCAGCACCCCATCCACTCCCCGCTTGACTTTGTCGCCGGTGCGATACATACGGCTGCCGGGAGCGCCAAAGGGGTTGGGCAGAAACCGCTCGGCGGTGAGATCGGCACGGCCGAAATACCCCCTGGCCAGTCCCACACCCGCTAGATACAGTTCACCGGGTATTCCTATGGGCACCAGGTTTAGCTGCTCATCCAGCACGTGCAATTGAATATTGCTAATGGGCATTCCAATGGGCACCGTATGCCGGTTATCCGCTTGACACTGCCAATAGCTGACATCAATCGCAGCTTCCGTAGGCCCATAGAGGTTGTGCAGCTGTAATTTCGGCCTTGCCTGTAACACCTGCTGCTGCAGATCCATGCTCAGCGCTTCGCCGCTGCAAATCACCTTTCTAAGGGAAGCGCAACCGACCAGATGGGTGGCCGCGATAAAGGCCTGCAGCATGGACGGCACAAAATGCAGCGTCGTGACCTGTTCAGCCTCGATCACCCGCTGCAATGCAACTGGATCACGGTGCGCCTCCGGCGGCGCCACCGCCAAACGGGCGCCTACCATGAAGGGCCAAAAGAATTCCCAAACCGATACGTCGAAACTGAAAGGCGTTTTCTGCAAAACACAATCATCGCCGCCCAGCGAATATTGCTCCTGCATCCACAGCAAGCGATTTTCCAAGGCGGCATGGGTATTGACCACCCCCTTGGGACGCCCCGTGGACCCGGAGGTGTAAATCACATAGAGGGCCTGATCTGGATGCCAATCGACCATCGGCGGGTAGGCGGGCTCATCACTGCAGTCCAGATCATCCAGAGACCAGCAAGGACAACCGGGATCTTCCAACCCAGTCAAAGCCAGGGTGCTCTGCGTCAACACCAGCGCCGGCTCCGCCGCCGCCAAAATGTAGCGCAAGCGTTCCTCCGGGTAACTGGGATCCAGGGGCACATAGCCCCCCCCTGCCCGGGTAATCGCCAGAATACCGACCACCAGCTCCACCGAGCGGTGCAGGCTGATGGCAACCCGAATCTCAGGACCTACGCCGGCGCGCTGCAATCGGTGGGCAAGTTGATTAACCCAGCGTTCCAATTCGCCATAGCTCAATTGCCGGCCATTAAAACTCAAAGCAACGGCCTCAGGGGTTTCCATCGCCTGCCGGCTCTGCCTAATGGGTATGGGCACAAACGGATCTCGCGCGACACCGCTATCATTCCAACGCCCCAACTGCTGCTGCTCGGTTTGGCTCAGTAGCGGAAAATTGGCCACAGGCCGACTCCCATCGTTTAATACGGCATCCAGCAGGTTCAAATAATGCCCCCACAAACGCTCAATAGTGGCCTTGTGAAACAACTGGCTGGCATAGCTGAGGTAACCGCGGATACTACCGTCACTATGGAGTTCCGTATCCATAGCCAGGTCAAACTGCACCCCGGCGGCACCAGGATCAAAGGGAGTCACACTCCCATGGGGCCACTCCGCCAATGCCTCTGTAACCATTTGCTGATGATTAAAGGTCACCTGAAACAGGGGATGGTATTCCAGGCTGTGTCCTACTCCCAGGGCCTCCACCAGAGCTTCGAAGGGCAGCTCCTGATGGCTTTGGGCTTCGGCCGAGCGCCCCTTGACCTGCTCCATCAGCCCAGCAAAGGAACTATTCGGGTCGATCTGAACCCCTAGCACCACGGTATTGATAAAGCAACCTAGCAGGGTTTCAGTTTCAGGGCGGACCCGCCCCGCTACAGGAATGCCGACTCGAATATCCCGCCGGCCGCTGTAACGAGATAAGAGCAGCAACCACAAGCTTAGAAGCGGGGTAAAAAGGGTCGTCTCATGGGCTCTCGCCAGTTGCTGTAATCCCTGGGCCTGGACCGTAGTCAAGCGAAAATGGTAGCGCGCACCCTGGGGAGGAGTCGTCCTGCTCCGGGGAAAGTCGGTGGGAAGCTCCAGCGGCTCGGTATCCGTTCCCAGAGCTTGGCGCCAATAATCCAGTTGCTGCTGCGCCTTTTTACCTTGCAGCCAGCGCTGTTGCCAGATTGCGTAATCGGCGTATTGCAGCCGCGGCGGAGCTTCCGACAACAGCTCCCCGGCCACAATGGCCCGATATGCATTGATTAGGGATTCGAGGAAATGGGCGGTTGAGCGGCCGTCGGTGATGATATGATGCTGCACCAGCAACAATTGGTAGCAACGCTCATCCAGCCGGACCACACCCAAGCGCAGCAAGGGATCTCTGGCCAGATCAAAGGGCTGCCTTAACCATTCCTGGAACAGCTCCGCCGCCCTATCCTGGGGCTGTGGCTGCTCGCGCAAATCAATATAGTTTATTTTGAGTGGCGCTTCGGGGAGAATCCGCTGCCACGGCTCACCATTATGCTCCACAAAACGGGTGCGCAATATTTCGTGCTGTTCGACCAAGTGATCCAGCGCCGCTTGCAGCGCAGTCAAATCCAGCGTCCCTTGCAATCTTAACCCGAGCGGTAAATGGTAGGCCCCGCCTTCAGGATTGAGCTGTTGCACAAACCAAAGACGGCGTTGAGCAGATGAGGTGGGCAGATCTTGGTCCCTGGGCGCGGCCACAATGATTTCGTCCTCATCAACGGCATCGATCAAGCGCGCCGCACAGTCGGCCAACCGAGGAGAGTCAAACAGTACCTGCAACGGTACCTGCTTTTGATAATCCCGGCGCAACAGGCTCACGGCCTGCATTGCCAGCAGAGAGTGCCCCCCCAGTTCAAAGAAGCGGTCCTGGCGTCCGACCCGCTCGACCCCCAGCAACTGCCCCCACACCTGGGCCAATACCGCCTCGGCCTCGGTCTGCGGCGGCTCATACCCCTCGGCTGACCACCGCGGCTCCGGCAACCCCTGCCGGTCCACCTTCCCCGCCGGGGTCAGCGGCAACGCCTCCAATCTCACCACCTGGCTCGGCACCATATACTCGGGCAACTGCCCCGCCAACGCCGCCCGTAACCGCTCTCCCTCAACCTCCGGCGGCGCCGCCACATACCCCACCAGCCGCTCGCCCCCCGGCCCCCGGCGCATCACCACCACCGCTTCCCGCACCTGCGCTAACGCCAATAGCCGCGTCTCAATCTCTCCCAGCTCTATCCGAAAACCGCGCAGCTTGACTTGGCCGTCCACCCGGCCTAAATATTCCACCACCCCGTCTGCTCGCCACCGCACCCAGTCCCCCGTGCGGTACATCCGCTCTCCCGGCGCTCCCCACCGGTCCGGCAAAAACCGCTCGGCCGTCTGCCCCGCTCGACCCCAATACCCCCGCGCTAAACCCACCTCTCCGCCAATATAGAGCTCGCCACTGACCCCCGGCGGCACCCGGTTTAATTCTCCATCCAGTACGTACAGCCGCCGCGCTCCCACCGCCGTGCCGATGGGCGCATAGGCGCTGCTCATCGCCGTGCCCTCATCAGCTTCCCACAGCAGCGGCGTGACCACCGTCTCCGTCGGCCCGTAGCCGTTGAGAACCCGCCGCGGCTTGAGCACCCGCTGCAGCCGCTCATAAAGCTCCCGCGTGAAGGCCTCTCCCCCCAACGTCCAGGAGCGCACCTTGAGCTGCGGGCGGCGGTGCTCAATCCAATCCAGCAGGGGCCCCACGTAGCTCGGTGGAAAACAGGCAATCGTCACCCCTTCTTCTTCCAATACCTGGCAGGTCCGCTCCGCGCTCCATAACCCTTGATCCCGTATCACCAGCCGACTGCCAAAGGCCAGCGGCACCGCCCAACGCTCCACCGCTCCGTCAAAACTAATAGAAGCAAAGTGCAGCTCCACATCTTCCGGGCCCATCCCGTAGCGCTCCCCGATGCTTTGCACGTGCATGCTTAGCCCCCCTTGGGTCACCCCCACTCCTTTGGGTTGTCCCGTGGACCCAGAGGTGTAAATCACATAGGCCAGTTGCTCCGGATGCACGGGGACTGCTAAATCCCCGGACTCCTCCGCCCCGTAGTCCAGCCGGTCCAACGCCACTACCCGCAGCCCCTCCACCGCCGGCAGCCGACCCGCCAAACCGCTCTCGCTCAGCAGCAGCTCTACCCCGCTGTCTCGGAGCATGTACCCCAGCCGCTCTTCGGGATAGTCCGGGTCCAGCGGTAAAAACGCTCCCCCCGCTTTGAGTATCCCTAAAAAGCTTTCTATCATCCCCACCCCTCGCTCGAGCAGCACCCCCACCACGGTCTCCGCGCTCACTCCTTGCGAACGCAACCAGCGCCCCAAACGCTCGCTCCTCGACTCCAGCTCGCCGTAGCTGACCCGCTCCTCTCCACTGACCAGCGCTTCCGACTCCGGTCGCCGCGCCGCCTGCGCCGATATCAATCCCGCTAATGTCACCCCACGCCCATACGCCTCACTCCCCCCTGACCACAACTTGAGACGTTCCCTTTGCTCCGGGGTAATGCTTGCAATAGAGGCCAGCGGCGCCTCGGGCTGTGTAGCCAACGCCATTAACGCTTGCTTGAAGGCCTCCGCCAGCGGCGCTATCACCCTTGGCGGCAACACCGCCGCATTATAGGCAAACACCACTTGCAACTCGGTGCCCGGCAATACCGCCAACGTCAGAGGATAATGGGTAAACTCGTAGCTATCTGGAGCGCCAATGGTCAATCCATCAGCCTTACTGTTAAGCAGGTTGTCATCCAGAGGGTAGTTCTCAAATACCATCAGGGTGTCGAACAGTCCCTCACCGGCCCAACCGGCAGCCTGCTGTATTTCAAACAGGGGCAGATGGCCATGCTCCCGAGTATCCAAGCCCGCCTGCTGTAGCGCCAATAGCCAACGCCCGCAGGGCTCAACGGCAGGTATCTTGACTGCTACCGGCAAGGTATTAATAAACAGCCCCAACATACGCTCGCTGCCGGGCAGCTCAGGCGGCCGTCCGGCAACGGTATTGCCGAAGACCACCTGCTGCTGGCCGGTATAACGGGACAATATCAGCGCCCAAGCCCCCTGCATCAGGGTACTCAAGGTAACGCCCTGCTGGCGGGCCTGTTCCTGGAGATGTTGCTGCAGCTTGGAATCCAAGATCACAGAATGACGGCGGAAATCCTTTGCTTCTGAAACCTGCCCCACACTGGAAGCTAGCCAAGTAGGGGAAGCGATAGCTGATAGGTAATCTTGCCAGAAGGCCCGCGCGCGCATTTGATCCTTATCCGCCAACCATTGCAGAAAGGCACTGAATGGAGGCGGTTCAGGCAGGAGCGCCCGGCCATGATACAATTGCAGCAACTCCTGCAGCAGGATACCGGTGCTCCAACCATCCATAAGCAAATGATGCAAGGTCAGCACACAGTGATAATCCTCGTCCCCCGTTTGCAACAGATCCACATGCCACAAAGGAGGGCGGTACAAATTAAACCCCTGCTGCCGGCGCTCGGCCCGAACCCTCTCCATAGCCTGGACCGCATCCTCCTCCCCACGCAGATCCTGCCGGCTCCAGGGCAGCGTTATTGACCGCCACACCCCTAGCAGGGGCTGCTCGACTTTCCCCTCACCAGCCAGCAGGGCGCTTCTCAATATGGAATGACGCTGTACCAGGCGCTGCCAGGCCTGCTCAAAACGAGCGGAATCCAAGCCTGACAGGGGCAAGCTTAGCTGGTTGACATAGGTATCGGTTTGTTGACTCAATTCGCTATGAAATAGCAAGCCCTGCTGCAAGGGTGAGAGGGGCAGAACATTTTCCAGCTCCAACTTCGACAGCTGATCCAAGGCTTCCTGATTGAGGCCGGACAGGGGGACATCGAACGGTGTCAACCAAGGTCCATGCTGCTCGCAGCAATCCATCAGGGCCTTCAGTTCTGCTTCAAAAGCGGCCATCAGTGCCTGCTGCAAGGAAGGCTCAAAATGGACAGGGCTGAATTCCAGCGCCATTATCAACTCCCCCTCCTGCTGGTGGGCATTGATCACCAAGGGGGCATCCCGCCTGCTTCCTGGCGACCGCCAGAGCCCTGCACTCAGAAATGACAACATCCCCTGGCCATCCCACTGCAACTGCCCCAGATAGTTAAACAGCACCTCGATACGATGATCTGCCGGTTCCCAATCACTCCAATGGGATAAGGCCCCAAAGGCCAAGCCTTGATTCTGAACCGCATGGAGCTGTTCTTTGAGCGTTTTAAGCGCTTCCTCCCGAGCCGTGGGCACCCTCAACAGCAGGGGATAAAGACTGGTAAACCAACCCACTGTTCGGCTCAGATCCAAGCCGCTGAAGCTGAGATCCCGGCCATGGCTTTCTCGGTATATGCGCACAGCGGATTGACCACTATGTTGTGCCAAAACCCGGGCTAGAGTCATCACCAATAGATCGTCCAGATTGCTTCGCAAATGGGTCTGCGCGACCTGCATGGCCCGTCGCGTCACCTCGGCAGGGATAACCAGGCGCAACGTCTGCGCCTCGGTGGGTTGTGGGTTCATATTCCAGAGGGAAGGAACATCCGCAGTCATCGCTTGCCAAAAGGCCTGCTGCGCCTGGGCTTCATCCTGGGCCCACGCCGCCAGCGCTCCTGTCCAATCGCGAAGACTGTGTGTTTTGGCGGGCAGATGAAGCGGCTGACCAGCGGCGGATTGTCGATAAGCCAGCAGCAGATCCTCCAGCAAAATACGCCAGGAGACTCCGTCCACGGCCAGATGGTGAATGCACAACAGCAGCCGATCCGGCTGACCGGGGCTGCTGACATACAGGGCGCGCAACAGCTCCCCGGATTCAATATCCAGGCTCTGCTGTGCCGATGCGGCAAACCTTTGGATCTCAGCCTTTGTCTGTGCTTCTCTTACCCACAGCAGTTCCGATTTAACCTTCTCAGGGGCCTGAAAGATTTGATGCCACTGACCCTTATGACGGTAGAAACGGGAACGCAACACATCATGATGGGCGCACAACGCTTGCAACGCCGCCCGCAAATCTTCCGGGTTTAAGGGCGCATCCAGTTGAAACCAAAAATACTGATTGCAGATTGCCACCCCTTCCCGCTCTAGAAAACGCGCCTGGATGGGGGTCATTTCAACCTCACCCACCAAGGGCGTCTGCTCTATCATCGTCGTTTCCGTGGTTTCGGCCACGGCGGCCAGGGCGCTTAGGGTGGGCTGCTCGAACAGGTCCCGGGGACGGAGCGACCAGCCCGCCTGACGGGCCCGGCTGACCACCTGCAAGGCAATAATGGAATCCCCCCCCAGTTCAAAGAAGCGGTCCTGGCGTCCGACCCGCTCGACCCCCAACAACTGCCCCCACACCTGGGCCAATACCGCCTCGGCCTCGGTCTGCGGCGGCTCATACCCCTCGGCTGACCACCGCGGCTCCGGCAACCCCTGCCGGTCCACCTTCCCCGCCGGGGTCAGCGGCAACGCCTCCAATCTCACCACCTGGCTCGGTACCATATACTCGGGCAACTGCCCCGCCAACGCCGCCCGTAACCGCTCTCCCTCAACCTCCGGCGGCGCCGCCACATACCCCACCAGCCGCTCGCCCCCCGGCCCCCGGCGCATCACCACCACCGCTTCCCGCACCTGCGCTAACGCCAATAGCCGCGTCTCAATCTCTCCCAGCTCTATCCGAAAACCGCGCAGCTTGACTTGGCCGTCCACCCGGCCTAAATATTCCACCACCCCGTCTGCTCGCCACCGCACCCAGTCCCCCGTGCGGTACATCCGCTCTCCCGGCGCTCCCCACCGGTCCGGCAAAAACCGCTCGGCCGTCTGCCCCGCTCGACCCCAATACCCCCGCGCTAAACCCACCTCTCCGCCAATATAGAGCTCGCCACTGACCCCCGGCGGCACCCGGTTTAATTCTCCATCCAGTACGTACAGCCGCCGCGCTCCCACCGCCGTGCCGATGGGCGCATAGGCGCTGCTCATCGCCGTGCCCTCATCAGCTTCCCACAGCAGCGGCGTGACCACCGTCTCCGTCGGCCCGTAGCCGTTGAGAACCCGCCGCGGCTTGAGCACCCGCTGCAGCCGCTCATAAAGCTCCCGCGTGAAGGCCTCTCCCCCCAACGTCCAGGAGCGCACCTTGAGCTGCGGGCGGCGGTGCTCAATCCAATCCAGCAGGGGCCCCACGTAGCTCGGTGGAAAACAGGCAATCGTCACCCCTTCTTCTTCCAATACCTGGCAGGTCCGCTCCGCGCTCCATAACCCTTGATCCCGTATCACCAGCCGACTGCCAAAGGCCAGCGGCACCGCCCAACGCTCCACCGCTCCGTCAAAACTAATAGAAGCAAAGTGCAGCTCCACATCTTCCGGGCCCATCCCGTAGCGCTCCCCGATGCTTTGCACGTGCATGCTTAGCCCCCCTTGGGTCACCCCCACTCCTTTGGGTTGTCCCGTGGACCCAGAGGTGTAAATCACATAGGCCAGTTGCTCCGGATGCACGGGGACTGCTAAATCCCCGGACTCCTCCGCCCCGTAGTCCAGCCGGTCCAACGCCACTACCCGCAGCCCCTCCACCGCCGGCAGCCGACCCGCCAAACCGCTCTCGCTCAGCAGCAGCTCTACCCCGCTGTCTCGGAGCATGTACCCCAGCCGCTCTTCGGGATAGTCCGGGTCCAGCGGTAAAAACGCTCCCCCCGCTTTGAGTATCCCTAAAAAGCTTTCTATCATCCCCACCCCTCGCTCGAGCAGCACCCCCACCACGGTCTCCGCGCTCACTCCTTGCGAACGCAACCAGCGCCCCAAACGCTCGCTCCTCGACTCCAGCTCGCCGTAGCT
Organism: Nitrosococcus halophilus Nc 4; assembly: GCF_000024725.1. Lineage (NCBI taxonomy): Bacteria > Pseudomonadati > Pseudomonadota > Gammaproteobacteria > Chromatiales > Chromatiaceae > Nitrosococcus > Nitrosococcus halophilus. The sequence goes on along the minus strand of NC_013960.1, from coordinate 1,817,900 downwards.
GACCCGCTCCTCTCCACTGACCAGCGCTTCCGACTCCGGTCGCCGCGCCGCCTGCGCCGATATCAATCCCGCTAATGTCACCCCACGCCCATACGCCTCACTCCCCCCTGACCACAACTTGAGTTGCTGCCGGCTGGAGGCTGTCAACATATCTAGCATCGCCAAGGTGGCGTTGGGTTGCTCGGTACACTGTTCAAGCAACCGAAGATACCCCTCGGTCAACTGTTCCATGAACCGATCGCTGAATGTCCCTTGTCCGGCAATAAACCGCAGGGTCAGGCCGTCATCCAGAGCTGGCGCCACATCCAACACCAGGCTAAAGGGCGTTTCAACCGCCGTCATTTCTTCAAAACGAGCGTCCAGCCCCCCGGTAGACCAGGTCTGCTGACCGCCCTGCTGACGGTAATTGAAGGCCACCTGAAACAATGGGTGCAGACCCGGATAACGTTCCGGCGCCAGTGCTTCGACCAAGGTTTCAAAGGGCAACCGGCCATTGTGCCGCGCCTCAGTCAGATGATTTTTGACTTGTTCAATCCATTGCCTCACAGAGAGCGAGGGCAAGGGCCGCCCCGCCACCACCCAATTATTGACCAAGAAACCGACCATCTTTGCCGTATCCGCAGAGCGATTAGCACTAGGGACGCCGACACGCACTTCTTCCTGCCCGGACAAGCGCGCCAGCAAAAGCTTTAAAACCGCCAGCAACACCGTAAAACGACTTGCCCCTACCTGCCTGGACAGCTTATCCAGGCGCTTAGTCAGATCTCCTGCTATCTGAATAGGATAATGCTCTGCCCTCTGGACGCCCCCTGATGGCCGTTGCATGGGCAAATTCAATGGCCCGTGATGTTGCCCTAGGCGTGTCTGCCAATAAGCCAGCTGATCCGCCGCCTGCTCACCTTGCAACCATTGTTGTTGTCTTAGGCTGTAATCCACATAGTGCTGTCGTAGGCGCGGCAACTTGAGCGGTTTGTGGGTAATGCCGCTCTCATAGCGGGACATCAATTCCCCCATAAACACACCAAACGACCAGGCATCAAACACGATATGATGGAATCCCAAGGCCAACATATGGCGTTTTGGCCCTAAATAGTAGAGACGATAACGAAACACCTCCCCTTCATTTAGATCATAGGGTTGAAGAACAAGCTCCCGGCCACGCTCTTTGGCCACCGCCTCAGGTTCAGAAAGAGTGCTTAGATCTTCGTAGCCAAGGGTAAACGGCATCATGGGCATAATCGTCTGCAGGGGCTCCCCCTGATAGTCGCGAAAACAGGCCCGTAGCATCTCATGCCGCTCTACCAGCCCGTTTAAGGCCTGGGTCAGTGCCGCCCGATCCAGTTCGCCTTCGAGCCAGAGCCAGCCGCCAAGGTTATAAGCGCAACTCTCGGGTTCCAGTTGAGCAAAAAACCACAACTGCCGCTGCGCCGCCGACAGCGGATACCACCCATGGTGATTATCAGTGGCGACTAGCGACGGGGACTGACTCATAACTTCCTCCTCATAATGTCAATGCAAACACTTATGCTACTTACTGCTCCAGCGCTTCACGCAGGCTCCGCGGGCGCATATCCACCCAAGTCTCAGAGATATATTGGAGACAGGTTTGCCGGTTTCCCTTAACGCCGACTGACTGCCAGCCCTCGGGAATAGGGTGATATGTCGGCCAAATGCTGTACTGATCCTGATCATTCACAACTACTTCGAACTGGGTATCCTCATGATCGATACTCATTGCACACCTCTAAATAACAATAAATTTAATAATAGTACTAATGCTTATCATTTATATTTAGTAATAAGTAAAACCTACCTAGAGATTCATCCCGCGATGTCAGCCGATACTGATTGCCCGAACCGCATCGGCTGACACTCGGGCCCGTTCGTCACCATGCAATTCTATGAGCTGACCACCATCCATCTTAAGAATCCGATCCGCCCCATCAAAATAATGATCATCGTGGGTAATGGCGACAATAGACTTGCCGGCGATACGCAGTTCCGGTAGCAGCTGACGATAGAAAAAACGTCGAAACTGGGGATCTTGATCGGCCGCCCATTCGTCAAGCACCAAGAAATCGCGCTGTTCGAGCACCATCATCAACAGCGCCAACCGCTTACGCTGCCCTTGGGAAAAACGGGTATCACTAAGCCGACCATCACTGTGCCTCACCTTGTGCTGCATCCCTAAACGTTGCAGCCAATTATCCACCTGTTCAACAGGCACTTCCTGACCTTCTCCCGTTAGCAGACGCTGGAACAGGTGAAAATCGGTAAACACGGTGGAAAAGAGATGGCGATAAGCTTGCCAGCTATCCGCGCTTACCTCAGCGCCATCAACACGCAGCTTTCCTGCCTGCGGACGGTAGAGCCCCGTCAGCAACCGCGCCAATGTGGACTTGCCACTGCCGTTGCCCCCAATGAGAAAAATCAATTCTCCCCGTTCTAGGGTCAAATCCAGTGGCCCGACACTGAAACCCTGCTCACCGGTATGCTCATAACGGTAGGAAATGCCCTGCAAAGAAATGCGGCGGCAACCAGAAAAAGCAGGGGAAACCGATTCAAACGAGGCCCGATAAGGTGTTAGCGCCAGCGACTCCAGCTTGTTCAATGAGACATTAGCGGCGATTAGTGCCGGCATCCCCGCCAGCGCACCAATTAGCGGCGTGCGCAGAAACAGTATCGTCAACCCATAGGTGGCGGCCACACTCATCTCTGCCCAGCCCAAACCTAACGCTAAGTAAAAAATAATCCCGATCAACCCCAGCACCATCGTATTGGCCACATTACCGGCCAACCCATTATAAATATCGGCACGGGTGACATGATCCCGGTATGCCTGCGCATTCCGCTCGAACTCCTCTTCATACAAGCGTTGGGCACGGTAGCGGTTGAGGGCCAACTCCTTGCGACCCTCAATAATGGCCTGATAGTCCCCGTAAAGATAATCGTCATTTTCGCGGACATAACCAATATAATGATTGATACGTCTAATCAGGTATCCGCCCGCCAATAGCAGTATACCCAACCACAAAGCTGTCATTGCGAACAAGGGCAGAGATAACACCGCCAAATAGGCAAGTGCCGCCAAGCTGAGCGCCAGGCCATAGACCATTTCGGGCAAATGCACAAAAGCAATGGTCACATTGCGTATATCCGTGCTTAGGGCCGCGATAATGCGGGAGCCATTGAGCACTTCAAGCCGCTCGATGTCGGTATCTAATACTTGCTTAACTAATTTACACCGCAGGCGATACACAAATTGATGCCCTAACACATGCAAGGCCGTCCGGGCCCCAGTCGCCGTAATTAACAATAGCCCCAATAATGCCGCAAACTGCAGCAACAATCCGGAGACATCGTCTGCAGACTGCAGCATATGCTGATTTACAAACGCAATTACTCCCACACTCAAGAGGGCACTCAACAGGCTGAGAAAAACTACTCCGGCAAACGCCCATCGTCTTTCTGCAAGCAATAAGCGAATGAGTTTCATTCCATTTCATCCTGGGCTGTATTGGTAATGATATTGATAAGCCCCCCCGCGCCGAATCCATAGGCCGCAGTACCCCCCCGTATGACCTCGATACGTTCAATAGCGTCCACGTCATCTGAAGTGTTCTGCGCAAGCACGCTGCCAGGGAGCGCACAGCCTATAAACAAAAAATTGATGTTCCGTAAAACCCGCCACTTATTATTTGGATGAAGTATTTCGAGCATTTTCTCAATACAGATAAAAATTTAAAATTTAAACTTATTAATAATCATTATTATTTAGATTGTTTCATGTGCTCTACATCTTGTCAATTATTCTGGAAGGGAAAAGTGTTAACCATGGATGGATGCGGGCGATTGGCTGATGGGGTTGGCCGGGATGACGATGCTAGTCTCCAGCATCGTCATCCCGGCCAGATTTTTAGGAAGTTCTCCGGCCGGACAAAGAAATCCAGCTAAGCATTATTTGCCGCCGGTAGCCGACGAGAGGCGATATGGGTATAACCAAAACCCACCACCACGGCTATGAGCAAGGTGCCTTGCAGGAGCAACACCTGCCAGTTGGGGTAAACACCCAGCGCGGGCATACTTGGAAAAGTTACCGGATGCACCGGAATCATCCCCGCTTCTTGCAGGGCACCGATTCCTTTTCCAGTCAGAATCACTGCCAATAGCGCTAACAACACAGAAGTGACCCCGAAGAAGAGTTTAATCGGCAGCCGAACGCTATAGTAAAAAATTAAGCCACTGACAATCAGCAGCACCACCACCCCGACACCAAACCCACCGAGCACTGCCCCGTGCCCCTCTGAACCCGCTTGGGCCCACAAGGCCTGGTAAAACAACACCGTCTCGAAAACCTCCCGGTAGACCGCAAGAAAAGATAGCAGAGCCAGTGCCCACAAGGTCCGTTGATTCAAGGCCCCCCTCACCTGTTTGGCGATAAATGCTCGCCAGCCTTTCGCATAGGCCTTGCCATGCAGCCAAAACCCCACGTAAAGCAAAATGACGGCCGCTACTAAGGCAGCAATGCCTTCGGTCAACTCCCGGCTGGCCCCGCTAATGGAAATAAAATAAGTGGCTGCAAACCAAGTTGCCACCCCCAGCACCAGCGCAGGAATCCAACCTAAATGCACATACATCAACGCATCACGCCGTCCGGATCGAATCAAGAAGGAAATAATGGCCCCTACAATCAGGACCGCTTCCAGGCCTTCCCGCAGGATAATGGCCAAGGCACTCAGTCCAATGGCCGTGGGGGAAAGTTGGGTCTCCTCCAGCCGTTTCTGGGCTTGGCCCAAGAGTTCCTGCAACGCTTTTTGTTCGGCTTGCAGCGCCGCTACCGGCGCACCTTCCCGAATCAACGCCCGATAGGCCATCATTTCCCTCTCGATGTGGGCCCGCAGGGTGGAGTCCAACGTATTCAAGCTGGCCTCCACCAATTCGAAACCTTCCAAATAGGCTTCTACCGCCAATTGCTGAGCCCGTTCATTATTGCCTTCCCGGTAAGCTTCGAGACTCTGCTCAAGGCGTTTCAAACTCAAGTTCAGTGGCGATTCTTGGGAGCGCAGAAGAGCAGGCTCACTGCGCAAATAGGCCAATACCTGACGGGCCTCTTCCCCATGTTGAGCACTGACCTCCCGAGGCGTTTGACTGGTCAGGGCTTGCAGATCGGGGAAGATTTCCTTGCCCAGTCCCTGTTGCCATAGAGCGGCCCCCCCCTTTTGCTCCTCTGGAGTGGTGGCAAAAGTGCTCACATAAAAGGCCAGCGCCCAGCGCTGCTGCTCACTCAGAGGCTGCTGGAAACTAGGCATCGCCGTACCGGGCACCCCTAAGGTGATGGTGCTGAAAAGGCTATAAATACTGCGCTGTTCCTGACGGGCCTGATCGTGAAAATTGGTCGGTTCCGGTTCTAAACCCTGGGCGGCCGGACCGTCCCCATGGCCCTCGACACCGTGACAAGTCGCGCAGCGGGCCTCGTAAAGGGATTCGCCTGTCTCCAAATCAGGCGCTTGTTGAGGTGCGATTTCAATTTGATAGATTCGAATAATCTCCCAGCGCAACCCATTGGCTGCTGCGGCTACCCTTTCTCCGGGGGCTTTGTTTTGAATCGATGCCAGGAGCTGATGGGCTTGCTCTGCTATTTCCCCCTTTTGAGGCGTTACGGGTAATTGCTCAACGATTCCCAGAACTTCATGGGCAAACTCGAGCTGCTCCTGATACTCTTCTGCATTCAACACCTGACCATCCTGGATAAACTCAGGATAATCCACGCTAATATAGTCCAACATATGTAAAGCGGTTTGCGCCCGGCCTTCTGCAACCTCAGCGCTGCCCACTCCACCGTAGCCCATCAAGCTGATAAGCAAGGCTAACCCACTAAGCCATTTTCCTAAAGAGGGTATCGTCAATCCCATTATTCGCACCCTTATCCTCGATTTTATCCCATGAGTTCCGCTAATATTTATCCAGAAAGGGACCCTATTTTCAAAGAATAAATCAAATGAGAAGAATTTAAAATAGCATTTGCAGGATTACTAGGACTCAATATGAGAGTGACCATGTGGAGGGAATTCTATTGGGCTTGGGAAGGCGCAACCCGACCGTCGGCGGTAAAGATGAGCTGGAACCATGGGATCCACGCAGATGGGTGAACGCCCATCCCAGGAAGGAGTAGCTAAGCCAGCCTCGAACTGCCAGGGAATGCTATAGCCTCTTGAAATGAATTATCACAGGTTATATAAAATGCCCGCCATAAACTGGCACAACACAACAGGGTGATGACCCACCGCAACTCAACCCCTCCACCCTCCGAGCAATGGCTACCCGCCCTCGGGTGGCTACGCAACTATCGACGGGCAACTTTCAGCGCTGATCTCACCGCCGGCGTGATCACCGCTATATTGCTGGTACCCCAGGGCATGGCCTACGCCGTACTCGCAGGGCTACCCCCGGAGGTGGGCCTGTACGCCAGCGTGGTGCCCCCGCTCCTCTACGTGCTGACCGGCACCAGCCGCGCCATGTCCGTCGGCCCGGTGTCAGTCGCAGCGATCCTGGTGGCCGAAACACTGGCCACGACCGGCCAGACAGCCGGCGATGAGAACTATCTAGCGGGCGCCATCCTGCTGGCGGCCCTGTCCGGCGCAGCCTTGCTCCTACTGGGCGCACTGCGCCTAGGGGCGCTTGCTAATTTTCTCAGTCACCCGGTGCTTTCCGGCTTTACCAGCGCCGCTGCCCTTATCATTATTGCCAGCCAGCTCGGTAACCTCACCGGCATTCCCCTTGCGCGGGGCGACCTCTGGCGCACGGTGGAGGGGTTGGCGACCCACGCCCTCGACGCCAACGGGCCGACCCTTGCTCTTGGTGTGGGCACCACCTTGGCACTTATAGGGCTGCGCGGCCCCCTCGTCAGGCTGCTTAGCCGGCGCGGCATGAGCCAGGACAAGGCCCAACTCCTAGGGCGGGCAGCCCCTTTGCTGCTGGTCATCCTCACCACCACGGCGGTGGCAACCCTCCATCTCGACGCCCTCGGCGTGGCTACAGTAGGTGAGATTCCGGCCGGTTTGCCGCAACCTACCCTGTCATTCTTAACTAACCCCGCATGGCGTGAGCTGTTGCTGCCCGCATTCATGATCGCCTTCATAGGCTATGTGGAAAGCGTCTCGGTGGCCAAGGTACTGGCACGCAAGCGCCGCCAGAAGATCGATCCCAACCAGGAACTAGTGGCCTTGGGACTCTCCAATCTGGGCGCCGCAGTGACCGGGACCATGCCCGTTGCCGGCGGCTTCAGCCGTTCCATGGTCAACTTCGCTGCCGGGGCCCAAACCCAGTTCGCCGCACTCATCACCGCCATTCTTGTCGGCACGGTGACATTGTGGCTTACACCGTGGTTTTACTACTTGCCACAGGCCGTCCTGGCGGCGATTATCATCGTCTCGGTGGCACCGCTCATCGATCTGGACACCGTCCGCGAGAGCTGGCGCTACGACCGCGCCGATACGATGTCGCTGGCCATCACCTTCGGCGGAGTCTTGGTGGTGGGACTCGAAGGGGGGCTCGTCCTCGGGGTGCTGTTATCGGTGGCGCTGTATCAGTGGCGCGCAGCCAAACCCCACATCGCCCTTGTGGGACGGGTGCCTGGCACAGAACATTACCGCAATATTCACCGCCACCGAGTCGAGACTTGGCCTGAACTGCTACTCATACGCATTGATGAGTCATTATATTTCGCCAATGCCGCTTATCTCGATCAATTTGTCGCCAATGCCGTGGCAGAACGCCCCCAACTACGCCATTTGGTGTTTCTCATGAACCCGGTAAATCACATTGATTTGTCGGCCATCGAAACACTCATCGGCCTCACCATCGGGCTCCGGGAGGCGGGTATCACGGTACACCTTGCGGAAGTCAAGGGACCGGTCATGGACCGCCTGCAGGAGTCCCACCTCCTTACCGAGCTGCCTCCGGGGCGAGTGTTTCTATCAACTGAAGAGGCGGTGCAGGCACTCACCCAGGCCTGACTGCGAAGCGGTCAACTGCGGTTTATTGTTCGAAAAAGAATTTCTCTTCACCGAAGGCCGGTTGCAGATGGTCGAGCCAGGTGGCATTGGCATCGTAGCGAGCGAAAAAGGGACGCTGTACCCAATCCGAGTTACGCCCCTGGATCATCCGCAGGACAATCGCCTTTTCACCCTGGATTTCGGTGACCCCCTGGATCTCCACTTTACCGGGATGGGCGCTCATCGAAGGGCCCCGGGCAGTGCGGCCAATCCCCGAAACCTTCTGGATCGCATCGCGGTAAATCTGCCAAGCTTTGATTAGAGGCACTTCAAAGTAATTCCGTGCTCCGGTATCCCGCTCCACAAACATATAGTAGGGGATAATACCCAGCCCAACCTGGGTTCTCCACAGGCGCGCCCAAATATTGGCGTCGTCATTAATGTGTGCCAGTAATGGCCCTTGAGAACGAATTTGGGCGCCGGTAGCACGGACCCGGCGGATGGCTTCCCGGGCGATAGCCGGTTCCAGTTCCTGCCAGTGGTTATAGTGGGCCATCAATGCCAGGTGTTTCCCGGCCCCTTGAATTTCTTCAAACAGGGCCAACAAATCATCAGCATCATCATCAGTGACAAAACGCTGGGGCCAGAAGGTCAGGGACTTAGTGCCAATGCGGATAGTTTTTACATGGGAAAACGCCTCGCCCAGTAAAGGTTCAAGGTAGGCTCGCAAGTTGCGGGTTTTCATCACCAAGGGGTCGCCCCCTGTAACCAGCACATCCGTCACTTCCGGATGGGCTCGCAGGTAGGCCTGCAACTGGTGGGTCTCCTTGGCCGCGATCTTCAGCTCCTTGTCCCCAACAAACTGGGCCCAGCGGAAACAGAAAGTACAGTAACTATGGCACACCTGGCCGGAGCTGGGGAAAAAGAGGACTGTCTCGCGGTATTTGTGCTGCAAACCTTCGACCCGCTCCCCATTGAGGGTGGGAATATTGTCCTCCATCTGTCCGGCTGGATGGGGATTCAACTCGGCACGCACCTCACGGATGACGGCATCCAGGGTTTTCCTGTCGGCACCCCGGATAATCGCGCTTGCCACCCGGTTGAAATGCTCCGGAGCCAGCATGTCCCGCTGCGGAATAGTGAGTTGAAAGATGGGGTCATCCGGCACATTCCCCCAATCAATCAATTCATTGATTACGTATTCATTGACCCGAAAAGGCAAAACACGGGCAACCACTTCCATCTCAAACCGCCGCTCGGCGGAAAGCTTTTGTAACTGAGGTATCTGATCCAATTGCCGGGCGGTAAACACCTTGAAACGCGGCTGGCCAAAATCGGGCCAATTTTTAGTGCGGCTAATTGCCACGATATTTTGCTTAGACATCGATCGGGCTCCCCAACGATTGTTTTGCAAACTGGGTTACGCCACTTGGCACAACTTGAAGCGCAGGCAATCGCTGCGCGTTAACAAAGGCATGGCGGAGGTGCTGTACCACGCCCAAAGAACGCCAAACTCAATTGGCTCTAGAGGATAAAATTGACACCACCGTTTATTGGCGGGGCGGCAATGCTAACAAATTCAGGCCACTTTTTGAAATTTTGTACGCGACTAATGCCCCGAAAGTAACCATCATTCCCACGTCCCGGGTAGTCGCGCAGATAGACCTGTAGTAGCAGAGAATTTTCGGGCAAGAGAAGGTAGACTTTATCTCAATCTGATGGACCAGTACTATCCTTGCTATCGCACCGATGAAAATCCGCGCCTGGAGCAGCGACAACTGCATAACCGGCTGATACGATAGTCCCCATGTACCGAAAAGAACTCATCAAGATTCTGCTGAACAATCCCATGTCAGTGCATGAACTGGCAGTAGCCATGGAAGAGCCCATCAAGGAAGTAAGAGATGATCTCCAGCATCTACATAAATCGCTGCGCCACAGTCCCTACCAGATAGAGATCACCCCAGCAAAGTGCAATCAGTGCGGTTTTGTGTTTAATCGGGATAAGATGTCAAAACCAAGCAGGTGCCCCCAGTGCAAGGGGACTTGGATCAGTGCCCCCCTCATCCAAATCAGAGAAAAATAATAATTTAACTGAACATAATAAAGAACCCAGAGTCTAATTAAAGTTAAGAGCCAACATAGAGCCTATAGGCTCCAACCCAGCTAAGCGACTTTCCTCGGCAGGGGGTAAAGTCATGCTTTATACCACCACAGGAATCCAACTCAAGGGTATCCCGCTTTCACCCGGGGTCGCCTGGGGACGCGCCTGCTTCTATGGCGAAGCTACACCTTTCCTTACGTTTGATCATCGAGAAGCGATTGATGAAGCAGGCCGCCTTAATGAGACCCTAACGTGGATGGTAAAACGCCTAGAGGTCCTCGCCCAGGAAGCCGAAGCGAAGTTGGATTCGGGGATGGCGGACGTCTTTCGAATGCAGCGGATGATTCTGGAGGACCCGAACCTACAGCAACGCCTTTTCGCCTTCATTGAACATCAGGGATTAGACGCCGAACGGGCAGTAGAGAAGCAACTAGAGCAATACCAAATCCAATTGCAGACCCTAGAAACGGAATACTTACGACAGCGCGCTGCGGATATTGCTGAGATTAAACAAGGATTGCTGGATCATCTCCGCAGGGCAACCCCCTTTCTTCACTGCAAGGACATGCCCCACTGTGAGATCGGGGAGTGCCGTCTTAAAAATGACCATATTGTGATTGCCTCTGAACTCACCTCCCACTTGCTTATTGAAGCAGATTGCCATGTCAAGGGCTTTCTGGTAGAAAAAGGAGGAATCCACTCCCATGCAGCCATCCTAGCCCGTGCCTTAGGCCTACCAGTCATCGGCGGTATTCAACACCCCCACCAAGCCATCCCTCCCCATGCAAAAATCTTAATCAACGGGGATACCGGAAAGGTCATTTTAAATCCATCTGCCAAAACCCTCCATCAGGGGACCCGTCAAGCCCAACCTAAGCCGTCGAAAATCGGTCCCATTCCCGAACTTCAGGTCATGGTCAATATCGACACCCCGGCTGATCTTCAGGAAGCGCTCACGGTCGCTGCGGAAGGAATCGGGCTATATCGCACGGAAACAGAGGTCCTCATGAAAGGACGTTTGCTCACTGAAACAGAGCAAGAGGCCCGCTACACCGAAGTGGTAAAAACAATGGCTGGACGGCCCGTGTATATCCGTCTATTAGATTTGGGAGCCGATAAGGCAGCACCTTGGCTAAGACTGCCTCCCGAGGAGAATCCGGCGTTAGGATGTCGTGGTGCCCGCCTCTTACTTTCCCATCCCGAAATCCTTAGGGAGCAGGCGCGCGCGCTGGCCCGGGCCTCTATTCATGGGCCCATTCACGTGATTTACCCCATGGTCACTGATCGGGATCAGTTCCATCAACTACATGCCCTCTTCAACTCGGCCCTAACGGACTTGCCCTCGGAGTCCTTACTTCATGGGATCATGTTTGAAGTCCCCTCCGCTTACCTGCAAGCGGGGCAATTATTCCAGGAAATCGACTTCGGCTGCATTGGCACCAACGATTTGGTGCAATACCTCTTCGCCGCCGACCGAACCAATGACAATACAGGATACGATGCCCTACTTAGCCATCCCGTATTGTGGGAGCTCATACAGGAGCTTGCGAAAGCAGCCCAGGCAGCCGCAAAACCCCTCTCATTATGCGGGGAGCTTGGAGGCAATGCCCATTTTACCCAAAAGATTATCGCGGCAGGTATTCAGGCAGTCAGCGCCAACCCCAAACAAGTTTTTGCGGTGCGGCAGGCAGCTCGAAGGGTAACCCTTAACAAGTCAAAAGGCCCAAGCAATAAGCAGGGTGATAATGCCGAAGAAAGAAAAAAAGCCCCATAATATATACTGAAGCTCACCCAAGAGGCCATCGCCAGCGGCTATCGCAAACCCGATAAATAATAGGACAGTGACTCCAAACGACCACTTGGCTGCTTCTTTAAGGCCAACCCCTGGCTCCAGCGCCGCCATTGCCCCCGTCACGAAAACTCCCCCCGCCACAAAGGTAACGATTACCAACGCAGCGGCAACCACAAGCACAATCGCTAGAATTTTGAGATCGCTTCGAGAGCCTGCCCCCATGGCCTATCCCCCTTGCTCATTCTGACCCTTGATGTAGTTACGGATATTGTCCGGCTCGGGAAGACCTTGAATCGACACTTCAGGATTGTCCCCAGCCGTGAAAATCACCACATCGCCTGCGTTTAGCATTCTTTGCAACAAGGACTGATTGACCTTGACCGTGCGTACGGAATTCATATTGATCTCTGTATAGGATTTATTCAACAGGCCATGGACCCAAATAATCTCGTCCTCTTTGATCGTGAGCTTGTCCATTTTCGTCTTGATATACATCCATAAGAGAATGATAATTCCGATCCCGACAGGAATCAGCAAGATAGAGAGTACTGTGATAAACGGATTCATCCGCAGCATGGAGGGGTTGGCCTCATAAAGTATTGTCGACACAATAGGCTTTCCTTTGTTTTGTTTGATTCTAAAACCATTTTATAACTATAGTATCAAACCTACGAGTTGAGGCCCCATTAGGGCCGTTTGCCCGAATAGGCCAATCTCGAGAAAGTGCCTTTTAAAATCCAGGGACCTGGAAAACCGCTCCAGGAGAAACACCACTTACTGAATTCGCTGGAATATTTCGCAACGCTGGCCCAGAGAGCAACCCCTGTTGCCTTTGTCAAACTAGGCAGTTAGACTGCCACCACGAAGAATTTATCAAGTTTTTCAAAGTCGCACTTGCCAACAAGCGATGTTCACCTCAAGTTAATCGATAACACCAATTAAGCGAAGGACTTCGTGTGAAAACACTTAAAAGAATTGTCACCGTCATCGCTATGACACTGGTCCTAGGCGCCCTTGCTGCCTTAATCAGCTACCACTGGCCTAGGACTGCCCAGTTCAAGATTGTGGATACTGAAGTCAAACGCATTGACACTCAGGACCAATACCGCATTACTGCTGTCCGCCAAAAGGACGACAAGCGGATGGTATTCCGTAACGAGGACGCCTGGCATCGGCTCAAATTTGACAGTGCTGACATCCAGGGCGATGCAGCGATTGCCGCGCGGGATGATCTCGTGGCGGAAATTACCTATTATGGCTGGCGCAGCAATCTCTTGTCGTGGTTCTGGAATGTCAGTGATCTGGAAATCCTACGGGAGGAGACGGAAGCAAAGCCGGAGCCAATACCCCAAGAATAGGAGGAGCCCCTCCTCCTATTCGGCCCATACCGCAATATTCAGCCGATTGTCTAGCTGCTGCCCGTCCTTATTTTTGTGCTTCCCAAAAGGTCAATAAATTGAACCATCGCCCCACCGGCTGTACCTGGCGAAAACCCGCTGCGGACAAATAATCCGGAATTTCACCCCGAACATGGGCGGCGACAGCAGGCATGAACAACTGGGGCCATAGCAGCAACCACCATAGAGGATGACCCGGCCGGTCAAAATCCACCGCCAACAGACGCCCGCCAGGCTTGAGGACGCGATAAATTTCACTCAATCCCTCTCGTTTCAACCCTACAGGCAAATGGTGCAACATCAAGCTAGATAACACCACATCGAAGCGCCTGTCCTCAAAAGAGAGACCTTCCACAACCCCCAATTCAAACTGAGCCTGGCTCCCGGCACGGCTTGCCTTTTTTCTGGCCAAGGTAATCATTGGGGGAGAAGGGTCAATCCCCACCACCGCCCCTGAAGGACCCACTTCCTCCGCCGCCAATTGGGTTAACACTCCCGTACCGCACCCCACATCCAGGACTTGCTCGCCAGGGCTTAGCCAAGCATGGCGCAGCGTCTCCCGTCGAAATTTCTTTCTCAAACCCACCAGGGCACATTCTGCATCGTAAAACGGCGCTTGCCATTTCAGCACGGCTCCCTGGGTTTTGGGCGCCACTTCCCGGCTTGAATCATTCATGTTGTTATCCTGTGGGTAATAGACTGCACTCTGAAATTGGCGCGGTTTCCAACGCTGTCAACAACCGCTGCCAGATCCCATACTCGACCTCTCCCGGCCGGGAGGGGCTGAAGATCTGCAACACATTTTCTCCTGCCCAATTATACAGCTCCAGGCAGCACAACGTACCTTCCTTCCCCGGCTTACGCAGAATCCAGACACTAGCAATCCCGGTTCCTCGCAAGTAGAGGGTAAAATCAGTATCCAAGGCCGTGAGCCAAAGCCCCGTGATCCCCACCTGCTTGACCATTCCTGTATGAATTTGCACCGCTCCCCCATTGCCCACATGAAAGCTCAAGGGCAACGCTACCTCCCTCAACGCCTCCATAAATACTTGCAGATCAGGCAAGGCAACGGGGGTGGCTAGGTCCTCTCCCACCAAACGCAAACCTTGAATTCGGGTTATCCCAAAATTTTTAAAAAGCGCCGGAAGGTCATGGATATCCTGAAGAGCGCACCATGACTGGCGGAGTAAAGCCACGTCGATTTCTTCGTCGGCGCAAAAAAGGGGCCGAGGCACCGGCGCTACCGATTGTCGGGGCCTTTGATCGGCACTGCGGTAACAGGCTATTAGGTTTTCATAGGCTTCCCGATGACTGTCCCTGGTCAGGTAAACCTTATGCACGCCAACCCCATCTCGATCAAAGAACTGCAAACTATGGCGGAAGCCATCATCCCATTTCTCTTTAACCGCAAAACCATAGTGCCAATGGTTGAGAAACAAACGCAAATCGATGGCGTCGCCCTGTATCCGCCCATAAGAATCAAGTAATTTAATGGCCTGGTATTGGCCTACTTTCTCCTGGACCGCGTGGCGGTTACCCGTTACCACCTTCACCTTCCCTAGCTGGGGTAACTCCTTGATTAAATCCCGCAGACCACATAAGCGAGTGACCGTTTCTCCGCAAGAGGCCGCCAAAACTTCAACTTCACTGATATTCCCATGGGCAGCTCTCCTGGGAAGGCAAACCCTGGGCTTTTCTTGGTCATGCCGCCATTGCGTTGTCAACATCTTAGGCCTACCCCTGTTTAGAAAGAGAAGTTTATTATATGCAAATGATAATTATTATCATTTAAATGTCAATCAATTTACAAAAATAATGATAATAATTTGCATTCGTTCTCAAATCGATTAGGATTATTAATAAATGGGTAAGGATTAAAATAAGGATTAAAATAAGGAATACTAAAATGCGCTTTTTTGTGACTGGAGAACAACGCCGCAGCACACTATTAAATACCATTATCTTGCTTTTCCTGGGCTACATCGCCCTACTTTGGGTCAGCAATGGATTGATGTATTTTCACAAAATGGGTTTAACGCCTAGCTCTGTGGCGGACTATTATCTAGGCTCGGAAGAAGACTTCACCCAACCCATTAGCTACCAAAGCTTGCTGGAAGTCTCCCACTTCCACCTTTTTTCCATGGGTATTCTCGTGCTCACCCTGGCTCATCTGATGCTGTTTACGGAACTTCCCATGTCTCTCAAGGTGTGGCTCTCCGGCCTGACCTTTTTTGCCGCAGTGGCTAATGAAGCGGGCGGCTGGCTGGTGCGCTTTGTCCATCCGGGTTTTGCCTATTTCAAGATTGGTGCTTTCCTCTTATTAGAGGGCACCCTGGCTGCCCTGCTCGTTTTCGTAATCGCCTCCCTCATCCAAACAAGGCGTCGTTTACGCACCCATCAACCTGTTCCCCCCCCCAAACGCGGGGAGAGCTATGCCCCCATGCAGGCATCAACCCGCCATGAAAACCACGAAGCGACAAATCCTGTCTTTGAGGGCAACCTAAGCCACACCTCAAATCGCTCATCCCATTAACTGGCGGGAAAAGGTTGAAGGAAAACTTTAGGGAAGGTGGTTCACGTAAGGAGAGTAAATTCCTCGGCAAAAGTGAGGTATTGAAGCGAAGGAATCGCCTAACTCTCCTGTGAGGCTTCAATGAGAAATTCCCAGGGTCATGCGGTGGTCATCGGGGCCAGTATCGCTGGCTTGCTGGCGGCCCGGATTCTTCAAAATCATTTCCAGCGGGTCACCTTGGTGGACAAGGATATTGAAACACCAACGCCAAATCCGCGAAAGGGAGTCCCCCAAGGGCGACACGGCCATGTTCTGTTGGCAAGGGGCGCTACTGCAATCGCCAAGCAATTTCCCAAGCTCTTCGCAGACTTAGTAGAACAGGGCAGCATTGTAGTCGATATCTCTACTGAAGAACTCCAGTGGTTCCATCATGGCGCCTGGAGACTGCCTCCAAGCACTAAAATTTTTGGATACTCACAAACTCGCCCATTTCTTGAGTGGCATCTAAAACGCCACTTGGCATTGCATCACCCTGTTCAATTTCTTACTGCTACCTCGGTCGTCGGATTACAGACCGATGCCCGGAAACAACGCATCACCGGAGTCCACATTCGACCAGCAGACAAGGGAGCTGTGAAAACTCTTGCGGCAGATCTAGTCATTGATGCCAGCGGTCGAGGCAGCAGAAATCCGAAATGGCTGGAAGCATTGGGTTATCCTAGACCGGAGGAAACTAGAGTGGGGATCCATCTGGGGTATGGGAGTCGACTCTACCAGCCACCTCCAGATTTCAAATCTGAGTGGAAAATTCTAGCTATCTACCCCAAAGCCCCCTCCAGCACTAAGTTTGGCGTTATCTTCCCTGTCGAAAAAAAACGCTGGTTGGTGACCTTAGTTGGTGCGTTGCGGGACTATCCCCCCGAAGACGATGAAGGCTTCCTCCAATTTGCCAAAGCATTGGATCACCCAGGAATTTATCAGGCCATTCAAAATGCCAGCCCCCTTACCCCCATTACCAAATACCGGTTTCCCACTTATCTTCGCCGACATTATGAACGTCTTGCACCATTCCCTGAAGGTTTTCTGGTCATGGGAGATGCCATGTGCAGTTTTAATCCCATTTATGGTCAGGGAATCACCGTCTGTGCCCTGGAAGCAGAGGCTTTAGAGACATGTTTACAGCACTTTAGGGATGACCTATCAGGGCTCTCCAGAGACTATTTTAAAAATGCCTCCCGCCTCATTGATAACGCCTGGAGGATGGCAACCAGTGTTGATTTTCTGTACGCCCAAACGGAGGGCAAGCGGCCCCTAGGGACCTCCTTAATGAGTTGGTATAACGCCCGGCTACTTGAGCTATCAGCCCGGGACAAAAAAATCGCCACCACTTTCCATGAAGTGTTGCACTTCTTGAAACCCCCGACCGCCCTATTTCATCCCTATATTATTAGGCAAGTTTTGAAGTCGGGCTTAAGATCTACCATTAGATCTTGCAGGTAGTGGGCGAACTTTAAAATAAAGTTAGCCTAATTACGATCTGAAGCGTGCGCAGCCACAGTGCTCATGAGCTTACTGCGGATGAATTCTCGAAATAGCCGCACCCGCGCCGGGGCCTCCAACCCACTTAGACTGATCGCATAGAGCTTACCTGCGGCGACGGCCCACCCGGGGAGGACCGGGACCAGGGATCCACCGGCAAGACTGGCGGCTGCCACCATGCTGGGAAGGGGACCGATGCCGCCTCCCGCCAAGATAATCCGATGCACACTAGCGTAGTCACTTGCACGAGCGACAGGCCGAGTAGACACTTCCACGGCCCGACCCCGGCGGTCAGTCAGCACCAGTTTCGCAGCGCCGATTCCCTCTTGCCGGGCAACCCAATCATACTCGACCAACGCCTGAGGCATGGTGGGGAGGTTGTGAGCGGCAAGGTAGGCCGGTGAGGCATACAGCCCAATATGGAAACCGATGACGGTGGAGGCGCGATAACCCATATCCGGCAACTCGCCAGGGATCGCCCTGAGCGCCAAATCAATGCGGTGGGCAGCCAAATCCAGGGCGACGTCAGTCAGGAGCAATTCGACCGTGATCTGAGGATACAAGGCGCGGAATTTAACAACCAGGGACGGCAGCACATCGACCCCCAGGTCGATCGGCGCGGTCACCCGCAGGTGGCCTTGGGGAACCGAGCGGGACTGCCGGGCACCCTCAGCCGCATCAGCAAGCAGGGACAGGGCCTCGCGCGCCTTAGCATAGAAGGCGAGCCCTTCTTCGGTGGCGCTAACCGCCCGCGGCGTCCGTGCCAGCAGGGCCGTGCCCAAGCGACGTTCTAGGCGTGAAATACGCCGACTGATACTCCCTTTGGTTTCACCCAATGTCCTGGCCGCGCCCGAGACCGTGCCAAACTCGATCACCGCGCAGAAAGCCCGAATATCTTCCAGGGCGCCGCCTAAGGTTTCCGATTCATCAACCATGGGTTCCGATTTAGCCGTCTTCTAAATAAAAGGAAACTACCATAAAGTGTATTCCATCGGTAGGATGCAAGCCTCGCCTCCCGCCACAACCCAACGGAGAAGTGCAATGAACACCCTAATATCTACGGCAACCACCACCCCCGGCCCGACCTTCTTCAACCGCTTAGCTCCCTTGAGCTACCCGCTGGTGCGGGTGACCACTGGCCTGCTGCTGATGCCCCATGGGGCGCAGAAATTATTCGGCGGGTTTGGGGGTCATGGCCTGACCGCCACCGGCCAATATTTCGCCAGCAACTTGGGGATGGAACCCGGTATTTTATTCGCCCTGTTGGCCGGCCTCATCGAATTCTTCGGCGGCCTAGCCCTGGTGTTGGGCCTGCTGACCCGTCCGGCGGCGCTAATCGTGGCCGTCTTCATGGCGGTAATTATATCCGTCCATGTGCCCAGTGGTTTCTTTTGGAACAATGGCGGTTTTGAATATCCCCTGATGTGGGGGCTGATGGCCCTGGCCATCTTTTTCCGTGGCGGCGACCGCTATTCCCTGGATGCGCAATTGGGTCTACGAATCTGAGTATCTGATACCAATTTAGTTAAAGAATGCAATTTATTGAGGCTTCAAGTGGTTGTTTAGACTGAATATATAGAATGCAAAATTACATGAAATTGGTATGATTAGGCACACACAGAGGAGAACACTGAGATGCCCGAAAACCGTTTGCCGAGTATGTTTGTGCCCCATGGGGCCGGACCGTGCTTTTTCATGGACTGGAATCCCCCGGGGACCTGGGAGCGGATGGAATCCTGGCTGCGGGGCCTCACGGGCCAGGTGGGCGCAACACCAAAGGCCCTGTTGGTGGTCTCCGCCCACTGGGAAGCCGAGGTCTTCACGGTTAATGCCCAGGCCCAACCCGGCCTGCTCTACGACTATAATGGCTTCCCCGAGCATACCTACCGCCTCACCTGGCCCGCACCGGGTGCTCCTGCGTTGGCCGCGGAGGTTGGCGCACTGCTGGCGGCGGAGGGCTTTACGGTGGCCGAAGACCATGAGCGAGGTCTGGATCACGGGGTGTTTATCCCCATGAAGCTGGCCTTCCCGGAGGCCGATGTGCCGGTGGTGCAGTTGTCGCTACGATCAGGCCTGGACCCCGCCGAGCACCTCAAGGCAGGCCAGGCCTTGGCGCCCCTTCGCCGCCAGGGGGTGCTGATCGTCGGCAGTGGCATGAGCTACCACAATATGGCGCAATTGCGCCACGGCGGCACAGCCCTCGATCCCGCCTCGCAGCATTTCGATGCCTGGCTAGCGGAAACCGTGGCTTTGCCGCCCGCGCAAAGGGAACCACGGCTGCTCGATTGGGCCCGTGCGCCGGGGGCACGGGACTCCCATCCACGGGAGGAGCACCTATTGCCCCTCCATGTGGTGGCCGGTGCGGCGGATGGGGACTCAGGGTTGAAAGTGTTCGAGGACCAGGTGCTCGGCAGTGTCCAGTCCGCCTTTCTTTTTGGGGATACCTATGGCCAACCGTAACGGTCCGAATCATGGAAAGCTTTTCAAAAATTAATCGTTTAGGTAACAACAGTGACTATTTGGAGAGGGGAAAGAATCGATTTCAGCGCTCCCATTTTTTCCAAATTGCCGGCGCCGTTCGCTTTGACGGGTAAGGCTCAGTCAACACAATAGCAAACACCTAGGAGGTATGACCCATGGCAAAACTACTCGTTCTTTATTACAGCATGTATGGCCATGTGGAGACGATGGCTCACGCTGTAGCCGAAGGAGCTCGCTCCGTGGATGAGGTCGAGGTCACCCTAAAGCGGGTGCCGGAACTGATGCCAGAGGAGGTCGCCCGCAATGCGGGGGCCAAGCTCGATCAAGAAGCCCCCATTGCCACGGTTGATGAATTGCCGGAATACGACGGGATCATTTTCGGAACGCCCACCCGGTTTGGGAATATGTGCGCTCAAATGCGAAACTTTCTTGACCAGACGGGGAAGCATTGGATGAGCGGTGCGCTGATTGGTAAGGTGGGCAGTGTCTTCACCTCTACCGCTTCTCAACACGGCGGACAGGAAACCACGATCACCTCCTTCCATAGCACGTTGCTGCACCAAGGCATGGCGATCGTCGGTGTTCCCTATTCCTGCCAAGCGCTGCTCAACATGAATGAAATTACGGGCGGTTCCCCGTATGGTGCAAGCACGCTGGCAGACGCCGATGGTAGCCGGCAACCCTCAGAGAACGAGCTGACAATCGCCCGCTTTCAAGGTGAGTATGTGGCTAAGTTTACGAAAAAGGTCGTGGAATAACCGCTCTACATCCAGTTTTACAGCTGAGGAGAAAGCTTCATGACCCTACCCAACGCACAGTGGCCGAAGTTGCCCTTGGAACAGTGGCAGGATACCTACGAGACGCTCCACCTCTGGAGTCAGATCGTAGGAAAGATCCGGCTAGCGCAGATGCCCTGGATCAACCACTCCTGGCATGTTCCTTTCTACGTCACGGTCCGTGGGCTGACGACCTCCCCCATCCCCTATGGCGCTGGCGCTTTCGAGATCGCTTTCGATTTCCATCGCCACGCCTTGCAGGTGACGACCGCCGTGGGCGAGCAGCGCTCCTTTGCGTTGGAGCCCATGTCGGTGGCGGACTTCTACCAGAAAGTCATGGGAGTCCTCGGCGAACTGCACATCGAGACGCCCATTTGGCCGATGCCCGTCGAAATTCCCAACCCTATCCAGCCCTTCCCCGAGGACGAAGCCCATACAGCCTACGATCCGGAGCCGGTCGAGCGCTTCTGGCGTGCCTTGCTGCAGGTGCACCGGGTCTTTACAGACTTCCGCGCCCGTTTCATTGGAAAGGTGAGCCCGGTGCATTTTTTCTGGGGCGCGTTCGATCTGGCGGTGACCCGCTTCTCGGGCCGGACCGCGCCGAAACACCCGGGGGGCATCCCCAATTGTGCGGATTGGGTGGCGGAAGAGGCCTATTCCCATGAGGTCTCGAGCGCCGGCTTCTGGCCGGGCGCCGGGCTAGGCGAGGCCGCCTTCTACGCCTATGCTTACCCTGAGCCGGACGGCTTTCGGAAATACGCCGTGGGACCGGAGGCGGCCTACTACCACGAAGCGCTGGGCGAATTCATCCTGCCCTACGAGGCGGTGCGAATGGCTGACGAACCCGACACGGTGCTGCTGGAATTCTTACAGCGCACCTACGAGGCGGCTGCTGACCTCGCCGGGTGGGACCGCCATGGGTTGGAGCGAAGATAGGACCATCGAATGGGGCACCCACGGATGTCCTTACGAGGTAACGACGAAAAGCAATTCCACTGGGAGATAAACACATCATGAAGCGAAACTTTGGGAATAAGATGGGGGTAGGACGTCATCTCAGCCGACGAGAGATGCTCCTTCTAACGGGGGTCACAGCCGCCTCTCTGGTGATGGGAAGGCACGTACGGGGGCAGTCCACACCTGGGATGCCTACCTGCGTGGTGAGACCCCAGCAGACGGAAGGCCCCTATTTCGTGGATGAGAAGCTCAACCGCTCCGACATCCGCTTCGAGCCCTCGGACCATGCGATGAAAGAGGGCGTTCCGTTGCGTTTGGTGTTTCGCATCTCCCGGATAGAGGGTAGCGCTTGTACGCCACTGAGTGGCGCCATGGTGGATGTTTGGCAATGTGATGCGCTGGGCGTTTATTCGGACGTTCAGGACATCAACGGGTTATTCGATACCCGGGGGAAGAAGTTTTTGCGGGGATATCAGATAACGGACGCCAGCGGGAAGGTGGAGTTCGTCACTATCTATCCGGGATGGTATCCGGGCAGAACCGTCCATATCCATTTCAAGATTCGCACCGATCCTACCTCGCCACGGGGCCATGAATTTACCTCACAGCTTTATTTCGACGACTCCCTCACGGATCGAGTGCACGCGCAGGCGCCCTACGCCACAAGAGGACAGCGCACTTTGAGGAACGCCGACGATCGTATCTTCCAAGGGGGCGGCAACGAGCTGATACTCCCGCTCGCCAAGGAGGCCGCAGGCTACGTCGGAACGTTCGATATCGGACTTCAGATGACCTGAAATATCGCTTGGCTTTGCTCAGGGTTCAGCGCCACCCTGGTCAACAGCGATTGAAGTTGTCGAGGCCAAGGAGACCCGGCGCCGATGGTGGTGATCAAATCTGGGCGAATGCTTGGCTATCTGATAAGTCGGTTGGCGGGTGAATAATGCATGCCAAGCGATACCCCGGTAACGGGCGCTTTGATGCTGGCGAAGATTTATGAGGAAGCGGGTCTGCCCGCCGGTCTGTTCAATGTGGTCGTTGGGTCTGCCCGCGAGATCGGGTCCGCGTTTACCTCGCACCCGATCCCGCGTCTGAATTCGTTCACCGGCTCCACGGCAGTCGGTATGGACATTGGCATCAATAGCATGAGGAGTCCGATCATCAAAAAGGTCGCTCTCGAACTGGGAGGCAACGGCCCACTGGTGGTCCTGGATGACGCGGATATGGATACGGCCGCCGATGCCGCCGTCTTCGGGAAATTCATCAATCAAGGGCAGATCTGCATGATTGCCAACCGGATCATCGTCCATCAGGCTGTTCATGATGAATTCGTGCACCGGTTTGTGGAGCGGGTGAAGACTCTCAAAGTGGGGGACCCCAAAGAGGCGGATACGGTGATCGGGCCCATCATAAATAAGCAGCAGTGCGAGGGGATCATGGCCCACATCGAATCGGCCCGCCAAGAGGGCGCCAAGGAACTCCTGGGAGGAGCCCCAAAGGGGTTGCTCATTCCACCTCATATTTTCACGGGCGTCACCATGGCCATGAGGATCGCGCGCGAGGAGATTTTCGGGCCTGTTGCTCCGATCATCAAGGTGAAAGACGAAGCCGAAGCCTTGCGGGTAGCCAATGATACTGACGCCGGACTGACCGGTGCCGTGTTCACGCGAGATGAAAATCGCGGACTAGCCTTTGCCCTCCAGATGGAGGTCGGTATGGCCCACCTCAACGACCAGCCGGTGAATGATCTCGCCAATAATCCCTTTGGCGGTGAGAAGAACAGCGGATTGGGTCGTTTCGGCGGTGACTGGATCATTGAAGAGTTTACGACCCCCCAATGGGTCACCGTGCAGCATACGCCACGACAGTATCCATTCTAAATGAGGTATCCTGAGAAAAATGGACACCCCTGAATTGCCAGGACACCTCAGACTTCGACGGCAGCGCCATCTCGATAATCGCTGTCCGGCTCGGCAAATGCGTCATTGGAGACGCAATGTCGGCTGAACGCACCCACCAACTGGACCGGCCCGTCGTTCCAGGACGCGATCACGTCCTGGGTCCTTCGGACGCACCCATTACTCTCGTTGAGTACGGCAGCTATGCCTGCCCGCGCTGCCGTGCGGTCAACGAGCAGATCGCCAAGATTCGTGACCAGTTCGGCGACCGCCTCAGGTACGTCTTCCGGCACAAGCCCCTGACCGGTAACGACCTGGCGCTTCGCGCCGCCGAGCTGGTCGAGCAGGCCGAAACTCCGGAGCAGTTCTGGAAAGCGCACATCGCCCTGATGACTCGCTCTCCGACCCTGACCGAGGAGGATCTTTCCGCGATAGCCAGTAATCTGGGCTTGCCGCCAAGAGGTAGTGCCGCGGCCACGACGGCCGCCGACCGTGCGAAAGCGCATGTGGCGGCTGACCTCATGAGCGCGCAGGCGAGTGGCGCCCTTCTAACGCCTACCTTCTTCATCAATGGTCGGCGCTACGACGGTCCGTGGGACGAAGTTTCATTCGCCGATGCCTTGCTCGGTTCACTGGGTCATCGCGTGCGAACCGCTGCGCTCGAGTTCGCGGCTTGGACGCCCGCACTCGGTGTGCTCCTTCTGCTGGCCTCGCTGGTGGCGGTCGCACTGACAAACTCTCCCTTCGCCGCCGGTTTCAGCGCGTTCTGGCACCGAAGCCTAGGTTTTACATGGGGCGACACCGGCTATCAGCTGCCGTTGTTGAACTGGGTAAACGACGGTCTGCTAAGTATTTTTTTCCTGGTCGTCGGTCTGGAAATCAAGCGGGAGTTCACTATCGGCCATCTGTCAAGCCGGAGGCTCGCGGCGCTGCCGGTCGCAGCCGCGATCGGCGGGATGGTGGTTCCGGCGTCGTTGTACGCGCTTGCCATACCGGGTGGCCCGTGGGCCTCGGGGTGGGGCGTGCCGATGGCGACCGATACGGCTTTCGCCGTGGCGCTGATCGCCATGATGGGGAAACGCGTTCCAGTGGAATTACGCATCTTCCTAACTGCGGCAGCCATTGTCGACGATATCGGCGCAATCACTGTCGTGGCATTGTTCTACTCCAGTGACCTGCATAGCGGGTTTCTGGTCGCCGCCTTGGCGATCGTTGGTTTGCTGATGCTGCTCAACAAATCCGGCATCTACCGCGTTGCTCCTTATGCGCTGCTCGGACTGGCGCTCTGGGTCTGTGTGCACGAAGGAGGCATCCACGCCACTTTGGCCGGCGTGGTTCTAGCCCTGTTGATTCCAACCCGTCCTCCGCCGAACCTGTCTGCTCTGATGGCGCAGGCAGATACCATCATTGCAGTGGAAACGTCAGAAGGACCCGAAGGCCTGGGGCACAGATTATCCACACCGGCGCTCCAGGCACTCGATGCCATTCATGATCGGCTGGAATCCCCTGCCGCCCGCGTCCTGCGGCACGTGGAGCCTTGGTCAAGCTATGTGGTGTTGCCGGTGTTCGCGCTGGCCAATGCGGGTGTCGCATTGACGGTTGATGTACTGGACGGCCACGAATCTCTGTTCGCCGCGATCACTCTCGGACTGGTCGTCGGCAAACCCGTTGGGATGGTCCTCGTTCCAGCGCTCGCTGTCCGACTCGGCCTCGCGACGAAGCCAGCCGAGTATTCCTGGATGCAGGTGATAGGCGCCGGAGCTTTGTCTGGGATCGGCTTCACGATGTCGCTATTCATCGCGGGACAGGCATTCCCGCTGGAGGCGGATTTCGCGGCCGCAAAGATCGCCGTGTTCAGTGCTTCCCTACTGTCGGCGATCATCGGTGTGGCGATACTCGGGTGGGCGGGGACAAAGGAGAAGGAGGCTAGCTAGCCCTGTGACAACAAAGTACAGATATACGCCTTGAGCATGCGGGCCGAAGTTGAACCTACGGTCACCATGGCGGCACTGTCCTTGATCCTGGCTCGCAGCCGCGCCGTACTCGACGGCGTAAGCAATGATAAGCACTTGGAGGATGAAATGGTTGCTTCAGCTAAACGCATCACGCTCAAATGGTCACTCGCCGTTGGGATTTCAAGCCTTGCCTGCCTGCTGCCCCTGACAGCCTGGGCGGGAGCGGACGGTTCCTGGAAAAATGGCGCAGAAGTTTACGCTAAAGTCTGCGGCTACTGCCATGAGGGAGGTATTGTCGGCCCGGTCCTCAAGGGCCGCAAACTACCCCCGGAATACATTACTTTCATCGTGCGCCATGGCCTGCGAGCCATGCCCGCTTTCACGGCCGCGTTTATTGACGATGAGGCCCTAAAGGGAGTCGCCGACTACATCTCGAAATCCGCCGCAGAATCGAAAGAAGGGGAAGAAAATGGACGTTAACCGCCGTGCGTTTCTCAAGGGATTGGCGCTCTCCGGTCTTGCCGCCGCGACTCCCGGCTTCGCTTCCAGCAGCATTCTCGCTGACAAAACTCATGCCCTTAAAGGAGGCGCTCACTTGCCCATCATCGCCTTAATCCATGACTCAGCCGGCGAATCGGCTTTCCTTGCCGGCCTTCGCTCCGCCCAGCAGCCGCAGCGCAGTAACGATTCTCTGAGGGTACAGCGCTGCGACCGGGGGCTGGATTTTCTGCAATCCCTGCACACTTTGCTGCATTCGGGTAAACCCGCTCAGATCATTGGACTGGTCGATGATGCCAGTGGCGCGATCATTGTGAACATGGCCCGCCCGACCGCTGCTCGCCTGTACTGGCTTGGCCAGCATGCCGTAAGTGGCGGACAATCGCGGCACACCCTCCTGGCCGCGGAGGCCGGACATGATTGCAGTCGGCGCTTTGCACGGGAACTCGATGCCTGTGGCCCTAGTTACCACCTCACCGAACAGCCCGTGGCGGGGCCCGCCGGCTTAAGCCAGATGACCTTTACCGCCCGGCAGACTCCCCAGGACGGCGGCTGGACGGTGGCCCTGGGCTTTGCTCTAGCCAGCCTAGCAAGCAATTCTACGGACCCATCGCCGGGAGTCAGCAACAGCATCGCAGCGGCCCCCTTGCTGGGAAATTTTGTTTCTTTCGCGTTCAAGACCTGAGGAGTCAAAGACATGCCTACTAATAACTATAATGTACTGCCCCGGGGCGTCGAGCAGAGTGAATTCCACACGGCGGTTGAAAAGTTCAAGGCGCTACTCGGGCCGGAGAATGTGCGGACGGAGTCGAGTCGGCTCGCCCCCTATATGAAAAATATGATGCCGGTCCCCGAGTCCGAACACGCCCCTTCGGCCGCCCTGACGGCTACCACCGTGGAGCAGGTGCAAGGCATCGTGAAGATCTGCAACGCCCACAAAATTCCGATTTGGACTGTCTCCACTGGCCGTAACTTGGGTTACGGCACGGCGGCGCCCCATCATCGCGGCCAAGTCATCCTCGACCTGAATAAGATGAATAAAATCATCGAAGTCGACCCAGTGCTCTGCACCGCCTTGGTCGAACCCGGCGTCACCTACCAGCAGTTGGTCGATTACCTCAAGGAAAAGGACTACAAACTGTGGGTCGACCCACCCGCCCCCTCGGCCATCGTCGGCCCGGTCGGCAATACCCTGGATCGCGGCGTGGGTTATACCCCCTATGCCGAGCATTTCATGTTCTCCTGCGGCATGGAAATAGTCTTGGCCAATGGTGAGGTGCTGCGCACCGCCATGGGCGGTATACCCAACTCCAACACCTGGCAGACCTTCAAGTGGGGCTACGGTCCTTATCTGGATGGCATCTTTACCCAGTCCAATTACGGCATCGTCACCAAGATGGGCTTCTGGCTGATGCCCGAACCGGCAGTGTTCAAGCCGTTCGCTATCCGTTACGATAAGGACGAGGATATCGAGGATCTGGTGGAGATGTTCCGCCCCCTGAGCATCAGCGGCATCATTCCCAACGGGGTGGTGCTGGTCGGCACCCTCTACGAGGCCAGCGCTACGGTGCGCCGCTCCGACTACACCACGGAGAAGGGCGCCACCTCCAAGGCGATTATCCAGCGTATCCGCGACGAGCACCAGATTGGCGCCTGGACCGCTTATGGCGCTTTGTACGGCACCCAAGAGCAAGTCGATGTGAACTGGAAGATCGTCACTGATTTAGTCGAGGCGGCCGGCAAGGGCACCATCATTACCGAGAATGAGGCGGGTGACGATCCGGCTTTTAAATACCGGGCCGATCTCATGCGCGGCAATATGACCATGACCGAGTTCGGCCTCTATAACTGGCGTGGCGGCGGCGGCTCCATGTGGTTCGCGCCGGTGAGCCAAGCCAAGGGATCGGAAACCCGCAAACAGGTTGAGTTGGCCACCCAGATCCTCAACAAACACGGCCTCGACTACGTCGGTGAGTTTATCGTTACCCAGCGTGCCATGCACCATATTATCGATGTGCTATTCGATCGCACCGATCCGGAAGAAAACAAAGCCGCCCATGCCTGTTTTGACGAGCTGCTCGATGAGTTCGCCAAGCACGGTTATGGCGTTTACCGGGTGAATCCCGCGTTCATGGACAAAGTGGCGGATTTATACGGTCCGACCCAGCGCGCCGTCAACAAGACGCTCAAACGGGCGCTGGATCCGAATAATATTTTTGCCCCTGGCAAATCGGGTATTGATTTGGAGTCTTGAGCCACGGCCGATAGGCTGGGCCATAGAGTTCAGCGCTGCGTCATAGCTCAAAGTAATCAAGGCTAGGCAATGCTCAGTGCAATGAGCACGCGTATCAGTATTATCGCCCTATGCCTGCTCGCGTTTTGTATGGGATTGATTTGGGAATACAGTGCGCTGCCCTCCCTAGAAAGTCGTAGCCCATCCAGCGCGCTTTTCGACACTGCTAGAACTCGACTCGGGAGGGCCATTTCTCCGCGGGTTGACGCCCATCCAGGAAAATCGGGCATTTACCCGCTGCCGAATGCACATGATGCGTTTGCCGCACGGGCGTTGCTGGCACAGGCAGCCGAGCGTACCCTCGACGTTCAGTATTATATCTGGCGCAAGGATATGACGGGCACGTTGTTATTCGAAGCCCTTCATGCCGCAGCCAATCGGGGCGTTCGAGTGCGACTGCTCCTTGACGACAATAATACCTCCGGACTCGATACGATGCTTGCCGCGCTGGATTCTCATCCCCATATCGAGGTTCGTCTGTTCAATCCCTTTGTAATTCGTAAACCGCGCCTGCTTGGCTATTTAACCGATTTCTCCCGGTTGAATAGGCGTATGCATAACAAGTCCTTTACCGCCGATAATCAAGCTACCATTATCGGCGGCCGTAATATTGGAGACGAGTACTTCGGGGCAACCGAAGGTGTACTGTTCGTTGATCTGGATGTAATGGCCGTGGGTCCGGTTGTTACCGAAGTGTCGAAAGATTTTGATAGGTATTGGGCCAGCGCATCGTCTTATCCTATTGCTCGATTGCTACCGCCCGCTGATCCCGCAATGCTTGCAGAGATCGCGGCGGCTGCGCCGCTGATCGAACAGGATCCGGCAGCCGCAGCTTACACGAGCACGCTACGCCATTCTTCCTTTGTACGTGACTTGATCGAAGGAAAATTGCCGTTGGAATGGGCTGCAGTGCGTATGATTAGCGATGACCCCGCTAAAGGGCTAGGACTTGCTGCGCCTGACACGCTTTTGCCCTATAAACTGGAAAAAATCATCGGCAAACCGAAAACGGACATGGAACTTGTATCGGCCTATTTCGTACCTACCGCTGCCGGCGTCGACTGGTTCACTGCTTTAACGGGCCGGGACGTGAGAGTCAAGGTACTGACTAACTCATTTGAAGCCACAGATGTTGCCATCGTCCATGCCGGCTATGCAAAACGGCGCAGGGCTCTGCTTAAGGCCGGCATCACACTCTACGAGTTGCGGCGCTTGTCGCCAGAGAGGGGGGCGAGTAAAAGCGCTGGCCCGATAGGCAGCTCTGCTTCAAGCCTGCACGCGAAAACGTTTTCGGTGGATCAACACTGTGTTTTCATTGGATCGTTTAATTTCGATCCGCGCTCGGCAAAGCTGAACACTGAATTGGGTTTTGTTATTGATAGCCCAGTATTGGCCCAACAAATCAAAGCCGCACTCGATAGCAGTGTTCCTGCTAGTGCTTATGAAGTGCATTTGTCGGATACCGGGCAATTATACTGGATTGAGCATCAGAAAAGGAAGCGGGTGCGGCATAATACGGAACCGGGCACAAGCTTTTGGCAACGTGCCGGAATCCGGTTTCTGTCGTGGCTACCGATTGAGTGGCTATTATAGACTGGGTGCATAAGGGTGAATATTAGGTTTCAATATTCAGACGGTTTTACAACTCCAAAAACCCCCCCCTCTCCACGCACAGGGTGAGGCATCCCACAGACAGCAAGGAGTAGTTTATGGCTGACAAGAAAGCATCGACGAACCATCCTATCCAGGAACTGCTCGCGGAACGCTGGAGTCCCTATGCGTTTGCAAGCCAACCGGTTGAAGAAGCAGATTTATGTGCCCTGTTCGAGGCGGCACGCTGGGCTCCCTCTTCTGGTGGTGCTCAAAAAGTAATGCTTTGAGTTTGTGAAAACAGAGCGACTCCGTTGTAATAGGAAGCGACCAAACTTTCTTCACAAGGAGTCGCTCTGATGAACAACTTGCGTTGCCCACGTTGCGAATTATCGCACATTAAGAAAAACGGTCGCACCCACTACAGTAAACAAAATCACGCCTGTCTGAACTGCGGGCGGCAGTTTGTGGCCGACGCCCATCGTATTGACGAGACCACGCGCGCCTTGGTTAAAAAATTGCTGCTAGAGCGGCTGTCGTTGCGAGGCATTTGTCGGGTACTGGAGGTGAGTTTGACGTGGTTGCTGCAGTTTATCGATGAGCTATACGCGCACTTGCCTGATGACCTGGGTGTTCAATCGGTCTCACCCGATCGGGCCATTGAGATGTTTTGTTTAGAAGTCCAAGCCGATGAATTATGGAGCTTTGTTGGCTGTAAAGCGAACAAGCAATGGCTCTGGCTGGCGCTCGATCCCTGCTCGCGCCAAGTATTGGCCTTCTATGTTGGTGACCGCTCACGGGACAGTGCCCGTGAGCTGTGGCTACGCCTTCCGGCAAGCTATCGCAAATACGCCACTTTTTCCACTGACGACTGGGAGGCCTATCGGGGCATTATTCCCCCAGCGCAGCATCAAGTGTGTCCCAAGGGCTCGGGGCAAACCAATGCCATCGAACGGTTTAACTGCACCTTGCGTCAGCGCGTCTCGCGCTTGGTTCGTCAAACCCTTTCATTTTCGAAAAAACTGGCCAACCACATCGGGGCAATCAAATTCTTTATTTGTCATTACAACCAAGAAGTTATACGACAACCCTGAGCAGCATTACTTTTTGAGCACTACCCCTCTTCTTATAACGAGCAACCGTGGCGCTATATCGTGGCCACCAAGGAGGACCCGGAACAATTTCAACAGCTACTTTCCTGCCTTAACGAGGGAAATCAGGTCTGGGCGCGCAATGCGCCGGTTCTCGCTTTGGGCGTGGTGAGTCTGAAATTCACGCGCAATGGCAAGGATAATCGAGCCGCCGTTCATGATCTTGGCCTTGCGGCCGGCAACCTGGTTCTGGAAGCAACGGCACGAGGTCTATTTGTCCATCAAATGATTGGCATACTGCCGGATAGGGCACGCGAGGTATACGGAATCCCTGAGGGATGCGAGGCCTGGACGGGGCTGGCAATCGGCTATAAGGGGGATCCGGCTAACCTTCCCGAGCGCCTACGCGAACGCGACCGGACGTTGAGACAACGCAAACCGTTGAGTGAGTTCGTCTTCGGTGGAAAGTGGGGGAACCCGCAGCGGTGGTGTTAAGGATGTGAATCCAAGATGCCTACTTTCAAGCCTCCTGGAATGAAAGAAGAAGATGAAGATGCCCTTACCATGGCTACGGGCGTTTGTGCGCCTATCATTACTCGCCGGCGCACTCCTACTCGGTGCGTGCGGCGAGGAAGAGCAGGCCCAGCAGGTCGCGCCGCCGCCGGCAGTAATGGTCGCCAGCGTCGAGCAGCAGGACGTCACACCCTCTGTCACGTTCAATGGCCGCATCGAGGCGGTCGATACAGTGGATCTGCGTGCCCGGGTCGAGGGGTTCATCGAGCAGCGTCGCTTTAAAGAAGGTGATGACGTCAAAGCTGGGGAACTGCTGTTCATGTTGGAAAAGGCCCCTTACGAGGCGGAGATCAAAAAGATTCAGGGCCAGATCACGGCGGCTAAAGGGACGCTGCGCCTGGCCCAGATCGAGGTCGATCGCCGGGAGAAGCTAGTGAAGCGTAAGCTGGTCGCCCAGGCAGAGTTGGATCAGGCCGAAGCCAAGCATGTACAGGCGCTCGGCGAGCTGCAGCGGCTGCGGGCTATCCTCGAGCGTGCCAAGCTCGACCTGGGCTACACCGACATCACGGCCCCCATCGACGGCAAGATTAGCCGCTCCCCCTTCTCTGTCGGCGACTTCGTGACGCCCTCCAGCGATCCGCTCGCGACCATCGTCAGCCAGGATCCGATGTACGTTAGCTTTCCGGTGAGCGCGCGCCAACTGCTCGAGGTGCGCAGGACCGCCGAAACCCGCGGTCGGAATCCGCGAGCCGTCGCGGTGAAGGTCCGGCTGCCGGATGGCTCGACCTACGGCGAGACTGGGACGATCAACTTCGTCGATGTCCAGGCCGATCCGACGACCGATACGGTGACGGTCCGCGCGACGATTCCCAATCCCCAGCAGATCCTCGTCGCTGCTCAGCTTGTCGGCGTGATTGTCGAGCAGGAACGGCCTGAGCAGGCGCTGGTGATCCCGCAGGCGGCAATCGCCGTTGACCAGGCGGGCCCGTACGTGCTGGTTGTCAACAAGGAGAGCAAGGCCGAGCAGCGCCGTATCCGCACGGGCAGCCCACAGGGCAGCGGCATCACCGTTACCGAAGGTCTCCGGAAAGGCGAGCAAGTCATTGTTGAGGGCCTACAGAAGGTTCGGCCAGGACAAGTCGTCGCGGCATCGGAGGCTAAGCCATGATCTCCCGGATCTTCATCGAGCGGCCACGGTTCGCCTTCGTTGTTTCGATTGTCCTCACCCTCGCCGGCGTTCTCGCCATCTTTGCGATTCCGGTCGCGCAGTTTCCGGACATTGTCCCCCCCCAGGTCCAGGTGACGGCCAGCTACCCGGGCGCCAACGCGGAGGTGGTTGAGGCGACCGTGGCCCAGCCCATCGAGCAGCAGGTCGTCGGCGTCTCCGATATGCTCTACATGCAGTCGACCTCTTCCGCCGACGGCGGGTACACGTTGACCGTGACCTTCGCCCTCGGCACCAACCCCGATATCAATACGGTGAACGTGCAGAACCGGGTGGCGCTCGCCGAGCCGTTGCTTCCAGAAGAGGTGAGCCGGCAGGGACTCTCGGTGGAAAAGCGGTCCTCGGGGCTACTACAGGTTATCCAACTTTACTCGCCCAATGGCACCTTCAATCAGCTCTATCTGAGCAACTACGCAACGATCAACGTCATTGACACCCTCAAGCGCATCCCCGGCGTCGGCGACGCCATGCTGTTCGGCGCCCTCGACTACTCGATGCGCATCTGGCTCGATCCCGACAAGCTCACGAACTTCCAGCTCACCCCAGTCGAAGTCGCGGCGGCCATCCGGGCCCAGAATGTTCAGGCGGCGGTCGGGCGTATTGGCGCCGCACCGCTAAACCCGGACCAGCAGGTTCAGCTCACCATCAGCACCCAGGGACGCCTGACGAGCGAGCAAGAGTTTGGGAACATCATCGTCCGCGCCAACCCCGACGGCTCGGTGGTCCGGGTCCGTGACGTGGCTCGGGTCGAGTTGGGAGCCCAGACCTTCGACCGGTTCAGCCGCTTCAACGGTCAACCGAGTGCCGCGATCGGGATCTATCAGTCGCCCGGCGCGAACGCCATCGCCGTTGCGGAGCGGGTCACCGCCCGTATGGAGGAGCTCGCCCAACGTTTCCCGGACGATCTCGAATATCTGACCATGTACGACACGACCGTGTTCGTGACCTCGACCATCAAGGCCATCATCCAGACGCTATTGGAGGCGTTCGTGCTCGTGGCGCTCGTGGTCTTCGTGTTCCTCGGCAAGCTGCGAACGACGATCATCCCGCTGGTGGCCGTGCCCGTGTCGATCATCGGCACCTTCGCGGTGCTGCTGGTCATCGGCTACAGCGCCAACACGGTCTCGCTCCTCGCCCTCGTGCTCTCCATCGGCATCGTCGTCGACGACGCCATCATCGTGATCGAGAACGTCGAACGGGTGATGGAGGAGAAACCCCACCTCTCAGTCAAGGAGGCGACACGGAAGGCAATGGACGAGATCACCGCGCCCATCATCGCCATCACCCTGGTGCTGCTCTCCGTCTTCGTGCCGGTAGCCTTCATCCCGGGCATCTCGGGCGAGTTGTTCCGCCAGTTCGCCGTTGCCGTGTCGACGGCGATGGTGATTTCAGCGATTAACGCCCTGACTTTGTCGCCGGCGCTGTGTGCCATGCTGCTCCAGGCGGGCCACCACCGGCCGCGAGGCCCGGTCGGCTGGATGCTCGCCGGCATCGACAAGCTGACCACGGGCTACACTTGGGTGGTGCGCAAACTCGTCCGGATCAGCATTGTCTCCATCGTGTTGATTGTTGGCGCGTTCGCGCTCACGGGCGGCGTCTTCAGCGTGACGCCCCAGGGGTTTCTGCCCGAGGAAGACCAAGGCGCGATGTTCGCGATCCTGCAGCTTCCCGAGGGCGCCTCCCAGAACCGCACTTCGGCGATCGCGCGCGAGGTCGAGGCGATCATGCAGGCCGATCCCGCCGTTGAGCACGTGCTCGGCGTCATTGGGATGGACTTTATCAGCAACAGCGCCGCCTCCAACAGCGCGTTCTTCGTAGCCCGGCTCAAACCCTACGCCGAGCGCGAAGACCCGGACCTGAGCGTGGCGGCGGTGATTGAGCGCCTACGGCCGCAGTTCGCGGCGATCTCCGGTGGCACCGCCGTTCCCCTCAACGTGCCACCGATTGTCGGTCTCGGCTCGACTGGCGGGTTCGAGTACGCGCTGGAGTCCCTCCAGGGGCAGTCGGCAGCCGACATTGCGGCCGTGGTGCGGGGATTGACCCTTGCCGCTAACCAGGAGCCGGCGCTGGCCGGCGTCTTCTCCACCTTCGCCGCCGACACGCCGCAGATCTATCTCGACGTCAACCGCGAAAAGGCCCAGACGCTTGGCGTGGCCATCGACGACATCTTCACTGCCCTGCAGGCCACACTCGGCGGCTATTACGTCAATGACTTCAACCTGTTCGGCCGGACCTGGCAGGTCAACATCCAGGCCGAGGTCGATTACCGCTCCCAGATCAAGGACATTTATCGGATTCACGTGAAGAACGACCAAGGCGAGATGGTGCCGATCCGAGCCCTCGCCGAGGCGCGCCTGGTGCTCGGGCCCCGGGCGCTGACCCGCTACAACAACTTCCGAGGGGCCATCGTCAACGGCGCTCCGGCACCCGGCTACAGCAGCGGTGAGGCGCTCGTGGCGATGGAGCGGCTGTCGGCGACGACCCTGCCCGCAGGCTATGCTTTCGAGTGGACCGGAACGGCGTTTCAGGAGAAGGAGGCGGCCGGAAAGACCGGCATCGTGCTCGGGCTTGCGGTGGTCTTCGCTTATCTCTTCCTCGTCGCCCTCTATGAGAGCTGGAATGTCCCAATTCCGGTGCTGCTCTCGGTCATCGTCGGCGTACTGGGGGCCGTTGTGGCGGTCTGGCTCGCAGGATTGACATTCGACGTCTATGCGCAGATTGGGCTTGTGGTGCTGATTGCCCTTGCGGCCAAGAACGCCATCCTGATCGTCGAGTTTGCGCTTGCCCAGCGCAACGCCGGCAAGTCGCTGATTGATTCCGCCATTGAAGGGGCACGGCTGCGCTTCCGTCCCGTGATGATGACCAGCTTTGCTTTCATCCTAGGGCTTCTGCCGCTGGTGATCGCGACAGGGCCGGGTGCTGCGAGCCGGCAGGCTGTCGGCACGCCGGTCTTCTTTGGCATGCTGGCGGCGTCCGCCATCGGCGTGTTCGTTATCCCGATGCTCTACGTCGTCTTTCAATGGATGCGAGAGAAGACCAGCCGGAAGCCGGAGCGACCGAGGCCAGAGAAGCTGGCAGCGCCACCACCGACGTCCTCGTCCGCTGAATGACGATGCCATCAACCCTGCCCGCTGGCCTATCAAAAATGAAGGCAGATAAGGACATTGTCTTAACCTCCTCTTGCTGTCTGTGTGTTGTGTGTATTGGGTCCATCCCAAAACTGGGTGGCTCACCTTTATGGATAATCACAATCTCAATGCCTTGAATTTCGCAGAGGGTAAAAATCAACTCTGCGCCAAACCTCAATAGCCGGTCTTTGTGAGTAATCACTAGCCGCCGCATCTTTCCCCGTAGAATAAGCTCAAGCAGCCTGTTTAAGCCTTTTTTCCGGTCATTCATCCCTGAACCGAGATCTTTAATCGTCTCGGCTTTCCATCCTTTGGCCGCACAGTAAGCCTCTAGCATGGCATGCTGACGATCAAGCTCTTCCTTTTGCTCATCGCTGCTGACACGGGCATAGCAAACCGTTGGGCTGCTCTCGCCCGCTAAACCAAGCAAATCCGCTACAGCGTAATAACGGGTTCCGCCTTTGGTTTTTCTGGCGGGTAACAGCTCCCCGGATGCTTCCCATTTTCTGAGCGTATCCGGGGTAGTGCCTAGCAATTTGGCGGCTTCACCAATTTTTACTAATCTCTGAGGACGGGGACGGCATTTCAAGCCTAGTAAACTGCTCTCACAGCCACTGACCCCAAGAGCCACATCCCCATCCTAAACCTAGGCTAACCTCTTTAAAGTTCGCCCGCTACCTGCAAAATCCGATGGTAGACCCTTCAACTGCTTTCCGGAAGAGCCGTTGGAATTTCAGTCGCGGTGCGTAATATCTAGTTGATCATACTTGCTATGGTTTTAGGCCAGTAACTATACTGTAATATCCAAAAGACGGCTGTACTTGAATTTCCTCAAAGCCAGACTTCTGCAACATTTCAGACAATTCCAATCCAGAGTATTGCCTGCCTTCTGTCCAACCCATCATCATCATGCTGTATGCAGCTGGTGCAAAAGAACCTGTTTTTTCATCATTATAAAGCATTTCATGGATAATGATTCGCCCTCCGGACTCCAGGCTCATAAAGCTCTTATCCGTCAAAAAACTACACTTTTCTATTGGCCAATCATGATACATATTTGAGAAAAAGTGAAGATCGGCTGACGGCCAATGATCGCTCCAGATATTGGCTTCATGTGTTTTGACCCGGTCTTGTACTCCATACTGAGTGATGTATTTTTGAGCTAATTCACACACTTGAGGAAAATCAAGAACTAATGCTTGTAGATTTGGCAGTTTTAAAGCCGCGCCGATCGAGTGAGCGCCAGAGCCTCCACCAATATCCAGCATCAGACGATGCCGGGAAAAATCCATGAGCTTTGGCCAAAAGAGGGAAGAAGCTTGGCTGATACTATGCATTCCATGGGTAAAACGGTGAAGCAGCTCTATTTGTTCTTCATGGGACTTGAAAATATCGCCTCCTCCATAGGCCTGAGGAGAATCTGTTGCTACCGCCCTTTCTAGATTCTGAAAGGAGCACACCTGATAGTTGTCAATCATCAGATCCCAAAAGAATCCGAAATAGTTAGGGCTGCTTTCGAGTAAATAATCTTTGGAAATTGTAGTAAGCGCATAACGTCCATCTTGTAAAGATAAAAAGCCCAATGACGTAGCAACTGTTAAAATTGCTTCGGCTGGTCGTTTTTTAATGTTTAGCGAGTTGCAGATATCTGCAAGTGTACGCGCACCATCAGCAAGAAAGGAAAAAATTTTCAGTTTATGCGCTAGCAGTAATGCAGGATAGCCGTAAACCGCAAATATAACATCCCACATTGGGCGGTCGTCTACTTGGGGTGCCTGCATTTTCAAGAAAAAATCTTGTGCCATAAGTTATCCTTTTACTTTAATGTGTTAGTGAAGACTAAAGTAATCACTACTAAATTAAAAATTGAGCAATACTTAATTATTGAGATGGGGTATTCGCGACTTGATCGGTTTCAATTAGTTGCTTAATATTTTGCACCGTTTTCACGGCGCCATTTTTTACCGCCGCACGGACAAGCCCTTCTACAGGCCGCATGACTGCTAAGAGTTCAAGTAATTCAAAAGAAAAAGTTAGTTTAACCGATTCTTCAGGGGTGATTTCCTGTAATTCATAAGTGCAACGAAAAGGTTCAGAAACCCCAGTAAATGTTAGCCGTACATCAGGTTCAAATGCAGAAACTTTAAACTTCGATTCGCTGCGGCGTCCCTGGTCTACACGCACCTGCCTGCCCACAGTTCCCAGTTTTACTGGGCCGGAAGTGAGCTGCGCCAGTTCTTTGACCTCTGGCGACCATTTTGGGTAATTCTGAAATAGATCTTCTCCAATATATTTGAACAACTCTCTGCTTGAGCACCTGATTATGGTATCCGCTTTACCAATTACTGGATCAGTAGAGCCTAAATTGAGCATGTTGCCTAAATTGAACATATCGCTCAGCCCTTTTCTTTCTGGTTGATATTAAACATTAATTTTCTTAGTAGATTTCTATCAATAGTTCGGACAGTTTTTATACCCCGTTGCTGCCTGCTGAAATCGGAAAATGGTGTCTACCACAACGCCATTTTTTGACGATAACCGGAGGCCCCTACCTTGATAATAGACCCCCTTTTAGCTCAAATGTCCAGTCTCTCCACAGCACAACGTAAGTTCATGAAGGTGTTATTGACGACGTGGATATGTCTCCGTGGCAAAACCACCTTTCGTCATTTAAGCCGCTATAGCCCACTCAACGAGAAGACGTACGCCCGGTGGTTCCGGCGAGCGTTTGATTTTGTCGAGTTCAATCATCTGTGTGTAGCCGATATTTTGAAACTGTGCCCGGGCATCGAAACAAACGCAGCCAGATACCCCTGGCCGATGCGCTGATGTCGGGGCTGGTGGTGTTTGGGTTGAAGTATCCCTCGTTGCTCAAGTTTGAGGAAGCCTACAACGAAGGGGTCATCCGGCACAATCTCCACACGCTCTATGGACAGGCTCATCACTTCCAAGCCCCGTCCCCGATGCGCTCCCGACACCACCGCTCTATGCCGTCCCATCAATCCTACACTGTCCCAGCCCGCCTCAAATACCGTCGTGTGCATCGCCCGTCGACTCACCCCTTGAGCCTCCGGCCACACCTGCTGGGCGTAAACTCCTTGCAGCGTTTTATTGGAGCTGAGCAACAGACCCGTCACGTATCGGCTCACATGTTCAAAACCTACCTCCCGGCAGAACAGATCCCGGTAATACCAATTTCATGTAATTTTGCATTGTATAGATGCAGTCTAAACAAGCACTTGAAGCCTTAATAAATTGCATTCTTTGATTAAATTGGTATAAGGTGCTAGACCCTCTTTGATGAAGCGGGGCACACTCACTAAGGGTAGCCACAGCTCTCAGCATTTCCTTGAGCTATTTTTCCCCTATCATGCTCTTTAGACCCTTGACTTTCCAAGTCGTGTCTATTAAACCGAGACCAGGGGAGGCTGCGTGTCCGTTTTCCACCAGCCTGAAAAACTCTAGGATACCTACTTAACCGTTCAGAGCGGGAATTGCTGTGGAAGCAGAGGCTTTAGAGACATGTTTACAGCATTTTATCCCCACCACTTTCCATGAAGTTTCGACCGCAAGAGCTCTATAGTTGAGGCCAACTCGGGCTGGCCAGAACTTTCCAACTTTCTTGAAATGAAGAGAAGGATATTGAGGGTTGGTCCTGAGTAATGAGAAATTTTTCCGTGCCAATATTTGTGCCTCTTCTGGAAGCTTTTCCAACCATTCCCAAAACCGGTTCGTGGCCCTATGCATTCAAAGTTCCTTAAGTCGTCCCTGACTTTTTTCCTCAACAGCCTCTTTTATGAGGAAATCTAATTTGCCCGATTTAGCCTCCTCCTCAATTTGTTTATCCCATTGTTCCCAATCTTTCTCAGAAAACCACTGCCTTTCAGACGACAATCTACTTTCACAAACACAATTAAGCACCCCTATCATAGAGAATCTGCCTCACCGCACCAAAGCGCAGATACAGAGCTGGCACCACCACCATGTTGAGCATGGTTGAGGTCAAAAGACCAAACAGGATCACCATGGCCATGGGCGCTTGGATCTCACTTCCCGGTTCGCCGGCGCTCAACGCCAGGGGAATAAGGGCCAGGGCCGTACCCAAAGCGGTCATGAGAATGGGAATAAGGCGTTCCCTGGCTCCCCGGATGACGGCGGTAAGGGGCTCCCGCACCCCCTCTTTCTCCACTAAGTGATGGATATGGGCAATCATCATCACCCCATTACGGGTCGCAATTCCAAACAGGGTAATAAAACCAATCAGGGAAGCCACGGAAAGTATTCCCCCGGACAAGTAGACGCCGATCACGCCTCCCATGAGGGCCAGGGGCAGATTCACCATGACCAGACCGGCATCCCGCGCTGAATTAAAGGCCATAAACAGCAACAAAAAAATCCCAAAAACCACCAGCACCCCCAGGATGGAGAGGGTGCGGGAAGCCGCTTCCGCGCTCTCGAACTGACCGCCGTACTCAATGTGGTAGCCTGCCGGCAGAGAGGCCCCTTGCCGGACACTCTGTTGTATTTCCTCCACCACGCCCACCAGATCCCGCTCCGCCACATTGGCCATGACCACCATTTTGCGCTGCACATTTTCCCGGCTGATGGTGTTAGGCCCCCGATCCTTGCGGATCTCCGCCAGGGCGTGGAGGGGCAAGCGGGCGCCGCCCGGGGTAGTGATCAAGGTGGCCCGAACGGCCTCCAGATCAGCTTTAACTCTCGGGTCATAGCGCACTACCAGATCAAAGCTGGACTGGCCTTCTAGAATTTTAGAAACAGACTGCCCATAGAAAGCCGTGGTCACTGCCTCCGCCACCTCTTGCACCTGCAGGCCATGGCGGGCGATGGCTTGGCGTTTGAATTTAATCGTCAGAAAGGGAATATCCGCCTGCTGCTCCATAGCCAGGTCCACCACCCCGGGTATTCCTTCCATCACGGTCTTGACCTGCTGCCCAATCCGGCGCAATTCATAGAGATCAGGCCCAAAAATCTTGACCGCAATATTGGCCCGCGTGCCCGAGAGCATATGATCGATCCGGTGGGAAATGGGCTGGCCAATATTGATTTGCATCCCAGAGACAGCCGCTAAATCTGATCGCAGGTCGGCGAGAAAAGCCTCTTTGCTCCGCTCTCCCCTGCTCAAGCTCACATCAATCTCGGAGGCATAGATAGCCTGGGCATGGGGGTCGAGTTCGGCGCGGCCGGTGCGGCGGGCGGTGGCCACCACCTCCGGATACTGGAGCAGAATTTTTTCCACCCTTTGGCCTAGGCGATCAGACTGGGCCAATGAGGTCCCCGGTAAAGTCACTGCGCTGATGGTGAGACTGCCTTCATTAAAGGGCGGCAAAAAGGATTGCCCCACTCCAGCAAAAGCCCCTAACGTAGCGGCTAGGGCGATAAGTGCCATCAGGGCAATGGTTTTCCAACGGGTTACCGTGGCGGCAAGAAACCGCTCATAGTGCCTTTTAAGAGACCCTACTAACCGGGTCTCCCGGTAGGTGTGGACAATCCGTGCCCGAGGCAAAAGCAAAAGGCTCAGCACAGGGGTGACGGTAATGGCGACCAGTAAGGAAGCCGCCAGGGAAATGATGTAGGCCAACCCTAGGGGCTGCATCAAGCGGCCTTCCACCCCGGAGAGAAAAAACAGAGGCAAAAACACCAAGATAATGATCAAGGTGGCAAAAACAATGGAGCCTTGGATCTCCCGGGTCGCGGCCAAGACCACCCGACCGGGGGAACGCCGTTGCTCCTTTTCTCGCTGTTGATTTTCCCGAAGACGGCGGACAATATTTTCCACCACGATAATCGCGTCGTCCACCAGGGCCCCCAGGGCAATGGCCATTCCCCCTAAGGTCATGGTATTGAAGTTCGCTCCCAGGGCCTTCATGGCGAGAATGGCCGTCACCAGGGACAGGGGAATGGCCAGCAAGGTAATCACGCTGGCCCGGAGGCTCATCAGAAAAGCAAACACAATGACCACCACCAGGATGGCCCCATCCCGCAGGGCCTCTAACAAGTTCTCAATAGCTACGGTGATAAAATCCGCCTGCCGAAAAATATGGGTTTTGAGAATCATTCCCGGCGGCAAGGCGGTTTGGATCTCAGCCAAAACCTCATCGAGACGTGCGGTCAACGCCAAGGTATTGGTGTCGGGCTGCTTTTGGATCCCGATGATCACCGCTGCTTCCCCATTATGAGCGCCGGTACCCCGCTTGGGGGCCGGACCCAGGGCCACCTCCGCCACATGGCGTACCAGCACCGGCTGGTCGCCACGCTGGGCGATGAGGGTTTCGCGGATATCTTCCAGGCGCTGGACCCGGCCTATCCCATGAATAAGGTATTCTTGCCCTCCTTGCACATAGAACCCAGCCGAAATATTCTGATTGGTCTTTCGTAACGCCTCCACCACTTGGTCCACCGCAATATCGTAGGCGGCCAAGCGTTCCGGCTGAA
The DNA here is from genome assembly GCF_000024725.1 of Nitrosococcus halophilus Nc 4. Lineage (NCBI taxonomy): Bacteria > Pseudomonadati > Pseudomonadota > Gammaproteobacteria > Chromatiales > Chromatiaceae > Nitrosococcus > Nitrosococcus halophilus. The sequence continues at coordinate 1,775,704 of NC_013960.1, read as the reverse complement.
TGATCACCTGGTATTGTTTGGTATCGCCGCCGATGGGAATCACCTGGGCGACCCCCGGGACAGCCAGCAAGCGGCGGCGCAATACCCAGTCCGCCTTGGTCTTGAGCTCAAGGGCGCTGTGCCGATCGGAGGTCAGGGCAACGAACATAATCTCGCCCATGATGGAAGTCACCGGCGCCAGCACCGGCGGCGGAATCTGGGGTGGAAGGGCGCCGCGCACCAATTGCAGTTTCTCGGCCACGATCTGCCGCGCCCGATAAATATCCATCCCCCAGTTAAATTCGATCGTGATCACCGCAATCCCCACACCGCTGGAAGAGCGCACCCGCCGCACGCCGCTAGCCCCATTAAAGGCCGTCTCCAGGGGAAAAGTGATCAAGGTTTCCACCTCCTCCGGGGCCATGCCATGGGCCTCGGCCACCACCGTCACCCTAGGCGCGGTCAGATCGGGAAACACATCCACCGGCATCCGCCCGGTCTCCACGCCGCCCCATACTAAAAGGGCTGCAGCGCCAAGAAGAATTAACAAGCGTTGCTTCAGGGACCATTGGATGATTTTGGCAATCATGGAAGCCTCAATGGGCGTGACCGTGACCCGGCGCGGCGGGCGAAGCCGCCGCCAAGTGAACCAGGTAGGCCCCTTGGGTAACTACCCACTCGCCAGCGTTGAGTCCTTTCAACACCTGCACAGTGTCCCCTTCGCGAATACCCAATTGCACGTTGCGGCGCTCAAAAGACTCCCCTCCTACCAGCACGTAGACCACCTCTTGGCCGTTGTGATCCACTAGGGCTGAGCGGGGAACAGCGATATCATGAACCTTTTTACCCGTCAGCACCCGCACCCGGGCAAACATCCCAATCCGCAGGGCCTGATTGGGGTTAGGAAACTCAAATATCAAAGGTGTTGTCCGGCTGACTTTATCCACCACCGTGCTAAAAGCCACTCGTTGCCCTCCCTGCTCCGGGTTAATCCGGAAAGGCTGGTCAAAGCCGTCCACTTCAAACCAAGCGGCGGTAGGATGGTGCAAGCGTCCCAGATCCGCCTCCGCAATTCGGGCTTCCAACCAAAGGCGGTCCGTTTGCACCACGTGGAATAAAGCCTGCCCTACTTCCAAGTAACTGCCTGCCGCCACCTGGACCTGGGCCACAGTGCCGCTGATAGGCGCCCGGACGGGCACCCCCGAGACAGCCCCAGAGGATTGGAGTTGATACTGCTCTAGGCGGCGCCGGGCGGCTTCCAGTTCCGCCTTGGCGATGGCCTCCTCCTTCCGCGCCGCCACTAGACGATGTTTGGGGGCCGCGTTTTGCGCCCACAACCCTTCCAAGCGCTGGCGCTCATGGACAGCGAATTGATATTGGGAACGGGCCTTTTGCACCGCCAATTCTAAGGAGGCGAAATCGGCTTCAGCGGCAAGATGGGGGGCAATTACCGCCAGGATTTGACCCTGCTCAACGGACCTGCCAACCTGGGGAAAATCGGCGCCATGGGTAAGGAGATGGCCCGCCGTCGGCGCATGAATCTGAGCTTCTCCATCGGCCCGGGCACCCACTACCCCCGTGGCGGCAACGGACTCCTGGAGGGTATGCTGGCGGACCGCTTGGAGGGCAAAGTCTACCCGCCATTGCTGCTCAAGCAAGAAAGTGATCCCGCCCTCCTCCTCCGCTTCAGGGGGATGGGCTTGAGCGGCTGCCTCCCGATCCGGATAAACAGTCACCGCTCCCAGTAGATGAGTCACAGTCATTCCTGGCGCCACCAAACGGATAGCCAATTGCCGCCGCCCTGAATGCTGAGGCGTAACTACCGGCCGGAAAATCCCGGGGATTTGGGGGGCATCAACGACAAATTTTTCGAGGGGACGATCTCCCCCGCCCAAGAATACGGTCACCCGCCCCTCCGCTATGGGCTGGAAACCCTCAAGCCGGGTCAAATGGGCTGCAAAGGGAGATTCCTGACCCACCACCAGGGGAGGAAACTCCACAAAGAGCTGGGTCTTATCCGTAAAATCAGTGGCACTGATCCCTGCCAGTTCAGGCGCATTGTCCTGGACCGGCGCTTGGGAAGCGCTACAGGCCACCAATAAAAAGAATAGCCATAACCACCCGGTTCTCCTCAATCCCCTCATGACAAGCCCTCTCCGGCCAACCGCTCAAGTTCAATCTGGGCCTGGCGGGCGCGTCGCTCCAGTTCCAAAGCGCGGGTCACCGTATTCATTTCCTCCCGATAGGCATCAAGCAGCTCTAAGATTCCAATTTCCCCCCCTTCATAGGCGACCTTTGCTGTACGCACCAACTCTCTGGCCGCAACCACATCCCTACGGCGCACTTCCCGGGCCGTGGCGGCCAACTGCCGCACCTCCTGCCAGCGGCCACGAACCGCCCCTTGGGCCTCGGTTAGGGCCAATTGGTACTCACTGCGCACCACTTGGAGCCTGGCCGAAGCCCGATCCCGTTTCGCCTGATGACGATCAAACAGGGGCAAATTGATCCCGGCGCTGAAAAAAGGCCCCGCATCACTGCCAAAGGCATCTTTCGCCTTTTTACTCCCTAGACTGAGGGTGAGATCCGGGATCCAACCCCGGGCGGCGGCCTGGCGCTCCAAGGCATGGGCATTGGCCTGCTGCTCCAGGCTTTGCAAATCGGGGCGATAGATGAGAGTTTGCAACAACCGTTCTAATGGCGGCAGGGATTGGGGCAACAGGGAACCGGTTACCCCCCTGTAAACCGTCTTTTTCTCCTTCGCCCCTAATATCCCCAGGAGCTGTTCCCAAGCCCGATAATAGACAGCCTCTTCGCTCTGCATCTGAGCCCGAGCCGCCGCCTGCTCCCGGGTCAGCCGCAAACGGTCATAGCCCGAGATCTCACCGGCGGCCTCCCGCTTCTGGACCACGGTTTCGATCACCCCCAGGCGTTCAAACCACTGTTCCAAGTTCTGCAGCAACTCCCACTGGTGCAGAACCTGATAAAACCCCTGTCGTATCTTTGCTGTCAGCACTAAACGCCGAAACTCGGCTTCCTGTCGAGTCGCTTGAACCTGCTGCTTCGCCGCATTCACCTGTAATCCCCGGCGGCCAGAAAAATCGAATTTCTGAGTCAGCCATAAGAATTCATCAATGGAAGCTCCCCCACCGGTATTGGTTTCCTCCCGCTGATATTGAAGCTGGGGATTGGGCCAAAGGGCTGTTTGGGCGGCTTCGCTCTGAGCCACGCCAATCTGGCCTTCCACCCACCGATTCACCTCCGGACGGGACAGCCCAAGACGAATGGCTTCCTGTGCGGTAAGCCATTCAGCAGGAGAATCGTGGGTTTCCGAGGCAGCCAAAAAACAAGGAACCGACAGCAACCATACCGTCACCGCCAACCGGATTCCTAAAAACCGATAGAGCATCGGTTTTTTGTCAGCACCACTTGGCAGCTGAGGTCTCATCGCTTATTCCACCAAAAATCCCAGCATAGCTTCAGTCAGTTGATGGAGGGGATCAGCAGCGAACAGGAGGGCGATCAACACCAAACCCATGGAAACACCAATCATCATTCGATACATCCAGCCGGGTTTCTGGGAGCTGGCCAGCAAAGATTCCACCCGCGCCACCACCTGGCTGCCCACAAAGGAAGGCAGGGGAACAGGTGCAGAGCGGCGTTGCTGATGGCACCAACGCTCCACTTGCACAATGGCATCCGCCACCAGCAAGCGGTCGCCTACCTGCTTGGCAGCCTCCTCGTCACAGGCCTGCTCGGCGGCCAGGGATAAGTCTTCTAGCAATTTTCGGCGGAGCCAAGAAACATGGAGGCAAGCCATGGCCCGGGCGAAAAAATACCGGGCCGGATCATGACGACAGAGATGGGCACGCTCATGGGCCAGGACGACCGCCAGTTGGGGCGGCGCAAGGTCACGCACTAATTTCTCGGAGATGAAAATCCGAGCCTGGGAAATACCGGCCGCAAAGGCTAGGGGCCATTCGCTTTTGACCACCCAGATACCACGGGAAGCATCAGGAGCGCTTGCCAGGGTGAGGGAACGCACTAACCGGCGCACACGCCACAATTCCCATATCATCTGCCCCAAAAAAAATAACCCCAGCGCAGTCAATGGGAAAAGTAGAAACCAGGGAAGTTCTCTTTCCATTGATATGAAGGGATGCAACAAGCAATGATAGGCAAAACCCGCCCCATCAGCCTGGCAATGATCGGAGGTGATCCCCAAAAGACTTAACACGGTGGGTAAAAAAATAAAGCTGGTCAACAACAATCCGACTGCGGCAGGAGCCACCGTCCAGGCCAACACATGATTAGCCCGTATCGCCGGCGGCAGGGACCAAAACCAATGACGAGCCACAGGATAAAGGAAAACGCAGAGCAATGCGGTCACCCCGGCAAACCCGAACCAGGCCACGAAAGCAAACGAAAAAACTTCTGCAAACGCCATCACGACGAGTCCTCTGGCTGCTGCTTACGACGCTCTGCAATTAACTGCTCCAAGCGATCCAGGTTATGTTCATCCACCCGAGCCGCAAAATCCACAAAGGCTGATAACAAATCGTGGTCCTTGCCTTTGGATAAGACATGAACCACTTGCCCCACCCATTGAGCCATCAGTTCCTCCCGCTGCACCGTAGGCGCATAAACATAAGCATGACGGACCTTCTCCCGGCTCAGCAGTTTTTTTCGATACAACCGCTCCAAAGTCGATTGGATGGTATTCAAAGAAATCCCCCGCTGGATGCCAATCCCCTGATGCACACCTTTAGCCTCCATGGCCCCTGCGGACCACAGGTGTTCGAGAACGGCAATTTCCAGCTCTCCCAGGTATGAAGACCGAATCGATAACATCGCCCTGCTACTTCCAAACTGACCATTATTGTCGCGAGACCAAACACCGATTGTCAATCGGTTTTTGGTGGAGTCCATATCTTGGCGGTAAAAGCAGTCTCCAAGAAATCGCTGAAACTCTGGGATCTTCCATGACTCCCGAGTACTCGGCCACACTCAAAGCACCCATTTGCCATTTTTTCTAATCTCGTCGTACATGGCGTCTGGGGCCAAGTCGATATCGCCAGGCCAGGTCACCGCGCCGAGACTGACCGTCACTTGCGCGAATAACGCCCTGTCACGGAGCTTTTCAAACACACCCGCTTGCACCCTGTTTACTAGTCCCGTCATGTCCACCTCGCCTTCGGTGCCATCAACAAACCGAACGCGTAGGCAATAACCTGAGAGAGGGGTAACTTGGATAACCCGCCAGGGGACATTCGGCGTTAATCCAGCGGATCGATTTTCTTTGGCTGTTGCAGGGACTCGCATAGTTTCCAATTCTCCATTAGTTCCTCGCGATGAAGCGAGGCCCATTCGAGAACGAGCGCCAGCGCACGTCTCGGCAATGTTCCTCGCATCACCGCTAAAGTTCGAATATCGATTAACGCTTCATATTCCCCATAAAGCGCATGAAAGTGAGGCGGCGCATGATCAGCCCAGAACATCTGAATTAGGATTCCATAAAATGCGCTGGTAGTCCTGCATTATGAGTGATAATCAGGATCGGGTTGTTGGGCAAAGGGTCGCATTATAATGGTGGACAAAATACCAAATAGCGCCGACATGGTTTTCTAATTTCTTGGAGAAAGAGAGTGCTTTTCTGACTAAACGCGAAACACGCTGTCTGAGCGTACAATTAAAGCGTTCAATGTGGCTTGTTTGTCCCGTTTCTTTGCCCACGCTGCGATGGCGTGGCCCTGGGAAGATAGCCTCATAGGCTTCCCAAAAATCGGTGTAACTTACGGCCCGCTGCCGATAAACGGCGGGTAAGGACTGCCATAATCCTTGTGCCCCTGTTTGACTCCGATCGCCGATATAAACCCCCACAACTTCTTGGGTGTCCCTATCGAACGCTAACCACACCCATTGTTTATTGCCCTTTCTGGCGACAAACGACCAAAGCTCATCGCACTCAAGGGTTAAACGAGCTCTGGACTTTTTTTTATCTCCACTCGCCGCGGTGTATGCGCATATTTATCGTTCACATAATATTGCAACCAGCGCTCTGAAACGCCCGTGACTCGGACAATCCCTGCCAGCGGAATTCTCTCTAAGAGCAATTTATCAATCAGCTCTTTCGTCTCTTGAGTAATGGAGCAATTCTTGGGGTCCTCCACGAATTGCCGACCGCAGACTTTGCATAAAAATTTGGGTGTCCCGACCCCATTACTCCCATTTTTGACAATATGAGTACCACCGCATCGGGGACAGTTCATGGCTATCTCCTTGAGAAATCTATACATACATAATATAAATATAGCGCATAATCACTCAATATGCAGCACTACCAATGCGCTTATTGTCGGCATATCTATTTCTTACTGCTACTTACAGCGCTCTGCAATCAAATAAAACAATTATTGTCGCGAGACCAAATACCAATGATCAATCTTTTTAGCGATGATCTGGCGTTAAAATCGAACACCCTCTATCCGATCTGGATATACAGTCAGCAACCGGTGAGTAGTATTGAGCACGAGCACTTGGGGCCAGATTTGTTGCAATAGTGAATGGAAATCACGTATCCGTAGATTACCAATCCGAAGGTGTATAACCCGGGGAGGTGGTTCGCTCACCATCGCCCGAGCAGAAAAATCAGCATCCTTCGTAACAAGGGTCAATCCCTCCGCTTTGGCATATTCCCAAATTTCTGAATCGGGCCAGGTATCGTCGAGATCGAAGACATGCCTGTATTCCGGCCCTTGCCACAGTGCAAACCGGTAAAGAAGATTCGCGTCGATGAGAAAACCCGCCATATCAGGCGACATGGGAAACGGTAAATTCCTTCTCGGCCAGAATCGCTGCAAAGCGAAGACAGGCATGAATATCCTCACAATCCAGGCTGGGATACTGGTTTAGAATTTCTTCCTCAGAGTCGCCTGCCGCTAGAAACTCTAAAATAGTCTGCACGGTGATACGTTTACCCCGAATGGTAGGTTTACCATTGCATATATCCGGATCAATCGTGATTCGGCCATCCAACAGTTCGATACGTTCAGTACCCATGATGTTCTCCAGTGGTTGGGCAAAATTTAAAGGATTCGACAAACTTTACAGGTTTTTCTCCTGCTAATCGTGAAAAAAGCCCTTAATTCGGCACAGAAAAAAATATGGAAATACTGGATTTGATTTCTTTGTGCGCTTCGCGCCTTTATAGTGCCGTCCGTTTTGATGCTCTAAGGCTGCCTCAGCCGCTCTAGCCTCAATCTATGCCGAGCGTCCGTTAACCAATAGACAGCCCCCAACACAGCGCTTATCGACCCAAACGCCGTGCCACCGGCAATCAGAAACATGATCAACATTTGGTATTTCACCGCCTCCATGGGCTCGGCGCCGGCCAAAATCTGGCCGGTCATCATCCCCGGCAAGGACACCAAGCCCGTGGCCGCCATAGTGTTGATGATCGGCATCAAGGCACTGCGCAGGGCATTCCGGGTCACGGGAAGAGTCGCCTGCCAGCGGGTGGCCCCCAGGGTCAGTTGGGCCTCAACGGCACTGCGATCCCGCACCAGCCCAGTCAAAAGGCTGTGTAGACCCAAGCTGATCCCGGTCATGGTATTGCCAAGAATCATCCCTAATAAGGGCAGCGCGTAGCGGGGGTCATACCAAGGATCAGGCCGGACCTGAGTGGTCAAGGCAAAAATAGTGACCAAGCTTGCCGCCAGCAGCATACATCCCGTCCCCAGGCCATAGGACCAAAATCCTGTCATCCGGCGTTCCTGGCGGGCCATGATCTCCCGGCCTGCGAAGAGGATCATGATTAAGGCAGCAAACCCTGTCCATCCAGGAGAAGACAGGGCGAAGAGTGTCTTCAACACGAGCCCAATGAGGGCCAACTGCACGATCATGCGAAGAGTCGCAATCAGGAGTTGCCGCTCTAACCCAAGTCCCAGGAAAAAGGACAAAGCGCCATTGAGGATCACCAACACCGAGGCAATGGCCAGATCGAAAGTACCGAGAGAAAGATAATTCAAAGCCATTCCTCATGGACATGACCGTTTTCCAAGAACAAACATCGCTGGGCGACCCGGCGAGCCTGGGCTGGATCATGAGTCACCCAAAGAAGGCCGGTGCCCCTGTTTAAACGTTCCTTGAGGATTTGTTCAACATTGTAGGTGCTTTTATTATCCAGTCCAGAGGTGGGCTCATCCAACAGCAACACCCGTGGATCCAAAACCAGCGCCCGAGCCAACGCCAGACGCTGGCGCTCACCCGTGGATAAGCGTTCCAAGGTCCGGTCCCGAATCGCCGCGGGCAAGTCCAGGGCCTCTACCCAGGGAATCGCTTCCTCCCAAACAGGAAAATGATCGGCCACATAATTGCTCCACCAACCCGGTTCGGAAGGTAAATAAACCACCTGCCGCCGCCATTGGGTCGCTGGTATAGAGTCCCAAGATTTACCGTCAAGGCTGATCTCCCCCTCATGGGGATCTAAATCGGCAAGGGCACGCAACAGCAGACTCTTGCCGGAACCAGAGGAGCCCTGCACGGCCATGCACTCTCCATCGGCTAAAGTGAAAGAGACCGGAGAAAGGCCCGTCCGGCGTAAATGATGAACGGTTAGCATGATAAGAAATTTAGGGTTCTGGTAAGTCAGTATTCCTGCCTCATTTTTCAAGGAAATGCTATATGCTACACTCGGTGGCGTTGAGCGCGGCACGCCCGCAGAGGGCGGGCCAGGGATGGCCTGCAACAAACCCACCATTACCAGAAACAAGAGAGCAGCAAATATGGCCCAATCCCATTGGCTAGGGCTTTAAATAGCCTGAGCATTTCCCCTTAGCACATGACTAAAGGGATAAAGCCATATAACTAGCTCACTGCCCCACCCTCGGATCGCCTTGCAAGTAATAGCCCGTTACCTTTTGAAAAGCCTCCGAAGTCTTTTCCCCGGGCCAACCATCCGGCTTGATATAGATACCAGGGAAAGTATTGAGAAATTCTTGCAGTTCTCGGGCATAAGGCAATGGACCTTGGCTAGAATATCTTACCCAGGATAGTCCCTGCCTCATGTGGCGGGCAACCGATTGCTTCAGCGGAGGCAGCGGTAATTCGACCAGCGCTTTTTCGGCCATCCGGCGCAGCAGAGTCGCCGTACCGCACTGCTTGGATACCGCCGCGTCGGACCAGCGGCCATCTGCGGTGTATTTACCGCCCTTGTAGTGGCTAGAATAACCCCAAAGATAGGGGCTCAAAACATGGGGATGATAAAGCCGATAACCCCAACCATTATAACCTTCCAGCTTGTAAAGCAGCCCCGCCACGCTCCAATCTTGCCACCTATGAAGCCTCTTCAATTTCAACGCATCGATAGCGCTTTCCTCCCAGCTAAAGGGGGGTAAGCCCTTAGGAGGCCTGTTTTGGGGCACATGAACTGTGCGTGCGGAGAGCGGATCCCCATTGTGCAAGTGGCAAGAGAAATCCTGGGAAGATTCCATATTGTGAATGACGGTAATGAAATACCAGGGAATATTCAGCGCCTCAGCAACAGCGAAATAGCGTTCGCGATGATTGCCCAGCTTAGTGATGAGAGCCTCCACCTCGCCGCTCTTGCCGCTATCGATGACGCAGCTATCGAATAGTGTCTGGTATTCCGACCTAAGCCCTTTGGTCAGCGAAACGCTTGGCATGAGCCCCCTTCTTTGGCTAACTGATACCCATTGGAAGAGAAATAACCTCGCTAGATGTTTCCGACTCGGCTATCGGCATTTCCTCCATCACCATGGAGTCCTCGGCCTGTCTTACTTCCAGGGTATCGCGAGGCCGGAGACTCTCTGGGAGAAGATTTCTAAATAGCTCATGCAGATCCTTGCACTATAAATTCACACTTTCTCGATTTGATTTTTCTTTTAGGTGGGACCTATTTGCTCATTAACCCTCTTTAAATAAAAGCGTAATAGGTTAGGATTATTTGTAAAGAGCGGGATTATTGAGGAGGGCACAAGCATATAGCAGGTCTCAACTCTGAGCCCCCTTCCTCCCTATCTCGACTTAAGAGCAGCTAACAAGGAAACCACGGAACGCTCCAGGGCCTTGGCAATAAAGACATCAAATACGGCCTTGCCAAACATTTCACCAGCTTTGACTGCCGCAGCGGAGCGATCACGGCTGGGTAGGGCACTCTCCAAGCACCCGACTTCCTCAAACATCTCCAAGAGGGTATCAGCGGCTAATTCTTGAGCGTGGTAGAGAACGGTAATACTGCGGGCATGGGGGTTGATTTTAACGGATTGGACACCCGGCAAACCGGCGATCCGTCCCTTGAGGACTTCAGCTTGGGTGGGATAATGTTTAATAAAGGGTGAACGGACCCGTAACCTACCCGGTAAACTATGGATATAGTATGCCACTTTACTTACCCCTTTTTGCTTATCTAATAAAAACGATAATTATTATTATTTAATTTACTTTAATGTTTTTTTCCAAGCAATAGGCTAATAACCTTTTTTAAAGAGAAATTTGAGTCCTTCCCATGGAAACATCAAAATTACTCTGGACAGGCCCCAAGGAAGCTGCCTGGACCCTCCTATTGGCCCATGGTGCCGGTGTGGGCATGGACTCCCCTTTTATGGTGGCCTTCGCCGAGGATCTGGCGGCCCAAGGCAAAAGTATCGGTGGCCTACGGGTGGCGCGCTTTGAATTTCCTTATATGCAGGCACGGCACCAAGGCAAGAAAAAACCGCCAGACCGGGAACCGGTATTGCTAGAGACCTGGCGGTGTATGATCACATCCATGGTGGATGGGGGCTGTCCGCGGCAGCGGCTTCTCATTGGTGGCAAATCCCTAGGGGGGCGCATGGCCAGCCTAATTGCCGATGAACAAGGGGTGGCTGGGCTTATCTGTCTCGGTTATCCCTTTCATCCGCCAGGAAAACCCCAGCAGTTAAGGACGCCCCATCTCCAAGCCCTGAAAACCCCTACCCTGATCTGCCAAGGGACCCGGGATCCCTTTGGAAAAGCCACGGAAGTGACCCATTATGGGCTATCCGAAGCCATTCAGATCTACTGGGTGGATGACGGTGACCACAGTTTTAAACCCCGTAAAGCCTCAGGGCGCACGGAAACAGAAAATTGGGAAGCGGCAATGGCAGCCATCATCGATTTTATCGCCAAACGCTCCTCCTGATGGGCCGAGCGCTCCGTGGCAAAATAGCGCCCGTCCCGGAATGCACCAACACCCGTCAATTATCGGGGCCTTCCATTCGCCAGGCAAGACATGGGCATTACCACCTCAAGGTGTAAGACACCCGCGCGGTCGCACCACGGGCGGCGATATTACTCGTGTTCCGCCCGTTACGTAGCAACTGGCCAAATACGGTCTGATATTGGTTGTTCAGCAGGTTCTCAATACCAATTCGCAAAGTGCCGGGACCCGCATCGAAGCTACTATACAAATCAACGACGGTATAGTCCTCCACCTCTCGACCACCGAAACCAACCCCATCTTCTGCGGCATCATCACGGTTGCCGGAATAGAGCACCTGCAGCCGAGCGTTCCACCAGTAGAAGGGGCTGTACTCTGCATAGCCAGTCAACTTCAAGGGTGAGATGCGGAAACCGTTCAGAGCGATATCTTCACCCGTAGCCGGATCCTCCCGCTCCCCTTCCTGCCAGGTAAAAGTGCCACCGATTTTTAGCCGATCGCTAAAGGCATAATCCAAACTGCCCTCAGCGCCATAGATATGCTCGGGTGTACGCTCCTGCACCAGCGAGAAATTCTCGACGAACACCCGACCCAAATCAGACTCGCTGTAGAACCCTGCGGCAGAGACTCTCAGGCCACCAAAGCGCCCCCGCACCCCTACCTCAAAGTTGTCTGTGATCCGGGGTTCTAGGTTGGAATCGCTGACATCGAAGCCTTCAGGCGCAAAGCGCAGCTGCAGGCCAATATCTGGAAGTTCAAAGGATTGGGAAAAGTTGAAATAAAGATCGAGAGGAGAGACAGGAGTATAAACCACACCCGCGTTAAAGGTGGTTTCGGAATAATGAATCTCACCGCCTTCGATCTCATTGCGCTGTCCCAGGGTAACAAAACCATCAAAGCTGACGTCTACCCATTCATGGCGAATCCCCCCCCGCAGGATCACCTGGTCCAGCGGTATTACTTCGAGTTGGCCGAAAACCCCATAGGACTCCGTTGTCGTCTCCGGCACGAAAGTTCGCTCCTTGTCGGTCACCTCGAAAACCCTGCCCCCCGAGGCATCAAAGACGTCACCATTGAAAATGGTGGCCGGCTGTTCCGTCTCTTCATGATTGAGGTCAGCACCCCAGAGCAGGAAGGCATCCACACCTTCCAACGGCGAGAAAGGCGTGTCGATGGTCAGACGTCCCCCGCTAACTTGCGAATCCAGAAAAGTCTGCGCTAAAGCATTCCAGCCGCTGAATGGGCGCCCATCAAAAGGAAAAAAGCGACTGTGGTAATCACGATAGTAGGCTTGGGCTTGAATCTTACTCCCTAAGAGATCCTTTTTGGTATAGCCCAAATTAAGGAAAAGATTTTCATTCGCCGTCTGCTCGTCGAGCTGTAGCCCTTTCACTGCCCGTGCCTTCACGCTCCCCGGTGGAAAATCATTTACTGCCGGATCGGAAATAAAATCCGTATCCTGTTCCTGGTCGAAATAACTAGCGGTCAGTTCAAGCCGTTGATCGGCACCAAATTCATAACCGAGTTTGCCTAGTACATCCAACGTGCCCGTGTCCGAAAGGTCGCCCTGGCTAGGTTCTGGCGGAATACGGTCACCTTCCGCATCGAAGAAGCCCTGCGTCTGTTCGCCACTAAAGGAAAAGGTGTAATCCACCGGTCCCGTTTTGCCCAAGACCTTTTGTGTCAATCGGCCGCTGAGGGCTTCATCATCAAGCTCGGTCAAGCTGCTACTGCCACCCAAAACGGTTTCAAACTCCACACCCTCCGTTCGTCGCCCCTGCAAGGTGTTGATATGAATGATGCCGCCAGCTGCACCGCCGCCATAAACGGAGCTACCACCATTAACGACTTCGATGCTTTCGATCGCCGACGCTTTAATATTAAACAGGTCTCGGGAGATATTCCGGTTGGTATTCATGGGAACACCATCAATCAGTACCAGGACGTCGCGGCCGCGCAAGGTCTGATTAAAGTTGGTAAAGGTCTGGCTTGCAGGCGCCATCCCCGGTACCATTCTACCCAGAATTTCTGCGACGCTCTGGGTCGTTTCCTGCTGCTTCTCAATTTCCTCCCGCGTGATCCGAGTGACGTTGCGGGAGAGGGTATCGAGGGCACCCCCTTGACGTACCGCCCTTACTTCAATACCGGGTAGCTTAAGATTATCCTCCCCTGTTTCAGCGGCCATCGTCTGTCCCTGCACACCCAACAGTATGCCTAGAACGCCTAAGGTGAAGGAGCAATGGACAAGCCACCGCACCGTAGCGTATGACTGAAGACTAGTTCTCCCCCTGGTGGCCGAGAATGCATTACCTTCACGGATGGTTTTGTAAGAGAGCGGTGAGATAGCCGCCAAACCCAAAAAACATTCCCCGCTGTACCAACCTTGAATCCGCCACATTGCTCAATTTTCCCTCCGACCAAAAAATTTCTGGGGTAAAAAACCATGGCTGGCTGTCTTTTGATGGAGGACATCAGAGAACAAAAGATGGCTGGCTAGGTATCCTAATCTCTATTTTTTCTTTTAACTGAAGGAACTCCGCCCTAACGGGAACGTAGCTCTGCTGAAATTGATGGGTGAAAGAGTATTTTGGAACCGCTAGCTACGGTTTTAAATTATTTAGTCAGTATTAACTTTCCCTTACTGGTGATGCGCAAGCGGTATTCTTCCCCCTCATGTTCGATAATCACTTCGCGGTTGTGGGTAAACAAAGTGGTGCTATGTAAGCGCAGACGGGCCTTGTCCCCTGGAGAGGGGGAAACACTTGCCCCTTTTTTTTCAGGCAAAGAAGTATTCACTTTATTAACGCCATCCCTCATTATTCCAACCTGCATAATTCTCGAATGCGAATTATTATCATAATAAATACTATCTGTGTCAATTTTTATCATTAGTTTTTTACATAGAAAAACATCGCCCCTCAAAAAACTAATTTTTTTCTTATACTTATAAATTCAACAGCTATTCTTGATGCTTGCAGAACCTATGGCAACAACACTCGAGTTAGAGAAAATCCATGAGAGATTTCCTGAAAGTATTTGAGCAGATCATTGTCCTTGCTCTCATTGTGATGATGGCTTTTGTTCTACTCATGACGACCATTGACCTGGGCTGGCTCATCGTAAAAGACCTTATCGCGCCGCCTGTACTGCTGCTCGATGTGGATCAGTTGCTGGATATCTTCGGCTTTTTTCTACTGGTACTGATCGGGATTGAACTTCTGGAAACCATTAAGGTGTATTTCGATGAAAAAGTTCTCCATGTGCAGGTGGTGTTAGAGGTGGCGATGATCGCCATCGCCCGTAAGATCATCATCTTAGACGTGAAGGAATTATCTAGCTTGACCCTAATTGGGATTGCCGCCATCGTGATTGCGCTTGCAGTAGCTTTCTACCTGATTAAACGGATATTTCCACTCCATTCCAGGTCCCCCCCTAAAAGAAAGGAGTAATAAAGTGCCTCCCACTGATTTATAGCGGTTCCCATTTAGATGGAACCGCTATAGGATCTGCCCTGAATTAATGATTTGATTTTTCTATGGTAGAGTCCCATAAAACAAAATCACAAACAAAGCAACTCAATTAGACGATGGTGTTGTACCCAATATTCTTCGGTGAAATTAATCCCCACCTTCAAATTCAAGATCAGCAAAGAAGAGCCGTTCTTTAAAGCAATCCGCTGCTCCAGAGCGGAAAGTGACAAAACATATGCGTGTGGACAAGGGGAGTTTTTTGTACACCGGCAACAATAACCTGGCTGTAGTAATTCGAGTTTTGGCGCTGGTAACCCTATGGTTGCTGTTGAATTCTTGTGCTTCTAAGCGCCCCCTCGAAGCTGAACAATTGAATGCCCCATCTGGCATCAACGAAGTCGACCAAATGCAGGTGGTCGACTGTTTGCTGCCTCCCCAAGTCAGGAGATTGGGAACCCGTTTCACCTATATGACAGCCCGGCGTCCCCTTCGCACCACCGCCAAAGATTGCGCCGTGAGAGGCGGCGAATATGTCGCTTATGACCGCGCTAACTATGCCACTGCCCTCAAGGTCTGGCTGCCCCAGGCAAAACAGGGTGATCCTGAGGCCCAAACCTATGTGGGGGAAATTTTTGAAAAAGGCTTGGGACTGCCACCAGATTACCAAGCAGCCGCCAAATGGTATCGCCTAGCAGCCCAACAGGGCTATGAGCCAGCACAAATCAATTTAGGTTTCTTATATGAGAAAGGTCTGGGAGTCAAACAGAACCTCGTTGAAGCCCTGAACTGGTACCGTAAAGCATCAGGGCTAGAGGAAAAGCAGATCGCTTTTGCATCCTCCGTGGAAGGGATCAGCCAGCAACTGGAACAGCTCAGAAAAGACGCGACCCATTACAAACGAGAAGCCGATTCTCTTAGACTGAAACTCCAAAAGGCACGGCACAAACTTGAGCAAACACAAACAGAACTACAGCGCCGCCAGAGTGGAGTCAACCGTAGCCAACAGGAGCTGAACACCCTACAGGAACAACTCGCTCAGAAGAAAGCGGCACTGGCAGATAGCGGTAGATCCAGCGAAATTTTGCGCCTCGAGGCCCAATTGCGGGAGCAGAAGGCGAAACTCTACCGTAAGCAGCAACTCATCGTCCGGTTGGAAGAGACCGCAGTACAACAGCGGCAGACTTTGAAACACCTGAAACAAGGAGCGGCCCGCTTTGCCACAGACACTACCGAGGAAATCAAGACGCTCAAAGCGGAACTAGGCCACCGCAATGAGGACATAACCGCACTGCGCCAACAACTGACGGCAACTCAGGAACAGTTGCAGAAAGCAAGAACCGATCTAGAACAGCAGGATAAAAAATCAAGCGCCAAACTGGCCCAGTTTAAGCAACAGCAGCTACTTGAGCTGGAGCGAATAAATCAAAAGCAGTCGGAAAGTCTGGAGCAACAGAAAGCTCGGATCAAAGAACTTGAAACCCTGTTAGCAACCGAAAGTAGAGAGAAGGCACTTGCCCAAGGACAAGGAGCCAGCAAAAAACTGGCTGCGGTTGCACCCACCATCGAAGTCATTGAACCGCCACTCGTTATTAGCCGGGGGACTCCCGCCGCCCATACCCGCTCTGGACTTGAAGCTCGGCCAGTAGTGGGTAAAATCGTGGCACCCGGGGGACTGCTGTCACTCACTGTCAACGAGCAGGAACAAAGGGTGGATGATCAGGGCTTGTTCAAGGCTAACGTGCCCCTCCGGGGAGAGAAAACCCTGGTCAGCATCGTTGCTGTGGACCGTAATGGCAAGCGGTCGGCGATCGAATTCACATTGGTACCAGAACGTTCGCCAGCCAGCGACCTGGTCGCGCTGCCACTACCTCAAGACGACACTCCACCTAAACATTTGTTACCTCCATCCCTGTTTGGGGAGTATTACGCCCTAGTTATCGGCAACAATAAGTACCAGCATCTTCCTCACTTGGATACAGCCATGCGCGACGCTGAGGTTCTCGGCGATATCCTGAAAAATAAATATGGGTTCAAAACCCAGGTGCTGCTAAACGCCACCCGTTACGAAATCATGAAGGCACTCAATGACTATCGGAAGAACCTATCGGAAGATGACAACTTGCTGATTTACTATGCAGGCCATGGAACTTTGGATAAAGTAAACGATCGTGGCCATTGGCTACCGGTTGACGCCGAACCTGACAGCAACGCAAACTGGATTTCCGTACAGAACGTAACGGACCTATTAAAGATTATGGCAAGCCGACATCTTCTTGTGATCTCGGACTCTTGCTACTCTGGTGCTTTGACCCGCAGCTCCGTGGCACGTTTAGAAGCAGGAATGACCGCGGAAAAACGAGCCGAATGGGTAAAACAACTGCTGAAGAAACGCTCTCGGGAAGCATTGAGTTCAGGAGGACTCCAACCGGTCCTTGATGGGGGTGGCGGTGGCCACTCAATCTTTGCTAGGGCGCTGATTAACACCTTGCAACGTAACTCTGAAATCCTAGAAGGACAGCGGCTTTACCGCCAGGTCTCGGCACTCGTCACCGATGCAGCTCAGGCTCAGGATTTCGACCAAGTTCCCGAATTTGCCCCCATTCGACACGCGGGCCACTCCGGTGGACAATTTTTCTTCGTGCCTGTCTCTTTTGAATCACAAGCAGCCGTTTGGGATTCGATGCTTAGCCAAGTTTGGGCGAACTGACGCCTACAGGGATATTGTCATTGCGTTCGTAGGTAACAGGCTTTATGAATATAGCGGTTCCCATATCGCTGCTTGTTAATTCTCCTAAAATAAAATATTTAGCCGCAAATTAATGCCTATGAACGCAAATATTTCAATAGCTTAGAGACAGGCAAAAGTTGGCCTGCCAGAAAATCATTTAAGGCAAATTTTTATAAGCGTTTATTCGCGTGCATTGGCGGCTAAAAACCAAATCTAGGTTATTCAACGTCTCTATTTTCCTTTGGTCTCTCTCAGACGGTAAATGACACCCGCGGTATCGCGTACTAAAAATCTTTTCGATCCCACAATTTCCCCCACGACGTATATTTGCCGACTAGCATTTTGATACAGATAGCCGGCCACCTCCCCTCTGCCGAGAATCTGGAGCTGACCATAAACATAGCGAGAATCCCCATAACCCGCCACCTCCACCCAATATCCCCTTTGTGTTTTTTTTTCCTGCTCTATGGAATAGGGTTGAGGAGAAAGTTTCTTTGACTCTTTAGCAGGCGCTGATTCTTCCATTGATACTGTGGCAGGAATCAATCCCGCTTTAAGTCGACTAGATTCAAGCGGCGAAAAAGCAAAAGACGGCCCCATTACTCCCCCTAATAGCCCTGCTAATAATATCCCTTTACTCGGCTGCTTCCACATCACCCGCACCCGAGATATTTTTTTCCACCCGTGCAGGGCGACCATAGTAGAGAACATCACCCGCGCCGGTAACATTAACCTTCAGTGATTTTTCTGCATAAACGATCACATCGGCCGCCCCTTCTGCGAAAACCTTGGCATGAGTCGCATGCAGGTCCCTCAAATCCAACGTTCCACTGCCTTCTACGATAACCTCCAACAGATCTACCTGGCCCTGGGCGCTTACATCACCGCTACCCGCCACCCGTATCACCAACGAAGGGACATGGAGATCTCTCAACACCGCATCTGCCGCAGATAGAATATCGATGCGGTTTAAACCTGGGCTCCTCGCCTCCACTTGTACCGGGCCCTCGGTTTGGAAGGAACGCCGCGACGCAACGTTTAATATATCCCCGCCCACATCGGTCTCGATGATTGGATGAAGGTTAGAATCAGCATCAAGGGTTGCACTACAATTGTCGCCGGGCTGGTAAACAAGATCCACTCCTGCCTGTACTGTAATTTGGTCAAAGCATGGTAAGGGGCGGTGAACTACCGAGCGCTGGTGATTGCCCCTTACCACACTTCCGCCTCCATAGACATTACCGTCAATCACAATTTTTCCGGTGACAGCTTCTGCCTTTACTGGCTCCACACCAAAAAAACCTAGCGCTATCCCTGCCAAGACTCCATAGTATTTAAGTACCCCAGCGAAAGTTTTGTGGGGTTGGTTTTCCTGGCCTCTATCCCAGCCGGCACACTTTTCTTTATGCGCACAGCGCACCCTAGTTGTCGACTTGTAGAAGCAGCCGATTGTGTTCTTCTCAAAATTTTTGCCGAGGTACTTGGTCATCGTTGATGGCCTTAATTTGCTGACTCCTCTAACCGATGGAGTTCCACCCGACGGTTGAGACCGTTGTTAGGGTTCAGATCAGGCAGAGGCTCTCGTTCCCCTCGTCCTACAACCATCAAACGCTCAGGATCGACCCTAAAACTGGACACTAGATAATTTTTAACGGATTTGGCTCGCTCTTGGGAAAGCCAGTTATTATAATTCTCCGAACCCTGGGCATCGGTATGACCTTCGATGATGATACGCTCCTCTTTAAACTGCTCCATATTTAACAAACGCCCCACTTCATCTAAATATGGCCGGGTCTCGTCCAAAATTTCAAATGAATTCAAGGCAAATTGGATCGGCAATGCAATACCCACGGATTTTTTCTTTTCCTCTACTGGCTGAGGGGTTGCCGACGGTGCAGGTGTCATCACAAGCGAACGGGTTTTAAATTGCGGCTTTGGAGATACCTTCTCTTTTTCAGGGAAAAGGAGTGCTCCCATTTCATCTGCTGAAGGGGGCTTAGTAAACAGTTTGACCTCTTCGGCGGCTGCCATTCTCAAACTCAAAGCGGCCATGACTATAAGGGGAAATACGCCCCAGAATGCCAATTTAAAAAACATTTTTTTAGTCATTACTTTTCTCCTCGTATAGCCATTTGATATTTTAAGTTCAAATTTGCACTAAATACTCCATAGCAAATACTTTTGAAGATAATAGAAATTAAACACAGTAGAGTTTTTATTTAGGACCCCACCGTATTACTAAGCCTTCAGTGTTAAAAAAAACCACTTGGGTACGATACTCCCACGACTCGCCCCATTCCCATTTTCGGGTCCCCTGACAGGTATTACAAGGCTCCCCCCACGCAGCGCGCACTTGTTCCTTGGTCATTCCTTTCGCAATCATACCAGCGCGAATCACTTCTACCATTTGAGGATCCCAATCAGGATGCTTAGCAGCAAAATCCTCCCGCCGCACCGTCGGAGTTTCACAAGCGACTATCAAACTGATCACTACAATGATCATCAAGTATTTCATCGCTTAACATCCCTCAATTCATGGCTTTTTCGAGAGCATTATCTACGACTTCGAATTCTGCTCCTGCAAAAGCAAAATGTTCCTTTTTATTCTGATCAAACTCACCCTCCTCAGTTAAAGGCAAAGAGGAAGCGGGTATCGATTGAGTTGCAGCAATAGCACGAATCTTGTCCAAGCCGGCCGGTGCAGCAACCGACAAAGTGAAAGGCGCATCAACTGGAGGAATACGATAGACCTCGCCAGGTAAGGTATAATTATCGCTTTGGTGAGGGTTTGGAAACAGCGTGGCCATTTGACCCGCAGCATTGATACTCACGATACGCACAAACATGGGTTTAGTAACCTCAAAAAAAACTTCTAAATGCTCCCCAATCTGGAATTCGCTTTTATTGAGCCACACTTTGAGGGTTCCCAATTCAGATTGAACCTCAGGAGGCTCAGAGACTTCACGCGGGGCTTCTGCCACAGTCTCAACCGTTTCCTGTAATGCTAAGTCCCGGAGATTTTGCTGGTAATTTTCGATCATTGCGTTTGCCTGGCGTCGACGTGCTTGAGTTTGGGGCTCAATAGGAATATTTTCAAACAATGCTAAATAAACTTTTTCACTAACGGCAGTAGCATTCCCCAGAGCGTGCTTAGACTTAAAGGCTTGAAGGGCATCTAGAGTGCTCTTATCCAAACGTCCGGTTACTTTCACCGGCTTACCATATAGGTAGAGATATTCCTGAATCTTGGCAATTCGATCAGCTTCCTCAAGGCTGTAAAATTCTTCACGCACCGCATCAAGCACGATGGAATCCGGTTCTGCATCAGGAAGTAAACGCCAGTAAGGCAACTTTTGGTACTTACCTACTACTTGGAGCACACTAAGCTGGACTAGAAGTCGCACCGCTGCATGCCGACCCTGGATTTTTTTGATATTGCCACGCAACCCCAGGGTTTGCCCGTAAACTGTAAAGCCCAATTGATCCTCACCGACTCCTTTATGCACTTTGATATTATTGACTGCCTGCATAAAAGGAATACCAGTAAAAGTTCTGAAATCCACCATGTTGAAATCTAGAGTGATGCTAGCCAAAGAGTTTTTTCGGATATCCCCGAACTCCAGCGCTATAGGCAAATCCAACTCTTCTAGAGTACCACCAAGATCCAGGGCCTTTTCCTTAGTGACCAGCCCCCGATCAAACTCAGTGATACCCCCTACTAGCACCACATTAGGTAAGAGCTTCTCTCCCCACTCCGAATAGCCGGTCTGGGCGGTGTTCAACATAAATTCCGGATCGTAGGGAACATACAATATCCCCCCGCCAATGGAGTTGAGGGTGCTTTTTACCATCTCCGTAATATCGCGGGGAATCTCACCACTCGTGGGTAGGGATGTGCCGGTATTGTCAGTCATCGGCTTAGACATGATTTTGAGCGGGCCGCGGCCATAAATCCTATTAGCTCGCCCTAACCCCCTCACCGCACGACTGAATATAGTCGTTTTAACTTCAGGCAGCGTTTTGTTTAAATCAATATTTACGTTCTGAGGATTAAGGCTACAAGCAGAAAGAAGTGCAGCAGTAGCACTCGCCACGAGGATTTTGTATATTATAAATTGAAACGTGGTTTTCATTTCACTGCCTCTGTCACCATATAGGACAAAACATAAAACTTACCTCACACAGATTTTCATTCAATCTGATTAGGTCATAACAAGAGGCGTAGTATAGCGCTATAAGGCGCCATACTGGTATTCTCCTCCACGGACAATATACCGTAATCTATTTTGAAAATAGATTTTAAAAGATTATCCTATATATACTATAAGGCATTGTTGCTGCCTGTCTTGGAATGGCACATTAGCAGTCAAATAAGAACATGGCTGGTTTATTTTGCTACCGCCGTTGCCCCTCTATTATCAGAGTTATTAATGATAACGGCTCCGGGGCCCAATTTTGCTCCAGGCCCTAAAATAATATTTCCTTGACCAACAGCATTGGCATCCTTATCGGTAATCAGCGTGTTACTCTTGTTTCTTTTAGCGCTTAACTCCCGCCCCTTTGCTTTCATAAGCACATAAGGAATGTTAACCCCTGTCTTTAATGAGTCATCCACTGGAGTATCCAAGGGTATACCATCATCAAGGTCAGAACTCATTCCCGCTAGGGGGTACATTAACACTAGTGAAAAAAATATCCCCTGCAATTTTCTTTCTTTTCGATACACGGTATTACTCCTTATTTTAGCGTTATCAAGAAATAGCCATCCCTGGCCTTTCCTTATCCATACTTTTGATTACTCGACAACAACAGAACCTTGATTGGCCTTTGCCCCACCTAAAAGCCCACCAACCGCTATGTTGTCTGAATTTTTAACGTCAGCCTTATTGGAAATGGTCGAACCTTTAACCTTAGAGCCCTTAATTTTCACTGTCCCTTGATTGGCTTCAGCACTCCCCAAAAGTCCACCAACCGCTACGTTGGAAGAATTTTTAATGTTGGCCTTATTAGTGATAGTCGAGCCTTTAATCTTCGATCCTTCAGCTAGCACCCCCGTTGCCATGCTCATGCCCGCCACCAATGCTACTAATACCATCATCTTTTTCATCATTTTGCACCTCATAAATTAAGTTTATTATTAATCAACAGGTTGTATAATTCTTACCCCCATCAATGAACTCCCATGACCGGGGTCATAAAATGCAAGTCAGAACTGCTATCCCCTTGCACTGAAAAAATTATAATCCGTTAGTTGAACTCACTCCTGTTAAAATTATCGCGCTAATAATGTTAAAAAAATCACAAAACTCTCATTTTTTCCTCCTTTGCTTGGAAACTGCCTTCACAATGAATCTTTAACTGTCGTAAAATTACCGCTATCAATTAACTGGGGGGTACCAGCTACAAACCGCCCGTTCATTGCCACATTGCGGGCGCTTTCAATAGTGACCGGACCCAGGGAACCGGCAGTACTTACTCCATGGCTAAAGATAATCTCTCCGTCTCCTTAACCTCAGCTATTACCGGGTCCTCGAATACAATATTGGCGTCCCCTATAGAACCTTTAGTTGTGATATCCAATGTCACATCTGCCCCAAGAAACACTCCACCGTCAATCAAATTGGTAAACGGCTGCTAACTCTTTTTTGGTGTAAATTACCGCCCCCTCAATAGCGAAGTCCTGTTTTGATTTTTCTCCATGGCTCACTTATGGAGCTATTCCCTTAGCCAGAACAAACTCTGAGATTAGGGGTTACTTTTAGCCCCTTTTATAACATAAGCTCAAGTTTTACAGAACCATTTATAATAATAATTTATAGCTGACGTGGGCTATCCACTTCCATGACTTTACCAACAAAAAAGGCGTGAAATAGCTCCTCGACAACCCCTGCCGTAAGCCGGCAACGGCTCCTCTAGCAGCCTCCAACTATTTATCTAGAATTTAAAGTATGGGCCACAAACCAACTTGTTCGAGCAGTTGAGTGCGCGCCTGCCGAAGCGTCCGTTGCGTGGCCATTTCGAATAACTGAAGACGCCCCTGGTGAAGCGTTTGCTGCCTAGCAATACTGGCAAGCTCTTCCGATAATACGGCCAGGGCATCGTACCAGACCCCAGCCTTGGCATAGGCACGGGCGCGGCTTAAGGGGTCAGCGGTGGTGGTCGCCTGAAGAGCAGCGATCGGAGGTGTACGCATGATGAATCTTCTGGCAATCCGATGGTTGGAAAAAGACGCTTGGGGATTTTTCTCCAGGCTCACCGACCACTCATAGGCCTTTCCCAGCTCCAGGCGGGCGCCATGTGCGGAAAGCTTAAGAGCATGAATGCCGCTTGGCACTGGACCCGGAATGGATAACTTAAGAAGTGGCTTCGCAGCATTTTGGGGAATCAAGGTATGCACAACGGACTTCTCTATCGCTTCAGGAAGGTGCCAATAGAGGGTCGGCTGGGCCTTGACTGTCAGCGCCACATGTTCAGGAGCCAAAAGGGTCACGGTGGGAACCACAGCTTGCACCCCTCGGGTAGCGCCGCTTGCCACCCGAACCACCGGTGTGAGACGCTCCGGTGCAGGAGGAATATAGGGGATCTGGGAAATAGACAACGCTGGAGAATTCTCCGAGCGTTTTTCGGTGGCCGCTGCCTCTTTATCGCTTCGGTCTTCCCCTGCTAGGACAATCAAGGAGATTAGCATACCCAAGCTAAGAAGCATCAGATAACCGAAAGGTTGTTTTGTCATATCTCGTTTTCCTCCTTAGGGGGCTGTTTCCTTTGCCCCATGGCTATAAATCCGGTAGATGGTAAGAGGATGGTCCCTGCCTCGGAGAGGATGGGTACCAATACACTTTGCGCCATACCCTGGACCGAGCCGTTGCCAGGTCGATTCGCTCACTAGGATCCGAAACCCAGAGTTCAGTTCACCTTGAAATCCCTTTTTATCAAAGCTCTCAAGACGGGCGGCAATATTCACCGTATCGCCCACGGTAGTGTAAGTCATCCGCTGGGAGCTCCCCACGCTACCTGCAATGGCAGGACCTGTACAGATTCCGATACGGCAACGATCGATAGGCAATCCCTGGGCCCTTAAACTAGCATTTACCCGGACCAATTCCTCCCCCATAGCCAGGGCGCAATTCACAGCCTGTCGAGCTTCAAGACTAATCGCTTCGGAGTGGGTTCTTGGCACCGGGACTCCAAAACTTGCCTTCAGCCCATCTCCTGCATAATCCTCGACAATGCCGCCATGAGCCTCCACGATCTGGGCCATGGTGCCCATATAGCGGTTGATCCAATCCATGACAAATGCAGGATCCATTTTTTCTAGGGCGGAAGTGTAGCCCATCAGATCACTCATCAGCACGGTGATAGTCAGCTCCTGGGGGCGTAATCTCCCCGCTTCCATGAATTCCTCTCGCTGCCTCCAAAGCGTTGCTGCGACCTCGCGGGAGACATAGTAACCAAATAGATCCATGATCTGTTTGCGCTCTCGGTGCTCCCGCAGGAACAAAGCAAAGATAGCCGCAGCAAAGGCACTCCCCCCGGCAAGCGTTAAAGCTGCCACGGGAAGCCACCAACCTTGAAGAAAAAATAAATAGCCCCCCCCTACGGGTAAAATGACGCCGCCAAGGGCAGCAAAAGTGAGGCGCACCGAGGACCGAGTGGCAAACCCCAACGCGCTACCCATTACAATTGCAAGTAAAATTCCTATTAGTTCCTGTTGCTCGCTCAATACCTTGAGGGGAGTATCCCCGGAGAGAGCTACTCTGATGAGTTGATCCGCAGCATGGGCGTGCAATTCAACACCATACAAAGGATCGAAGCCCAAGCTGCTAAAGGGGGTTTCATACCGATCAGGCACACTAGGCGAGGTAGTGCCAATGATTACAACCCGTCCTCGGATAGCCTCAGGATCCCATTCTCCGTCCAGCACCGCTGATAAAGAGACGGCGGTAAAGGGCAAGGGACCCCGCCCATAATCCATCAGATACTGATAACCGCCATCATCTGCCCCATGATAGCCCCCATCATGGGCTCGAAAGCGGGGCAAGGTAGTCTCGCCAAGGCCCACCAAAGCCGGATTCCTAGGATCTGGAGTGAGGGTGATCCCCTCCTCTTGCAGATATCTGAGAGCCAGTTGTAGGGAGAAGGCCAAATAGGCTTGGGCTGGGTTTTCGGGATTCCAGAGAATTAGAAGTCCCCGACGGATGATCCCGCCCTGATCTTGTTTGAGGTCGGCAAAGCCTACTTGATCTCTGTTTTCAAGAAATGCCGGGGCGGATACAGACTGACCAAGACGCTTGTCAACCATCACGATACGGGGGTCTTTGTTAACAATTTCAGCCAGGCGCTCATGTCCTCTGCTGGCCAGATCGCGAAATAAATCAACGCCGATGGCCCGAGGAGCGTGAGGCAAAAGCTTTTCTAGAGTTTGCGCAAGCAGACCATCGGAGAGGGGATAACCGAAACGCTGGATATCGGCCTCCTGGATTCGGATCAAGACAATGGGCGGTGCCGGTCCTCTTCGATCAGGACTGAATCCAAGGAACCGATCATAGATGCTTAACTCCAGTCCCTGGAACAAACCCACGTGGCGAGCGCCGGCAATTCCAGCAAACACAGCAATAGCAATACCCAAGGACAAAAAAAGCTTGGAATGAAAAAAATGAAAAACATGACGCAAAAAATTCCGGCGCACTTTCATCACTAACGAATATTCTGCCATCAGTGTCAAATACTTTGGTGTTAATGCCCTGCCCCCTCATGGGTCACGATGCTCTGCTCGCGCTCTAGCTTCAGGGGAATCATTACCCATTAACTCAGCATCTGAATCCGCCGCTGGCGAGAAGTCCAGATAATAATGGCTTGCCACATACTGCTTGATTGCAAACCGCGTCAGCACTCCTACCACCGCAGCCACCGGAACAGCCAATAATATGCCTAAAAAACCAAACAATGCCCCGCCCGCCAATAGGGCGAAAATGACCATCACCGGATGCAATCCCACTCGAGTACCCACCAAGCGGGGCGTGAGAAAATTGCCTTCGAGAATCTGCCCAACCACAAATACTCCCGCCACTAGAGCAATCGGGGTCCATTCAGAAAACTGCACGAATGCCAAACCGATCCCTGCAATAAAGCCTATGATGGTGCCCACATAAGGGATAAACGAGAGCAATCCCGCACTCATCCCTACCATTAACCCAAAATCCAACCCGATCAGTGTTAACCCCACTGCATAAAAAGTCCCCAGCAACAGGCACACACTGGCCTGACCCCGTATAAAACCCGATAAAACCCTATCGATGAGCTTGACCTGCTCACGAATGACAGGAGCATATTTTCGCGGCAATAAATCATCGACTCGAGCAACTAAATTATTCCAATCACGTAGTAGATAGAATGCCACCACTGGCGTAATGAAAATCAGCGACAAAAGATTAGCCAAGGCAAGACCACTGCTTAGCAGCTTACCTAGTGCTTGTACTATCCAACTAACCACTGTACCTGCCTGTTCTCTGGCAGTCGTCTCCAGCTGGGAGATATCAACTGACCAGCGTTCTTGAAGCGTTTGCAACCAGGGCCAAGTTGAATCCTGCACCCGCGCAATCAAGGAAGGCAGCACTTCTATCAAATGCATGATCTGGTTACGCAGTAGCGGAACCAGCAGTAACAATACGACGATGACAGCCAAGATAAATCCCACGGTTACCAGGCTGGTAGCGACCGTGCGCGACCATCCCTTGTCCTCGAGCCTATCACATAGGGGATCAATCAGATAAGCAACCGCTATCCCCGCCACAAATGGCAACAGAATTTCCCGAAGCAAATAAACTAAGAGAAGAAAGAGCAGAAAGCCAGTTAACCAAAATCTAAGTTGCCGCCTCGCACTCACTAGTAAAAACCTCTCACGTTGACATAGATACTTTACCCTCGGTATAAGTTCCTCGACAAAAGTTTTGAGGTATTGGAGCGAGGGGTGGTGTGGAGCCAGAGGACAGGAAAGTCCCCACACCGATTCGCCAGAAGCGAACATGAGCACGTTCAATAAAGGCTGTAATTACATCACGGAAGTGGCATTGAAAGACAGGTTTGGCCTGAATAAAGACAAAGCGAAATTGGAGGGCGCGCCTCCTTCCCCTCTAAGCTTCGCTTTAGAAGGGGTAGCTGCGTGAAAAAAACGATGACAAACAAGACTTCTTGGCAACCTATTCCCACTCTCTCTCAGGCCCTACAGGGTGAAACTGTTGACACTCTAAAAAAGCTGGCCAAGGCGATACGTAAAGCTGACCTGGTAGAAGCCATTTCCACCCAATTGCATGGCGAAGGATTGCGGACTGTGTGGAAACAGCTTGATGAACTCCAGCAGGCTGCCGTAGCAGAAGCCGTGTATTCCACAGAACCTCGCTTCAAGGCTAAGTTTTTCCAGGCCAAGTACGGAAAAGAACCCCGTTGGTATGAAGGTGGACGTGGCCTACATTCCCCCTGCCGGGGTGCGGCGGGATTATGAGGAGATGTGGGGAACCGATGACATGGCGTTTTTTAGCCGCTATGATGGGCTTTTGTTCTTCCGCATTACTCCTTTGGGCGCTTTTTGCTTGGGACTCCAAGAGCGCTACACGCCCGCCCCTCGAAAATCAGCTTTACAACTGGAAGTGCTGCCTAACCTAGAACTGGTCGTAATGGGACATTCTCTCCCGCCGGCAGAGGCGTTTTTTCTAGACACTTATGCAGATCGGCGTTCCGAAGCTGTCTGGAAATTAAATCAGGCAAAATTGTTGGCAGTGAC
Source organism: Nitrosococcus halophilus Nc 4 (assembly GCF_000024725.1). NCBI lineage: Bacteria > Pseudomonadati > Pseudomonadota > Gammaproteobacteria > Chromatiales > Chromatiaceae > Nitrosococcus > Nitrosococcus halophilus. The sequence goes on along the minus strand of NC_013960.1, from coordinate 1,747,553 downwards.
GGAGCAAGGCCGAAACGTCGGCGCCTTACGTCAATTCCTGGAGAACCACAGCATAAAGTCCTTGCCGGAAACAGTGGACCGCTTCCTTGCCGATGTAGAAGAGCGCACCCACCGTCTCAGAGATCAAGGGATGGCCCGGCTCATTGAATGTGCCGACCCGGCCCTGGCTGCGCTGATTGCTAATGATACCCGTACCCGAAAGCTGTGCCTGCTCGCCGGCCACCACCATCTGGTCGTGCCGGCAGAGGCTGAAACCCGCTTTCGTACCGCTTTGCGCAAGCTCGGCTATAGCCTACCCAAAAAATGATAGAGCAGCTTTCCCGGGACAGCCGGGTCGCGCCCCTGTTAAGTCAACGGCTCACAAAATTGTCTTTCCGCGTAGAGATTGAGTGGCGGGGCTTGCTGAAACAAACCTTAGTGGCGGTGGGTTATCCAGCCGAAGACCTGGCCGGCTATGTGGCCGGGGAACCCTTGCCTATTCAACTCCAGGAGATAAGCCCAGACGGCTCTCCCTTCGTCTTACGCGAATATCAACAGCAAGCTGCTGCCGCCTTTTACCAAGGAGGTAGCGACCAAGGAGGTAGCGGGGTGATTGTGTTACCTTGTGGGGCCGGTAAGACCATCGTGGGTTTAGCGGCCATGGCCGCAGTGGGTGAAAATACCCTGGTGCTTACCACCAGCATGACCTCAGTGCAGCAATGGCGCCGAGAACTGCTGGACAAAACAGACTTACCTAACGAGGCCATCGCCGAATACAGCGGGGAGAGAAAAGCGGTTGGCCCCGTGACTCTGTCGACTTATCAGCTGAATGCAATGAATTGCGAATAGCCCAGTCCTCGGAACAGGAGATGGAATATGCCTTAGCACCCCGGCGGCAACAGTTTCGAGTCGCTGCAGAAAATCCTCGCAAAGCAGAAATCCTCCAGAAAGTGCTAGAACGGGAGGCGGGCCGACGCATTCTCATCATCAGTGTGCTGTTTTAAACCTGAATGGCTAATTGCCTTTAATCCGCTTCTCCTGGGCTGGAATAACGCAGAATCCCTGGGACTCAACACCCAAGGCGGTATTAAACTTACTGGACATGTTCTGAAAAGCAATTAAGCCGGTGAGTTCAATAATAGTCTCCTCATCAAAATGGCGGCGCAGTTGCTCGAAATGATCCCCAGTGGGCTGCCGCTCCTGGTAAGTCATCGCCTCTGCATAGGCCAATACCGTTTTTTCCCGATCGTTAAACAAGGAGCTTGCCTTAAATTCGGAAAGGGCCATCAGCTTGTCCGGTTCAAGGCCACGCTGGAGCACCATGGCAGAATTGAGATCAACGCAAAAAGCACAATGGTTGATTTGGGAAACACGCACCATCACCAAGGAGCGTAATTGAGGATCGATAGGGGAAGAGCGGCGGTCGATGGCTCGATACAGAAGTACAAAAGGCACAAACACTTTAGGGATACGCCCCCACAGACGCGCCCCTTCAAATACAGCCCCATAACGGCGTTTTTGAATCCAAAATAACAGCCGTATATACCAGGGAAACCGATATTCGGGTGGGGTTGAAATAACAGGCATGGCTGAACTCCTTAGCTATACTCAATTTTAGAAAGTAATGCTCCTTTTCATTGCCTCTTCCTTAGCAAAGAAAGGCAAGGGGGAGTAAATGGTATTTACTAGGATGACCGCGATGTTCCCTATGATACGCTTTGCCCTCATCGTGCTCTTAGCTCTCTCAGCTAATGGTGATGCTATTGAGCCACCCCAATCACTTCCAGAATCCATGAAAGCCACAGTAGATGAACAGGGTGTACAGCATATTTCCATTATTGCTGGCAGCTATTTCTTCCGGCCTAAGCATGTCATTGTGGAAGTCAATAAACCGGTAAAGCTTTCCGTGGCAAAAGAACCTGGCCTTATCCCTCATAGTTTTGTTATCCAAGCGCCAGAAGCGGGTATCTCCATCAATATCTCTTTAGATACAGAGCCTAAAGTAGTGACTTTTACTCCCTTCAGGACAGGCCGATTTACCTTTTATTGTGATAATCAATTTCTCTTCTTCGAAAGTCACCGGGAAAAAGGGATGACCGGCGTTCTGGAGGTGTCCACAGAGTAGCCCCCCCTAAAATAGGGTGGAATGTTTTTTAACGAAGATAGGCCTCAGCCGCATAACGCCGCATCATTCGGTGGCTGTTAAAAAAGGAGGCGTTTTTAGAAATCGCCCCTTTCATCACCGCAATCCAACCGCTTCGATCCTTCCGATAAAGGGGCAAGACGACTTGCTCCAACTTTTGATATAGCAAAGCCGATTCCTCTTCTCCTTCCCTGCCATCCCCAATGGCCCAACCGGTGATTCCCTCAATACACCCTTCAATCCACCAGCCATCAAGCACACTCAAACTGGGAACGGCATTAAGGGCGGCTTTCATCCCGCTGGTTCCCGAAGCCTCCAAGGGGGGCAAGGGGGTATTAAGCCAGACGTCGACCCCAGCCACCATCGTCAGTGCCAAATCCATACCATAATTGGGAAGAAAAGCAATGGGAATGCTATCCGCCAACTCCCGCTGATGGGCATGGAGGAGTTCAATCAAACGCTTACCCCCTTCATCCTTAGGATGGGCTTTGCCAGCCAATACGATTTGGAAGGGTTGCTGCCGGGCTATGGCCCGTAATCGTTCTATGTCGGTAAACAACAAGTCCGGACGCTTGTAGGTAGTCATTCGCCGGGCAAAACCTAGAATAGGGAGCGCCGGATCGAAGGCTAGCTGGGTATTCTCTTTAACAGTTTCAATAAGCTGTTGTTTAGCTTCTTTATGGGCATTCCAAATGGCCTCATCAGAGATGCAGCATTCCGCCCGAACCAGAAGCTCCGGTTCATGGCACCAACCTGGCAGATAGGTGTCATAGAGTTTGGCAAAACTCGGATGGGTCCAGGTGAAAGGGTGAACTCCGTTGGTGACGGACTTGACCTGATAGCCGGGAAACATCTTTCGGGACAATTCCGCATGGCGCTTAGCCACTCCGTTGACGTATTCGCTCAGATTAAGCGCCAAGCGAGTCATGTTAAGGTTTTCTTTCCCTGCTAAGAGTTTTAAAGTGGCCAAATCAATAAAATCACCCAGGACCTGTTGGACCAGATTGTAGGGAAATTTGTCATGCCCCGCCTCCACCGGCGTATGGGTAGTGAAATTACACAGATCCCTCACCCGGGGAAGGTTATAGGGAGACTCCCCGGGGCGGATCTCCTCCTTTGGATAGGCATAGCGCCGGAGCAACTCCAGTGCCAGCAACGCCGCATGGCCCTCGTTCAAATGATACTCTCGGATTTGGAAACCCAACGCTTGCAATATCCGGACCCCACCAATACCTAAAATGATTTCTTGCTTGAGCCGGTAGGCACTATCCCCCCCATAAAGTGTGTGGGTAAGCCGCTGATCCTCAGCGCTATTTTCATCCAGGTCCGTGTCGAGCAGGATTACCGGCTGCCGTCCATTCATATGCCCTTTCAGCACATACAGCCAGGCCCCGATCCATACCATTTTGCCCTCTAGGGGCACTGCAATCTTAGCATCGAGCGGTGTAGCCCAATCCTCTGGTTTCCAAGGATCGGGATACTCTACTTGCTGCCCCTTAGAGTTAATCTCCTGCCGGCAATAACCCGCCCGGCTGACCAGGCTGACGGTCACCAGAGGCAATTCTAGGTCGGCTGCCGAACGGACCGTGTCCCCCGCTAAAACCCCTAAGCCGCCGCTGTAAATAGGGATCTCATTACGCAGGGCAATTTCCATAGAAAAATAGGCAATGCGCTCTTCATCCACAAACTCATCCAAAATATGCATAATGACTTTCCTCTCTTCATTTAATGTCTAATGTCTAGTCCCATGGGCTAAACCCTGAATTTATCGCTGCCTTGAACAATAGTAGAATCAGACGGGGTCATGATCTCAATACTCAATCTAAAGGAGGGTGGATTCCATGGGATCGCAACAGCAAACCAACACCACTGAGCTTACCTCCAACCGAGAAAAATTCATGGGGTGGATGGTGATTGGGTGGGTCATGGCGGGGGCGATTGGCATTGTCCTCAGTTGGGCCTTTGGCGATAGCCTCATCGGGGACGCCATGGGCTGGGTCATTGGCGGAGCCATCGGTGGTTTGATGACAGGGTATGCCTTAACGCTGCTCAAAACCCCTATTCAGAGCAAGCAAGTGACCGTACTGGCCCTAGGCTGGGCCATTAACCTAGCCTTCTTCGAAGCCATTGTTGGCGCCATTGGGGAGACCCTAAACATTGCGCTTAGCTGGACCCTGGGCTGGGCTATAGCTGGCACCATCGGTGGATGGGTGACCGGCTATGCATTAACCTTGAAGCAGCCCCAGCTCCAGAAAAAACAGCTCGCCCTGATGACTCTGGGCATTGCCATGGGCTGGGCCATCGGCGGAACGATTGCCGGGACCATGGGGGATGCCCTCAGTTGGACCATCGGCTGGGCTATCGTTGGAGCTACCCACGGCAGCATGCTACTTTGGTGTTTCAATCAACCCAAATTCAATTTCAGAGCGTAATCTCACATCCCCGGGCTTTCAAGGGCGGTAACACTCGTCTTTGTTTACCTCAGCGATAATCCGGATTGGTAGTCGAAACGGCAACCGGCCTCCCATTGAGAGTGTTGATTACCATGAGCCGGGACACCGCCCGCGTCTTTCAACAGGCGCGCAGTAGGCATCAAGTTCCAAGTCATGAAAGTGGTATTCGGAAAAATCTAATCCATGTCCCTTGCAAGGGATTTTTGCTTTTCATTCAAAATCCTATCTAATTTCCTTCCCACTACTATATTTGCCCTTCCCTGCCCGGATTCAGAGCGTTAGTTATCCTAGGGCATTGTGCTCCAGAGTTATTCTCTCTAACCTTATGTCCTCCACGGCCGTTCTGGAACCGATCATGAAAAATATAGCGCATATTTGGAGTTATTCCTGGTGGCTCGCTAAACTAGAGCTTCCTCTTGCTTTAACTCCTCCTTTTCCTCATCAGCGCCACCCCCCCTCATGAGTTCCATTACTGTTCTGCTGTTAGTTCTGGGATTTATCCTTTTGATGGAAGGAGCAGAATGGCTGGTACGAGGCGCTGCCCGGCTAGGGGCTAACAGTGGCATTTCACCCTTGGCCATCGGCTTAACGGTGGTGGCCCTCGGAACCAGTGCTCCAGAACTAGCGGTGAATCTGCAGTCGGCCCTGGGCGGTCACCCGGATATTGCCGTTGGCAACGTGATCGGCAGTAATATCCTGAATGTGCTGTTTATTTTGGGTATCTCCGCATTGATCACCCCCCTTTCCGTGTCCGCGCCCTTGATCCGCTTAGATGTGGCGCTGATGCTCGCCACCTCCAGTTTAGTTTATCTACTTGCCTTAGACGGTCAGTTCAGCAGGTTGGACGGAGGATTGTTGTTCATTGGCATGATCATCTATCTCGTATTCTCCACCATTAAATGCCGCCGGGAGAATATGGAGGTCCCCCATGAGTATACCGAGGAATATGGCCTCCAAAAAAAAGGAATTCTTAAAAGCTTAGGGTTGATCCTATTGGGCCTGCTTCTGTTAGCGCTGGGTGCCCGCTGGCTAGTGGCCGGCGCGGTCGAAATGGCTCGATTTTTTGGCGTCAGTGAATTAATTGTAGGATTGACTCTCATCGCCATCGGGACCTCCCTGCCAGAGGCAGCAGCCTCCGTTGTGGCTAGTCTAAGGGGCGAACGCGATATAGCCGTGGGCAACGTGGTGGGCAGTAACCTTTTTAATCTCCTTGCCGTACTGGGACTGACCAGTTTAGCCACCCCGGCAGGAATCCCCATCTCACCGGCGGCGCTGAACTTCGACATCCCGGTGATGCTAGCGGCCTCTATTGCTTGCTTGCCTATTTTATTTACCAGCCATCTTATTGCCCGATGGGAAGGGATACTATTTCTAGGCTACTATCTGGCCTATACCGCCTACCTGCTTCTGTATCCTCTGCAACACCATGACCTGGAAACCTATAATTCTACTATGCTTGGCTTTGTGATACCCCTTACCGCCATCACTTTGCTGGTACTGGTGATAAGGGCTCGACGGAAGCCCTGAGGAGGTAAACCAACGACCTTCCCCATCGCTGAACGGCAGGGAGGCAACAATGGCAGGTAGAGCAAAAACCCACAGGAGAATGGTATGGATGAAACAACCACGCAACCCCAAACAGACCCTCCCTCAATGTCCAGCCACCCCGATACTTTTACCTGTCCCATGCACCCAGAAGTCCAGGAAGAAGCCCCAGGAGCCTGCCCTAAGTGCGGCATGGGACTGGAGCGGGAGAACCCAACAGGCACCAAACCGCGAACCGAATATACCTGCCCCATGCATCCGGAGGTGGTGCAGAACGAGCCGGGGGAATGCCCCACCTGTGGGATGGCCCTGGAACCACGCACCATCACTCTAGAGGAGGAACGTAATCCGGAACTGGAAGACATGTCCCGGCGTTTTTGGATCAGCGCAGCACTGGCGGTGCCGCTGGTCATCATTGCCATGGGAGATGTCATCCCTGGAGAGTTTCCTGAAAATCTGGCCACACCACGAACGCTAAACTTTATTGAATTACTGCTGGCGACCCCCATTGTGCTCTGGGGTGGCTGGCCCTTTCTGACCCGAGGTTGGCACTCGGTATTCAACCCTAACCTTAGTCTGTCCACCTTACTACTCCGCCTTGGCCTATGGGTTTGCATACTGCTCGCTGTGCCGCTGGTCATTATGGCTCTCGGGGATGTAGTTCCCGGGCCTTTTCCCGAAAATCTGATCGCTTCCCCCTACCTCATGCCGATCGAATTAGCTCTCGCCACCGCTATTGTACTCTGGAGCAGTTGGCCCCCCCTGGTCCGCAGTTGGCAAGCCGCGTTCGACTTAAACCTTAATATGTTTACCCTGATCAGCCTGGGGGTGGTTGTTGCCTATTCCTATAGCCTTGTGGCCACCCTATTCCCAGGCTTATTCCCCCCCTCCTTTCAGGACGAAAGTGGCCAAGTCAATGTCTATTTTGAGGCGGCTGGAGTCATTGTGACCCTGGTGTTGGTAGGCCAGGTATTGGAGCTCAAGGCGCGGAGCCGGACCAGAAATGCAATTAAGTCTTTGTTAGGATTAGCCCCTAAAACTGCCCGGCGAATTCGAGACGATGGCAGTGAAGAAGATGTTCCCCTGGATCAAATCCATCCTGGAGATCGCCTTCGGGTTCGCCCTGGAGAAAAAATACCGGTTGACGGGATCGTTGTGGAGGGCTCAAGTTCCATAGATGAATCTATGATTACGGGTGAGCCTATTCCCGTCGAAAAAACCCCCGGTGATCAGGTCATTGGTGCGACCGTCAACGGCACCGGGGGGCTCGAGATCGAAGCCCAACGGGTGGGGGGCGAAACTATGCTGGCGCAAATTGTGCAAATGGTGAGCGAGGCCCAACGCAGCCGGGCCCCTATCCAAAGACTTGCCGATCAGGTCGCGGCCTATTTTGTCCCAGCGGTGGTGGGAATCGCCCTCCTCACCTTCATTATCTGGGGCTTTATCGGCCCAGAGCCCAAAATGGCCTATGCCTTGGTCAATAGCGTTGCCGTGCTCATCATCGCTTGTCCCTGTGCCCTAGGATTGGCGACCCCCATGTCCATCATGGTCGCCATGGGGAAAGGGGCCACTTCCGGGGTATTATTCAAAAATGCCGAGGCCATTGAGGTCATGCGCAAGGTCGATACCCTGGTCATAGATAAAACAGGGACCTTAACCGAGGGTAAGCCGAAAGTCAGCCAAGTCGTTCCCGCAGAAGGATTTGAAGAAACGGATATTCTGCGCCTAGGGGCCAGCCTAGAGCGGGCTAGCGAGCATCCACTGGCGGCCGCTATCGTCAGTCACGCCGAAGAAAAAGGACTCACATTGGCCTCGACCCACCATTTCCAGTCATCCACTGGCAAGGGGGTCACCGGCGAAGTGGAAGACCGCCAAGTGGCCATTGGCAATCTCAAGCTACTGGAAGAATTGGAGCTGGATCCGGGGCCTCTCTCTGAACGGGCTGAGGCCCTGCGGGCAGAAGGCCAAACGGTGATGTTTGTCGCCATTGATCAGAAACCCGCTGGCCTCATTGGGGTGGCTGATCCCATCAAAGAAACCACGTCAGAGGCAATCCGCGCTCTTCACAATGAAGGCGTCCAAGTGGTCATGGTCACTGGCGATAATCAAACAACCGCAGAGGCAGTGGCTCGGAAGCTCGGAATCCATCGGGTAGAAGCCGAAATTCTACCGGATCGAAAAGTGGCAATGGTTAAAGAGCTTCAAGAAGAAGGCCGGATCGTCGCCATGGCTGGGGACGGGATTAATGATGCCCCGGCCCTCGCCCAGGCCCATATTGGCATCGCCATGGGAACCGGCACGGATGTTGCTATGGAAAGCGCCGGAGTAACCCTGGTAAAAGGGGATCTAGGCGGGATCATCCGAGCACGGCGCTTAAGCGAAGGGACCATGCGAAATATCAAGCAGAATCTATTCTTTGCCTTTGTTTATAATTCTCTGGGGGTCCCTATTGCCGCTGGTGTGTTGTATCCTTTCTTTGGATTGTTGCTATCGCCTATTATTGCCGCCACCGCCATGAGCTTTAGCTCAGTTTCAGTGATAAGCAACGCCTTACGCTTACGCACTGTTCAACTATAAAATAATGGGTTAGATTTAGGAGAGACCAACAAAAATGAAATTGTCACTTAAAATAAAAATTCGATATTCATTCATGCTCTTGCTGCTCATGCTAGCGGTAGGATCTCCTTCCTCTTATGCCGCCAGTAAGATGTATTGTTCTACATATACGAAAACTGCCGTTGCCCAGAACGCGCAAAACATCGAAAATAACTGTGGCTATACTGGGCCCCGATGGAGTTCTGACCCTGAGCATCACAATGAATGGTGCCTGAATGCATCAGGCCAAACTGCACAAAGGGAAAATCTCGCACGCATAAACCAACTGGCTAAATGCCCAGGAGTTCAATTTCCCGCGGGGGCTGATAAACGCTGCAACATATACAGCATCGTCTCTATAGGGCAGAACAAAGCCAACCTTTCTACTGGGTGCGAGCTATCTGGTCCCACCTGGAGCTCCAACTACGGCCACCATTACAGCTGGTGCCTCACCGCCTCGCAAGAGCTCACCAACGCCCAAATAACGGCACGGCAACGGGAACTGGACAAATGCGCTCAATAAATCTAATAAAAATATTACCGTCCGGGTTAGTCCAGTATTTCGGCTAGTCAGCTCGGTAACTGTTTCTTGGATAGATTGTAGCTTATTAGAAAATATCGCTATCGGTTCCCAAAATAAGAGAACCTCCATGTTGAGTCGTCGCCTAACTCATTCTCCAAGTTCGTCCTGAACTTTCCGAATGAGTTGGTTGGCTCAACCAGCCTCAGCCCTTCGGGGCTACGTTTGAAGTTGAAGCGAAAGCGACTCACCCTGGGGTGCATTTCTCAGCCCCAGGCACTGAGGTCAAAGGCAATGAACTACGGAGCGACACAGGAGCGAATGCCGAGACTGAACGACCCTTCAAACATTGGCGAGAGAACCCTAACTTTTAGAGTAGCGAAAGCTAATGAATAGAGTTTTTGTATTAGACACTGATAGAAAACCGTTGATGCCATGCAGCCCAGCAAGGGCAAGACGGCTGTTGCGAGACGGGAAGGCCGCGGTTTATCGGATGCAGCCATTTACGATCATCCTGAAATATAGGGTTGATCCCAACCCGCAGCCGGTTGAATTTAAGGTTGATCCGGGCAGCAAAATAACCGGGCTGGCTTTAGTTGGGAATTTTCCTCAACAGGGGCGCGTGGTGTTATGGGCCGCCAATCTTACCCATCGCGGGTACGCCATCCGTGAGCGGCTGGCTAGTCGTCGTAGTTTGCGCCGAGGTCGTAGAGGCAGAAAGACCCGCTATCGTGCGCCACGATTTCTAAACAGAACAAAACCGAAGGGTTGGCTGCCGCCATCGCTAAACTCGCGGGTTGAAAACGTTTCGAGCTGGTTTAATCGTCTGCTAGATAGAGTTCCCATTTCAGAATGTCATATCGAAACTGTGCGCTTTGATACTCAAAAAATTCAGAACCCTGAAATTAACGGCGTTGAGTATCAGCAGGGCGAGTTGATGGGGTATGAGGTGCGCGAATATCTGCTAGAGAAGTGGGACAGGAAGTGCGCTTATTGCAATAAGAAAGATATCCCGCTAGAGGTTGAGCATATTATACCGAGATCGAGGGGGGGTAGTAATCGGGTATCTAATTTAACCCTGGCCCGCGCGCCCTGCAACAAAAAAAAGAACAGCAAAACGGCGGCCGAGTTTGGATATACCCAGATCCAGTCCAAATCCAAGCTGCCTCTAAAAGATGCAGCGGCGGTCAATGCTACCCGCTACGCCATCGGGTGCACTATTCAGTCAGTGGGATTGCCGACTTCTTTTTGGTCTGGTGGGCGCACCAAGAAAAACAGGATCAGCCAAGGCTATACCAAAGACCATTGGATAGACGCGGCATGTGTTGGCGAAAGCGCTGGGCAAGTGACAATAACTGAAGGTTATCGGGCGCTACATATCAAAGCCACGGGGCGCGGAACAAGGCAAGTCGTCAGAACCGACAAATATGGCTTTCCTCGCGGCAAGGCGGGGCGGTGTAGGCGAGTAAAGGGATTTCAAACGGGTGATCTCGTCAGGCCCTCGCAACCCCAAGGCAAGTACGCTGGCGATCATGTTGGGATACTGGCCAGCATTCGGGCTAGCGGCACCTTTGATGTGAAAGCCAAGGCCGGGAAGATCTCGGCCAACTGGAAAAATTTCAAACTAATACAGAGGGGAGATGGTTATGACTACAGTCTTTCGGCTGTCTGAACCAAATACGGCGACGACAGCAAGTAATGCGGCCCTCGCGCTCGATGCTCCGCTGCGCTGCGCACTCTCGCTAGGGGGGCGTCGCACTTCCTTGTACTCCTTCGGGGATAGGTGAGCTACCTTGATCTTACGGTAAAATAGCCTAGGCTCAATACAAGGCTAACCTGGAAGGCAGGATAAGGGTGTCTCAAGGAAAAAGGCCAGATCCTCATCTGAAACTGACTTTCGCTCATGCAAGCCATGGTATAGTAGGTAAACCCGTCACCCATACACCACGGCATCGATGCCGGCGTTATCGAGACCAGTCAAAGCGCAATTCCACAAATCGGAAACGCCTAGCAAGGATATCAACCTTCAATGGTTCGCAGTAGAGAACACCAAGGATGTTGCACTCACCATCCGGTATAGGGGAGCAACTTCAACAACCTGGAACAGCAGAGTTCCAGCACTTGCTGGAGAAGCTACCAGCAGGTGCCTACATGTGCGACCCTAATGGTCTGATCACTTACTTCAACCAGCGTGCAGTTGAACTTTGGGGTCGGGCGCCGAAACTAAACGATGCCGAAGACCGGTTCTGCGGCTCCTTTAAGCTATTTTCCCCTGACGGCTCACCGATTCATCACAACCAGTGCTGGATGGCATTGGCACTCTACACGGAGAGGGAATATAACGGACGCGAGATTATCATCGAGCGCCCAAACGGTCACCGCCTCACCGTCGAAGCCCACGCCAACCCGATTTACGACGAGGTAGGGACACTCCTCGGGGCGGTGAACGTTCTCGTGGACATCACTGCTCGGAAGCAAGCCGAAGAAAAGCAGCGCCAGATGCAAGCGAAACTAGCGCACATGGAGCGGCTCAGTCTTGCGGGAGGGATGGCCGCGGGATTGGCCCATGAACTCAATCAACCCTTGGCTGCCATTGTCTCTTATAGCGAAGCCTGCCTTAATCTGCTGCACTCGGGAAAAGCAGGGACCCCCAAACTCATCAAAATCATGGAGCGAATAGTAGAACAAGGGCAGCGGGCCGGGAAAATCACCCACCGTTTAAAGGATCTTACGGGCAAAACGACGCGGCAACGGATACCCGTGAACCTCAATGTGCTTATTGGCGAAACAATAAACCTTATAGAGGCCAAGATACGGGAGCGTAAAGTTAAGCTACGACTTGATTTAGCGGATTGGCTACCACCCGTTGAAGCCAACCCCCTACAACTCCAACAAGTCTTGGTCAACTTGATCCAAAATAGCCTTGAAGCCATGAGCGACATTGAAGCCCATCAACGGAGGTTATTCATTGGAACCGCTCATACCGCAAGCGGTGCCATCGAAGTGGCCGTGCGTGACAGTGGCCCGGGGCTTACTAGGGAAATCCTGGAGCAGCTATTTCAACCCTTCGTCACTACCAAGCCCTACGGTATGGGTCTAGGACTGTCAATCAGCAAGTCCATCATCGAAGCCCACGGAGGCCAATTATGGATAATTTCCAATCCTGGGAAAGGCGGTACGTTCCACTTTACCTTGCCCCGACAGCCCTTCACCTAGCCAACTAAACCCCCCGTCCAGTCTTCGCTGGAAATATCACCACCGTTCATCAAACCGGTACAAACCCCCATTACGTGCCGAAGCATAGGCTGCTTTAATTTCACGGGAAAATGGCCTGCGTTCAATATCAGAGTAGTTCCCCTTCGCACTTTTAACCCCAATCTGATAGGCGGGATAATACTGATCCATGATGTTTACATAAGTATCTGGGGAAACCTCATGGGCTAACCACTCAAAGATCGCTTCGGCCTCCTCTTCCTGACCAGGCATGACCAAATGCCGCATCAGCAGGCCGCGGCGGGCTAGGCCATCAGGACCAAAACGGAGAGGACCTACTTGCCGCTGCATTTCCAGAATCGCCTCACGGGCCCGTTCCGGATAATCCTTGGCTTTAGCTAACCGCCGCGCACTTTCTCGGCTCCAGAACTTAAAGTCAGGCATATAAATATCCACCAGACCTTCAAGCAACCGTAACGAGGCCAAGCCATCATAAGCACTGGTGTTGTAGACAATCGGCAAGCGCAACCCTCGGGGAACCGCTAGGGCAATGGCTTCCACCACCTGGGGAGCCACATGTTCGGGGGTCACAAAATTGATGTTGTGGCACCCCCGTGCCTGAAGCGTCAACATGTGGTCTGCGATTTTCTCCGGCGTACACTCCCGCCCCTCTCTTTGCTGGGAAATATCCCAGTTTTGACAGAACACGCAACGCAAATTGCACAACCCAAAAAAGAGGGTCCCAGAGCCCTTCCAACCCCGCAGGCAATCCTCTTCGCCAAAGTGGGGAAATACGGTTGAAACCACCGCGTACCGCCTGGTATGGCAAACTCGAGCCTGGTTTTCAAGCCGATTCACATGACAATTACGGGGGCAAACACAGCAGTCTTCAAGTTCCTTTAGGGCAGCCTCTACCCGGGATTGAAGTTCACCCCGTCGATAAAGCCCCATATAGGCAGGCTCAAAATCCTCGATAAGAAACTTTGGATCTGTGGCGGGAGGCGTTCTTTGAATGGCAACCATGGCAAACTTCCTCAACTTAAGCATTCCTTTTAGGCCATCACTCACGACGGAAAGTTTCCCCAGCCGGAATCTTATGGTGCTGCCCGCGGCAGCACGCTCCCAGAATCCACTGAGTAGCGTTTATTTGCGTGCATTCGCGGCTAAAAGCAGAATCTAGGTTGTTCCCCGTATCTATTTTCCTTTGCCCCTGTCGGTAGGTTCTAACGTGGAGCCGTAGGGGGAAACGCAGTGGAACCCACTGCTATCCGCCAAGGTTTTCCAACTGCTTCTTAAATTAATCGAGGATCCTCCAGCTAGTACCCATCTGCCAGCATTTAACCTTGGAGATCACGCTTTTTCTGCTCGAATTCCTCCCGGTCAATCTCACCTCGCGCATAGCGCTCTTTCAAGATCTCCAAGGCAGTCTTTCCAACACGCCGGTCCCGGTTTGAAGAAGTGCTCACCAGCCACTTTACCAAAGCGATTACCCCTAGAATGACCAAAATCCAGAACAACAGCATGAACAACCAACCGAAACCCATCCCCCAACCGAAATGGTCCATATCTCCCATCATTAGGTGTCTCCCCTACGACCCCTGAAAAAGTAACCAGAGAACTCAAAACTTATTAGCAATCCTAGTCACGCCTAACGTCCGGTAGAACTGAATCCGGGCAACGTTAATCACTCGGCACATCTGGGCCAACGCGAGAAACTCCGCTGCAGAGGCGCGGGCTTGAAACTTTTCACGGCTGAGGCGCAGCTTTCCTGGCGGATAAAGCCCCCTTGAAACTCGCCTACCGTGCCTTTCACACCGATTAGCTCACCGAGGTAGCCGATAATGGGATTGGGATACAGCCCTGCCTGCAGCGCCTTGGCGTGCTCGGATTTGATCTAGGCACCTCCACCTGACCTGGACAGGGGCAAACACTCTTCCCGCCACAGGCAACCATACTGATGGCAGTCACCTTCCCGCGCCCTGGCAAAACAATCGATATTGCCCTCCGCACGCTGAATGCACCGGACAAGTTCGACCTTATTGAGTCCGGGATTAGGTATACTGAGCAGGCGAGCAATGCTAAGTATTGCATTCATATCCATCTTCATTCTCCTCCAGGGCGTTTTTCTAACTCAATTCAAGCCTAAATTCGCCTAACCAGTGAACAGCCCCTGCTATCCCCCAGCCGGCACAAATTCCCCACAAAAACAGGAGGGCCGTTTGAAATGGTGGGTGGTATAGACTTCTGAAAGCTGTTGCACTAGGGTTTTCGGATTAGAGTCATAAATTAACCGAGCCCCTGTGTCTTTGTCGCCCATACTGGCCACGATGTAGGGAAGTTGCTCGGTAATGCCGCCACTGCCTTCAAGCACGCCGATTAATTTGCCCTCATCATAGGCAATAGCAAACTCCCCCAGGGTACCGGAGCGGCCGCCCAGGATAATCACCACGTCACTAGAGCGGATATTGGTCACCTCGCGGCCCATAAGACCACTGCCCGTGTAGATCAGCACATCAAAGGCATCAGAAGGGGAATAATATTTGTGCACATGTTCATCCAGGCTGAGGGCTGGCGAAATGCCTACCGAAAGCCCACCATAGTCATGGACGCCCCGCGCACAGGCATAGGGAAGCCCCGGACAAGCACCCGTCATTAGGATAAAACCCTGGGCGGCAACAGCCTGTCCCAGGGCATAGGCTTTTTCTTCCAGGGGAAGGGGCACTTCAGAGGTGGCCGAACCCATTACTCCCACCGTCATGCGCATCCCAGGGGCTTTATTTACAAATAATGCCGGATCGGCTAGAAATTTATCCCGACAATTTGAGGAGCAAAAATAATAAGTCCGACCTCGGTATTCCGTAGCTGAATGAGCATTTCGGGGATCTAAAGCCATCAAACAAACGGGATCACGGACCATAAGCTGCCACTTCTAAAGATAAATGCCATAGACCATTCCTCATAAACGCTGGGATAGGGTATCGGACTAATCCTCTTGTTCTACTTCTGCTGCCAACTCGTGATGCAGCTTCGCCAGTGCCCGGTTGTCTTCTGCCGCTTCCTTATAGCGGCGAGCTAAGGCTTTGCAATGCTGAGCCATATAGCTCCGTTTAGGGTAAACACCGGTGACTTTTTCATAGGCCTTGGCCAATTTTTGATGTTCTTCCGACTTCTTTCCTAAATGCTTGGCTTCCCCTTCGTAATGGGCCGCTAACCGTTCATGGTCAGCTTTGGTTCGAGCGTTGGCAACTGCCTGTTCGATGTCCTCAATCCCAGGTCCCTGGCTGTGCGTGAGCATAGGTACAAAGATAAAGGCCATTACCAGCACCATTCCCAGTACCAGCCCCGTGTAGGTTGGTCTCTTTCTTTTCATCACATTATCTCCTTTAATAAGCTCCTATTTGAGCTGTTGCCTGAAAACCATGCCCTATTCATCGGTTTCCACCTTAATCTTTCAATAAAAAGCTGGCTTTAAAGGCGCCTAATAGATCCAGATACTGTTCCACCAGACGGGTAAGCAGGAATTGCTCACGCACCGTCTCCCGTGCTTTTTCGCCTAGACGCTGCTGCAACGCTTCATCTTTGACCAGTTGCACCATGCGCTGAGCTGCCTCTTCCACAGAGGAGACCAGAAAACCGTTGACCCCATCCTGGATCTGATAACGGATCCCCCCCACCTTACCCCCAATGACCGCTGCCCCCTTCCACATGGCTTCGGTCACAGTCAACCCAAAGCCTTCGCGGATAGATTTTTGCAACACCACCGCGGCCCGTCTTTGCAGCGCATTCACCAGTGCTGAGTCCTGACAAGAGAGAATAAAAATGCGGTCATCGCCGCATCGGCACAGGGATTCGAAGATCTCTTTACCTTCCGGATCATCGGTGGCCACATTACCAATCAGCACCAGCGTGCAGGCGACTTCCTTACGCGCGAGACGAAAAGCATCAATCACCCCTTGGGGGTCCTTCCAGCGGTCAAAGCGGGACACTTGGACCACCAAAGGCAGGTCGGTCGGGATATCGTAATGATCTAACCGTTCCTGGGCCTCTTCCTCCATCAATTCCCGATTGGTGGAGGAAAAGGGATCAATGGCCGGCATGAAAAACCGCTGTGGCACAGACAATGCCTGAGCATAGTCTTCAAGACTCAAAACCGCAGCATCATAGCGTTCAATAAACGAAGCCAGGTAGCGCCAAAGTTCCGGGTCCGGATGGGAGAGATCCACATGGCAGCGCCAAATCCAAGGACACTTCTTGCGGAAATGTTGAATCAGGGGTAAAGGCTGGGGGTCGTGCACAATAACCATGTCATGATCCAAATGCATGCGCAGGGCATTTTCGTAAATCACTTCCTGGTAGATTTTCTTCTTCTGTTCAGTAAGGTTGATTTCACCCCCTTGCAGGGCATTGTGCATTTTTTTAGTGATACTAAAAAAATCCGGCCGTCCTTGAATCACTCGCCAGCCAGTTTTGATCCCCAGTTGGTTCAGCAGTAGAGTCTGAGAGGAGAGAATTTGCGCTACCCCACCGCCGTAATAGGTGGAGTTGACATTCACCACATGGAGGTCCCGCAATCGCTCTGCCTTCCTGACAATTCGTTCTACCGCTTCAGAACCAATATAAGGTGCATAATCTTCAATTTGGGTCACCTGGAAATCTGCCATAATGTCCGCCTATTTAAGCCCCTAAAGAACTTCTTTTATTCATTACTGGAGGGAGGCAGGGTAAGTTTCATCCCCACTCTTATCTGATCAGGGTTCTCGAGCTGGTCCCGATTGGCGTCATAGATAAGACGCCACTGCATGGGATCGCCGTAGATGCGCTCTGCAATCCGAGAGAGGGTATCTCCCGATTGGACGGTTACGGTCTTCGGCGTCGCCGGGGCCACTTCGACCTTCTCTGGTTTTTCTTTGGCTGCCGGTGTGGAAGGAGGTGCTGGTGCGACTTCTTCGACCTTTTTACGGGGACGTTCCGAGGGCGGAGTCACCGGGGTTTTCTCTACTGGGGCTTCAGGTTTCTCAGGCGCCTTCTCTGGTAGTGTGGGAGGCTGAGCCACTTCTGCAGGCTTTTTCGGTGGGGGCGCCACCTCCTCACTAGGGGGCGCCCTGGCGATGCTCGTTTCACCACTGGGTAGCGGTTCGGTAGGCTGGGGAGCTGCTGGTGTCTCTTTCTCCGCCTCTGCCACGGTGGGGGTTTCCTCTTTTATTTTCCCGCCCAGTTGCACCCATAAAATACCCCCGACCAACACGGCAGCCATCAAAAAAATGACTGTCGCGGGCACTACCCATTGATATTTGGACTCCCTTGCGGGCGCCGGCGCCGGTTTGACTGCGGTGGGCGGGGCTTCCTCCTCTTTTTCCTCCCCCATCTTGGCTCGGTAACGTTCCAGGAGCTTGGCATTGATGGCCACAATGACCGTGCTCACCGACATGAGCGCTGCCCCTACCGCCGGCGAGAGCACCAACCCAATAGGATAGGCAACGCCAGCAGCCAGCGGAATAGCCACTGTGTTGTAGCCGGTGGCCCAGAGCAAGTTCTGAATCATCTTGCCGTAAGTGGCGCGAGATAAACCCAATGTGGCGGACACATCCCGGGGGTCGTTACGGACCAGGACAATGTCCGCGGACTCGATGGCCACGTCAGTCCCCGCGCCAATGGCAATTCCTAAATCAGCCTCTACCAAGGCCGGGGCATCATTCACCCCATCCCCCACCATGGCCACCACCAATCCTCGGGACTTTACCTCGCGAATTTTGGCCGCCTTTTCATGGGGCAGCACTTCGGCAAAATAATCATCTAATCCCAGCTCCTTGGCCACATGGGTAGCCACGGCGCGGCTATCTCCCGTCAGCATCATGCACTGAATGCCCATTTCCTTGAGATGGGCAATGGCCTCAAAGGATTCCTCGCGGATAATATCCGCCAGCGCAATAGCCCCCAGGATTTTCCCCTCGCCGAGGACATAAACCACGGTCTTGCCTTGGGCCGCCACTTCGCTCAGGCGCTCATCCTGGACTTCCAGTTCCTGCTCTTTGAGATAACCGGGACTGACCACCTTGATTTGCTGTTTCTCAATCACGGCCTGGGCGCCACGCCCCGGCAAATTCTGAAACGCCTTGATTTTGCTAAGTGAGATGCCTTTTTCTTGAGCCGCCTCTACAATTCCTTGGGCAATGGGGTGCTCCGACTGTTGCTCTAGGGAGGCGGCCAAGTGTAATAGGGCTTTTTCATCTAAATCCGCCAGAGGGATGACATCGGAAACCCCAAAGCGACCCTCGGTGAGGGTCCCGGTCTTATCAAAGACAATGGCCTGCAGATTCCGGGCTCGTTCAAAGGAGGCCCGGTTGCGGATTAATAGGCCATTGAGCGCAGCCAGGGAAGTGCTCACCGCCACCACCAAGGGCACCGCCAATCCCAACGCATGGGGGCAGGTGATGACCATCACCGTCACCATCCGCTCTAAGGCAAATTCAAAGGATTCCCCCAGGAGAAACCAGGCCAGGAGCGTCAGCCCACCCACCGAGAGGGCAATATAGGTCAGCCATTGGGCGGCGCGGTTGGCTAAATCCTGGGTGCGGGAACGAGAACCTTGGGCCTGGCGGACCATTTCGATAACTTGGGAGAGGTAGGTTTCAGCTCCCGTCTTTTGGATCTCCAGCACCAGCGCCCCTTCCCCATTAAGCGCGCCGCCGATGGCCTCTTCCCCTTCACTGCGGGTGACCGGCTTGGATTCCCCAGTCAACATCGCTTCGTTCAAGCTGGAGGTGCCCTCAACGATAAGACCATCTGTGGGGACTTTCTCTCCCGGCTTGACCACCACCCGATCGCCCGGTTTAAGCTCCGTGACCGGGACCTCCTCGGTGGTGTTATCGCCCTTTAAGCGGTGGGCTTCCGTAGGCATTAACCGCACTAACGCTTCCAGCGCACCCGAGGCCCCCATCACCGATTTCATCTCGATCCAGTGACCGAGCAACATGACATCAATCAGGGTGGCCAGTTCCCAGAAAAAGATCTTGCCCGACAGCCCAAAGACCACCGCGCTCGAATAGAAATAGGCCACCATGATCGCCAGGGAGATTAAGGTCATCATCCCGGGCTGGCGCTGCTTCAGCTCATTAAACAGTCCTTTGATAAAAGGCCAACCCCCATAAAAGAAGACCCCACTGGCCAACCCAAATAAGAGGTATAAGGATCCGGGAAAGGCGAGCATCTGCTTTAGGTTCAGCGCCTCTTGGATCATGGGCGAGAGGGCCAGAATAGGGAATGTCAGGATTAAGGAAATCCAAAACCGGCGGCGAAAATCCGCGACCATGGTCGCGTGGTCGTGGCCTTGAGGCGCGCCCTCCCTGGCGCGACCCCTTCGGGCCTCCTGCGGAGGTCCCGATTCGCTCCCGGCGAATCGGTCGTGATGGGCTTTATGCTCCTCCGGGGTCTGCTTTTTGGGACGCTGTGCTTCCTGGGATGAGCGGTGTGCGGTGTGCGGCATGGCCGTCCTCTTCCTTACCTTCTTTAACCTTCGCGATCTCCCTCCCTTAACGATTGAGGGGATGACTAAAAATATAGTGCATGGATATAGCTTCTACAGTCCAATTCCAAATTTGCTCAGAACAAATACTGTGAGAAAGTAGCCGCCGACCGTAAGCCCTATGGACACAGCAAGGCTCAAGAAAAAGTTGACGCCGTGCTGCAAAAGAAAGGGAAGGCTTACAAACAGGATCAGTGAGGGGAGCGTCAACCAAAAGATGCTGCTGGCCAACTCTGCCACCTTCTTAGCATTATGAGTATCAATGTATAGCCAAATCATCCCCAGGACTGATACGAGAGGAATCGATGCCAGCACTGCCCCAAAAAGAGAACTGCGCTTGCCGATCTCTGCAATCGCTACCACAAGAAGGCTGGTAATCATCAGTTTTATGAGGGAATATAGCAATGAAGTGTCTACCGGAAGGTATTTGCTTGCAAAAGACGGATTGCTGGAGAGTTTTTTTAAAACGTATTGGGAAAAAAATCACGCCTGCTCTGGAAACAACCTCAGATGGTCCTCAGCGCAAACAAGGAGAAACTGACCTGTATTTTTGCTTAGGATTGTAATGGCCCTCCCTGGCCTTGAGCTCTCTTCCTTTTCTGTCTAGAGAAGACTAGCGCGTACTACCGGCGATAAAACCACCATGGGGAACATCCAGTCCATCTCCCGGGCCGAAAACTTTCACCACTTCGTCGGTCATAGTATCGATCTTGATGATGTAGTGGGAAACATAGCTCGTCACATACACAGAATCTTCTCCCGGGGTCACCCCAATTCCATGGGCAACTGTAAAGTCATCAGGTAAGCCTTCCACCGGATCCAATCCCGGCTTAAAGCGTTTTATAAATTTTGGTTCATGGATATCGCTGATATCGAACACGGAGACAGAACCACCATCAAGGCTGCCGAAAGAGCCATCCAAGGAATCTTCTTCGGCTAAATAAAGCTTGCCGCCGGCAACCCCTAAATCCGATGGGGAAAGAAAGACGCCCGCTTCATCAGCGGAAAACGCCGTGTCAATAATTTGCTTGGCAGTGCCTTCCCACACATCCAAAAGCCATACACTCGGTCCAATGATCTCAGCGCCCGGTGGGGTCAGGGAAGTGGGCCACAACTGCATACTCGCCGTAAGCGCATAGCGATTGTCTAACCAAACCGTATAATGGGTAAAGGCGGCATGGGCAAACTTATCGCCTAATTGAATGGACCCCCGATGGCGAAGATTGCCCGTCTCCTTGTTGGCTTCATAAACATCGATTTTATCGTTATCATAAAAATAGCCTGTGCCAAGACCTATAGTTCCCGAAGGATTGAAATTCACCCCATGAGTCTGGCGACTAACTTGTCCGAAGTTTTGGAAATCGGTCGCGGCAAACTCATGGGTTTGAGTATTCATCACCCATATCCGCTGGTCGGTCCATTGAGTAATATAAGTATAATTAGAATGGGGCAGGAACGTGGGACCATGGGCCTGCGTAAAGTCTGCTAGTACCCAGCCGGCAATCGGCTGACTGGGGTCCACCTCTCTCACAGGGGGAAAAACTGCCGGGCGGCGCGGCGGCGCCAAAGTCAACGTATTAATAATCTCCACATCAGCCCAAAGCATGTCCCAATCAATATCTTTCACTTCAAGAACAACCACGGAGGCGGGTACAGGTGGGTTAGCGGATGGGTCAGCATCAATACTGAGATAGACAGTCTTGCCATCGGGAGAAACCCAAGTATGCTCACAATGGCCGCCAGGATAACCTTCAAGATTTTCCAAGGGAACCAGGACAAGCCTATCCATCTTGGTGTGAATCAAACCTAATTTTACATCTCCAATATTGCAAAACGTAAAAAGATTGGCAAGCTTTTCGGCCGCCATCGTACTTGATGCCACCGTCATACCAGCGATCAGTATGAATAGTGAAAGCCATTTACTTTTACTTAATAATCTCTCTTGGTTGGCGTTCTCTTTCTGGTCGTATCCTCGATGCTTATTCAATGTTATTAATGGCATATGTTGCCTCTCCTCTTGGGATCTCAATCAATTTTTGAATATGCCTATGGTAGGCCTACAACGAGCCAATAATATTTTTACCGCTAGAGGTTTATCTCGGCTTTATCTTATTGAGTGTCATCATGGTGGTGTTGGTCTTCGTCATTTTCTTCTACGGTAGCCGAAACCGTGATGGTATTAAAACCACTCAGAGGCGCAGGGCTGTTATTGATTACCACAATGTCCGTGATTTCTGATGGAATGCTATCTTTGCCTGCCTCGATGCTAAGATGAAACACACACTGTTTTATATCACCAATTCCTGTATTTTCTAAGGTTGGTGCAACTAGCTCTCCGCCAGCGACGCCTACTAGCAAGGAGATATTGTCTGGTTGAGTTCCACCCTGCCCACATACAGCAGTTGAATCAGTTAATGCAATATGCGCACGGACTATTTTATTAGGCGTAGTATCAATATAAGGAAAAAGTGCTCCTCCTCTCAGACCCTTCAATATCGTGGTTTCAGAAATTAAAATTTTTTCTTTTTCATGGGCTAATACAGGTGTGTTAAATATTCCAAAAAGAAGAAATAAAGCTGCCGTAAAAATTCCTAAATGCGTTTTGTTATCCATAAGCCCTCCTTAATTAGTTATTGTCGATTATCGTAATTTAAATAGATATCCACGGATAAACCCGTGGTCATATGAGTTCGCCGCTACCTCGCAGCGATTACAACTCCTCACGGAATTGACCTAAATCCCAGCATCTCTGCTGTTTTATGTAACATTTAATTGCATTCATCCACGGGTAAGCCCGTGGTGTTTTGTCTTACGACCCCATAAATTCACAAATTGAGTGTGTCGCCCACATTGGCCTCGATCCGTGGTCCAGGCACTTGGCCGTTATAAGCCCAGACGGTGGTCATTACGCCAGGCAGAACTTCTACCTCCGTCTCTTGCGCTGTGAGATAGACCTCAACAATGTTCGGATCCGGATTTACATCCGTGGCCGCTTCCACCCTGAGCCGTTGGTCCCAACCCACGGGGTTTTCGTTGTTAACACCAGCGCTGGAAACAGTACTAGTAAAACTAAACATGCCTATCCACAATATCCCCCTCAGGAAGCGTTCTTTCATCTCTTTTTTTTCCTCCCTTGCCTGGGCACACTCCTGCTTATTTGTTTTATCCAAAATTTTTTCATTTTTAAAAAATTTTTATACTTTTGGTTAGTTTAAACCCAGATAAAAGCATAGTGATTCCACCAAAACTTAAATAGTAAATTTTCTTCGCGGTGTCGAGGTTTTTATATAGAGAAACAAAAAATATTTTGACTTTGTTTCATGGATTTAACATATAGCGAATATAGGTTTATGTATTCAATGATAACGAAGTGAGGCTATGGAGATTTGAAGGCTTGAATATCCCAAATTCTTTTAATTAGGCATATCACTCGACTTCAATAGATAATTAGATAATTTTGTTTACTTTAATGCGTTAGAGCTAATCTTTTTTGGCACTAAAGAAAATCGATCTTATCTTTAATATAGTTTCAAACCAAAGCAATTAACTTTCGCCTGAACTTCTAGAGTAATATTTTCTTGAACTTCTTTTTAATCTCTTCTATACAAGTTTTAATAACAATTATATTTCAATAAATATAAAAATTTTGTCGAGATATTTAAAAGCATGACTAAATTAGTAAAATCAATAACTCGCTTATGGAGTGGGACCCAAGCGATCACAGTTGCCATTTTACTAACAACTTTTTCAGTGCCAGGCTTGGCGCAAGCCACTGGACAAGAAGGGAATACTGCACCGCAGGTTGTAGAGAATGTGGAATCACTTCTGGATGAAGCCGCTCGCTACCACGGTCAAACCGTCACCGTAGCAGGTAAAATCAAAAAAAGCCTTGCTTCCCAGACCCCACGCACCTTTACGCTGGAAAGCGGTGGCTTTTTCAATGATGAGATCGTCGTCGTGATCCCGACGAGTTTAATTGAAAGCGGTCTCACGGTAGAGACTGAGTCTGAAGTGGCGGTTACCGGAACAGTTTACCCCATTAACCTGGAGGCTATTCAACGTAAATATAGCAAGGACCTGGATATCGGTACGGAAGTTAAACTCGAAATCATGGATGCCTTTCTTATCGCCGACCATATCGAGCGCAGAAAAGCAGCATCAACAACTAGCGATCCCTGAGGTTTAAACTCAATCCATTACACAAGCAGGGAATAAACCTCAGAGTGCAAAATACTAAAGCACTTCTAAACAATGCTCGGAGACTAGTTTTTTTCCAAAATCCACTTTTCACCTTCCGCGAAACCTTTCCTGAACCTGCAAGATCACCCCATAAAACACCGGCAATACCAACAGGTTCATGATCATGACGCTGACCAAGCCACCCACCATGGGGGGCGGCAATTCGTTGCATGGTCTCGGCTCCGGTGCCCGAGCTCCACATGATAGGCAAGAGACCGGCGATGGTGGAAAAATCAGCCATGAAGACAGGACGTACCCGGCCCATCGTCCCCGCATAAGCCGCCGACATGATCTCCTTGGACGACAAGCGCAGAACCTTGGAGGAAGGAGGCGCATTTTCTCCCTCCTGGCGCTTTTTTAGCTTGGCTTGACGGCGCTGGGCCAGTTCCTGGTCGATAAAGGTCAATTTTAGCACCGCCGTTTCAGCCCCCATACCCGCCAAGGCAATGAATCCCACCGCTACCGCTACAGACAGATTGAAATCTAGCCAATACAGCAACCAGAAACCACCGATGAGGTTGAAGGGAATAAAGCCCATCACGAGCAGCGGTTCAGTAATACTGCGGAAGTTAAGGTACAGCAGCAAAAAAATTATCAACAGGGTCAACGGCACCACAATCTGCAACCGCTCGGCCGCCCGCGCCATGTACTCATACTGACCCGACCAACTCAAAGTGTAGCCGGGTGGGATATCAACTTCCCGCTGCACCACCTCCTTGGCTTTAGCCACATAGCCCCCCACATCCGAGGATTTGATATCCACATACACCCAGGCATTAGGCCGGGAGTTCTCGCTCTTGATCACAGGCGGACCTCGATGTAACCGGAGATCAGCCACTTGAGACAAAGGGATTTGGGTGCCGGTGGGGGTGGGGATCAAAGTTCGTTTCAGTTGGGTCAGATTGTCGCGCAGCTCCCGGGGATAGCGCAGATTCACCGGATAACGTTCCAGCCCCTCTACGGTTTCCGTCACCTTCATGCCACCAATGGCGGTCTGGATCACATCTTGTACATCCCCCATAGTCAGCCCATAGCGGGCCGCCTCCTCGCGAGAAATCTCGAAATCCAAGTAGTAGCCCCCGGCGGCTTTATCCCCGAAAGCGGATAAGGTCTCCGGAAGCCCCTTCAGCGTCCGCTCGATGTCGCCGGCCACCTGTTCCAACACCGCCAGATCCGGTCCGTTCACCTTGATCCCCACAGGGGTTTTGATCCCCGTAGACAGCATATCAATCCGGGTTTTGATGGGCATGGTCCAGGCGTTGGTAATCCCTGGAAACTGGATAGCGGCATCCATTTCATCCATCAATTCTTTGGTCGTTTTGCTGGGATCCGGCCATTCTTCCTTGGGCTTGAGCTGCACTGTGGTCTCAAACATGGAAAGGGGCGCCGGATCGGTGGCGGTCTCCGCCCGCCCCGCTTTGCCGAAGACACGATGGACCTCGGGAAAAGTGCTCAAGATCTTATCAGTCTGCTGCAACACCTCCTTGGCTTTGGTGATGGAGATGCCCGGATAGGCGCTAGGCATGTAAAGAATATCCCCTTCATCCAGGGGCGGCATGAACTCACTGCCGGTTTTAGCTACTGGATAAAGGGTCGCTCCAAGTAAAATAAAAGCAATAACCAGTGTAGTTTTGTGAAAACGCAAAGCCTGACGGACTGCCGGCGCAAACAGGAAATGCAGGAGACGATTAGCCGGGTTTTTTTTCTCCGGCAGGATCTTGCCCCGAATGAAATACCCCATCAGCAAGGGAACCAAAGTAATGGCAAGAACTGCCCCGGCCGCCATGGTATAAGTCGCGGTGAAGGCCAGGGGCTTAAACATCCTGCCTTCCTGAGCTTCGAGGGTGAAGATGGCCAAATAAGACACGGTCATGATGGCCAGGGAGAAAAATAGCGCCGGCCCCACCTCTTTGGCGGCGACCTCTACTGTCGCCCAGCGCTCATGGCGGGTCAGGGGGCTACCTTTGTCCCGGGCGGCGCGCTCCAGATGCTTATGGGCATTTTCAATCATCACGACAGCGGCATCCACCATGGCCCCGATGGTAATGGCAATGCCCCCCAAAGACATGATGTTAGCGTTGAGTCCCTGCCCTTTCATGATAATAAAGGCGATGAGGACCGCCATAGGCAAAGCCAAAATGGCCACCAAAGAAGAACGGAGATGGAATAGAAAGAGCCCAAGGACGAGGCTGACGATGATCACCTCCTGAAGGAGGGTCTCCTGGAGACTGTCCACCGCCCGCTCGATAAGCGCACCCCGATCGTACACGGGTACGATTTCCACCCCTTCCGGCAACGCCTGCTTTAATTGCTCCAGCTTGGCCCGCACCCGCTGGATAGTGGCCAGGGCATTTTCCCCATAACGCATGACCACCACCCCACCGGCCACTTCCCCTTCCCCATTGAGTTCGGCCAGGCCGCGGCGCAACTCAGGCCCTAAGTGGACATGGGCCACATCTGCGATACGGATAGGCGTGCCTTGCCTATCCACCCCCACCGGGATGTTGTTGATATCTTCAATGGACTGGATATAGCCTAGACCGCGAACCATATATTCGGTCTCAGCCATTTCCACTAGGCGTCCGCCCACATCCTTATTGGAGCGTTGGATGGCCTGCTTCACCTTGGAGAGGGGGATGTGGTAAGCCAGCAAGGCGTTAGGGTCCACCTCCACCTGATACTGCTTGACAAATCCCCCGATGGAGGCCACTTCAGCCACGCCTGGGACCGTCTGTAGCGGATAGCGCAGATACCAGTCCTGGATGGTGCGCAATTGGGCCAGATCGTGTTTTCCACTCCGATCCACCAAAGCATACTCGTAGACCCAGCCTACCCCCGTGGCATCGGGCCCTAAAGAAGGATTGATTCCCGCCGGGAGCCTGCCGCGGACATAGTTGAGGTACTCCAGCACCCGGGAACGGGCCCAGTACATGTCGGTGCCATCTTCGAAGATGATGTAGACAAAAGAAAGGCCGAAGAAGGAATACCCCCGCACCACCTTGGCATAGGGCACCGCCAACATGGCGGTAGTCAGGGGATACGTGACCTGATCTTCCACCACCTGGGGCGCCTGCCCCGGATATTCGGTAAACACAATCACCTGGACATCGGAAAGGTCCGGGATCGCATCCAGGGGGGTGTTTTTTAGGGTCCAGAGACCCACGGCCACCAGCAGCAGCGCGGCAATCAGCACCAGAAACTTATTCCGGAAGGAGGCATCGATAATAAACTTAATCATCTTACCTCCTAGGGGGCTGAATGGGTCTGGGGGGTATGCTTATCCCTGGCAGGTCCTTCCTTTATCCCGGGGTCATTTTTGTCGGCGCTCTGTTCCTGCTTTTCGGCGGTTATCGCCCCTAATTTGGGTTCTTTCATTTTGGCGGTAGCCTCCCGCAGCTTGGACTCGGAGTCGATGAGAAACTGACTGGAGGTCACCACCTCCTCACCGGGTTTGAGTCCCTCCAAAATTTCGGTGAAACCCTCGGCGGAGACCCCAATCTTCACCTCCCGGGGTTCAAATTTGCCGGGCCCACGCACGACGAACACCTGCTCCCGGGTGCCGGAGCGGACAATGGCCGCCTCCGGCACCACCACTGCATCCACCTGCTTGCTGGCATGAATGGTCACATTGGCAAACATCTCCGGCTTCAGCAGTAGATCAGAATTATCAAATTCCAGACGCAATTGGACAGTGCGGGTTTGTTTCTCTAGGTAGGGATAAATATAAGCGACCGTACCGTGAAAAATTCGACCGGGAACGGCAGCGACACGCATCTCGGCCTCATCCCCCACCTTGACCCAAGGCAATTCATATTCATAAACATCCACATAAACCCACACCTGGCAAAGATCGGCTAGTACATAGAGCTCCGTTTGGGGCGTCACATATTGGCCTTCACGGGCGCCAATGTTGAGCACCACTCCATGGAAAGGGGAATGGATGTGCAGATTTTTTTGGATCTTTTCAACCTGTTCCAGCTCGCGGATCTGATGTTCCGGCACATCCAATAATTGGAGCCGTTCCCGGGCGCTCTGGACCAATTCCTCCGCCCCTTGACGAATATCCGGGTAAGGACTCGCCTTAAGGGTCTCCAAATTACGCAGGGCGAGGAGATATTCCTGCTGGGTGGCCACCAGTTGCGGCGAATAGAGGCTGAGCAACCGCTCATTTTTTTGTACCTTGGCGCCTGTTTCGTCAACAAACAGTTTCTCGATCCAGCCCTCGGTTTTAGGATGGGGCCGTGCCAGGAGTTCTTCATCGTAATCGACCCGCCCGACCGCCCGTATGATACGGGTTAGGGTGCGGCGCTCCGCAGTGGCGGTCCGCACCCCAATATTCTGCACGGTGACCGGGTCGATCTTCACCATGCCCGCAGGCCCTTTGCCGCGCTCTTCTTCGTCTGGGTAAACGGGGACGTAATCCATTCCCATGGTATCCTTGGCCGGAACCGGTGAGGTAATTTCCGGATTCATCGGATGGCGGTAAAAGAGCGGTTGTTTAGCTGGTTTCTCCGAGGCCGGCACTGCCCTCTTCAGCGCCCACTGGGTAGCGACCCAATAACCGCCGCCCGCCCCCACCGCCAGAGCGATTAAGGAGACCAGTGCGATAATCATCGCCGTCTGTTTACTCATCTAATCTGTTCCTCACCAATGGCGGCGCTTAAAGCCGCTAGGGCCTGGTAAGCCTCAGCTAACACCTTCCAGTACTCGGTTTCGAAGTTGTAGAGGGTGATCTGGGCACTGACCAAATTCAAAAAATCCACCTTGTTCACCTGGAACCCGGCCAGCATGGAGGCCACTGTTTGCCGCGCCTGGGGGATAATCCCCGTTTTGAACAGGAGAAACTGCTCCCGGGCTTGCCGGTAGTCGGCCAGGGCGGTAGAGATTTCCCGGCGTACTTGCTGCCGCCTATCTTGAAAGGCGAAGATTTGTTGGAGCACTTCACTTGAACGCTGGTCCACGGCCTTGGCTTGCTTGCGGCCGAAATAAAGAGGCACCTTCATGCTGAGCATGAAGGTGGCAAAATCGGCACGGGGCTCTCGGCGCAAAGGGTCATCTCCGCTGCGAAAGCCATAGGCCGCGCCCAGCTTAAAGTCGGGGAAATAATCTTTTTGGGCTAAATCCAAACGTTCACGGGCGGCTTCAACCCGCTGTTCCTCAGCCGCGAGCAAAGGCCGATTTTTCTCTGCCTGGCGTTGCCAGGTTTCCTCCGGCGCAAGGGGTTGTAATTCGGTTTCCACCCCCCGAGGAAGACGCAGCTTACTATCTGTCGGCCAGTTCAAGAGGGCATTCAGACGCGCTTCCCCGGTACGGCGCAAGGCCGTGAGCCGCACTTCCAGATCCAAGAGTTTGGACAATTCCACCTGGGCCAGCAGGACATCCTGTTGCAGACCCTGCCCCACCCGATACTTGGTTTGAGCAATTTCCACAAACTGGCGCATTAATTCCTGGTTACGCTTCACTGTTTCCAAGGCTTGGTCCAAATAGAACAAATTCCACCAGGTCTGCTTCACATCACGCGTAAGCAGCAACCGCATCTCACGCACATCATGGCGGGCAGCCGCAGCTTCATATTCCGCCGCACTCTGCCGCAACCCAAGCTTACCGGGGAAGGGAAACTCCTGGCTGATCCCAACTTGCAACTGGGTCATGGCCTCCTGACTGCGATCGAAGGTATCAACCGGGAGATTCAAGGCATTGAAACTGATGACCGGATCAGGCAGGGTCCCCACCTGGGAGGGAATGGCGGCCATGGCCTCAGCCCGGGTCCGCATCTCTGCAAGGCCTGGATTGTCCTGGAGTGCCGTCTCTATGGCGGTTTGCAAACCCAACTCCCTCTCCGCTCCCTCCCTCCCAAGGACTGCAGCGGGTTCTTCACTCATGCGCTGGGAGGGACTCGGGATATCCGAAGAATGCCCGCCGGAGGCATGCCAAGGAGGAGGCGTATCCTCCATCCCTTTGAAGGCGGGTAAATTTGATTCTGCTAAAGCTACTATTGAAAAGGCCCACAACCCACCTGCCCCGGCATATAGAAACACCCACTTACTGAATGTATTTGCCATTAAATAGGCTAAAAATTTTTTAATCTTAAACATCTCCTTATTTCCTGGAAGTGCACTGATCCTATACGGATATTGGCCCACCCGACTGATTCGCCGGGAGCGAATCGGGACCTCCGGAGGAGGCCCTCAGGGGGCGTGCCAGGGAAGGCGCGCATCAATGTGGCAGCAGATGGGCCAGCACACATTCAGGCTAGAGCTCCTAGGACCCCGTATTCTCAAAACTTTAACGGTTCACCGCAGGGGTGGGTAAGGCCTCACCCTTTACGCCCCGGTAGGAATCAATTTCTCAAGCAAAAATAGGGGGTCTGAAGGGGGGAAACGGCTGGAATTGGGAGAAGAGGACTCCGGGAGGCAGCGCCCATGGGGTGATCACCCTCTTGGAGGACACCATAAAACCTTGAGGAAGAGACCATAGGGGATGGTTACATTGGAAGTGATGACTAAGACACCTCACACTTTCCTTACAGGACCCCTTCCCTAAGGGCATTTTGTTAGGACAAAAGGATTTTTCGCTGACTAAAGTAGCTTGCTGAATCCCATCAATAAAAGGGCTGTTTGCTCCCCCTTGCGGAGTCTCATTGGCACAAATAGCAGACGAAACTCCTGCTGGCACAAGGGCCATATAAATCGCCAGCAGAATGAAGGGAAATTGGGCGATGCGGTATGGCATGCCTTCTCTATTCAGTAATCAGCTAAAAATATCGAAGGGATAAACCCGGCCATCAAATTAAGCGTTCCTGCACCATTATAGCTCATTAGGGCTTTCCGAACCGTCAAAAATGGGGGCCCGAAGGCCCCCGTTGTAGTCCTGTTCGGTGGTTGGAACAGGCATTTTCTCAATTGACTGAGCCTCTTAGGCTCAATGACTCTTGTGCACTTACCATACCAGCTTTGGATAGGATTTCTGCTAAGGATTTTAACTTCTTGATTCAAATATTAAAGATATTTTAACTAGCCCCCTGTAGGCTTTAGGGCTTGGACGGCTTGATAAAACGGAAATGTAGGCAAACACCAACATGGCCATACCTCTTGTTGGCCTCTAGGGAACAAGCCCTACCCAAACCACACGGGCTACCGGATTATTAAGATCGAGCCGAATTGCTTCAGGCCTCTTTTCCGACCTCACCATCAAATCTTGCGCTCTAACTCATCGAAACCCGTCTCCGCTGGCGGATGTTCCTCTGCCCAAGCTATTGCCTCATCAAGATCAGCCTTTGCCTGCGACGTGTGCAACCACGGGATTACCTCTTGAGCAGATAAATCAGGCGGCATGCGCAGTACTCGAATGGATTGCCGCAAAACACTGAGGGAGGAACTGAGGAACAGAACGGCAATCATCCCGCCGACGATAATATCCGGCCAGCGTGAGGCAAGCAAGAAACTGCCGCCAGCGGCCGCCAATACTCCGATATTGGCAATCAAGTCATTTCGCGAGCACAGCCAAGTGGAACTCATGTTGAGATTATCATCCCGATGGCGGTAGAGCAGGGAAAAACAAACAAGATTTGCCGCAAGCGCCATCGCACCGACGATGCCCATCGTCTCCACGCCCGGCATGATCGGATGAAACACCTTATAGAAGGCTTCGACCAACACGCCAAGGCCAAAAGCAAGCATGAAGATTCCCTTCACCAAAGCCGCACTCGCCTGCCAGCGTGCCGAGCGAGCCACGACAAACAGACTGAACCCGTACACCAGCGCATCGCCCAGCATGTCTAGGGCATCGGCAAGCAATGACGTGGAGTGAGCAATAAGACCCGCCGTACCTTCGATAAGAAACATGACCGCATTAATAATGAGCACGACCCACAGCACACGTCCGTGACGTTCGCGCATAACGGTGATCTCACAGCTTTTATCTTCACAGCAATTTGCCATGGAATACTCCTCTGTTGTCCAGGTATACCTTCAGCCTTAATATGTCAGCCATGAACACCCTATCTCTCATAAGTTTCTCGACAAAAGTTTTGAGGTATTAGAGCGAGGGGATGGTGTGGAGCCAGGGGACAGGGATGTCCCTACAAACCCTTTTTTCAGGGAGGAAAAACGGGTTTGCAAAGCACTACCCCCTCGCTCCTAAACATCCCCCATATTTTATTCATAGATACTTAATCCTTCTTATGGAATAGCCGGTAAAGCACCGGCAGCACCAGGAGAGTCAACAGAGTAGAGGAAATAATCCCCCCGATTACCACCGTAGCCAAGGGCCGTTGCACTTCCGCGCCCGTGCTGGTGGCCAGGGCCATGGGCACAAAGCCCAGGGCATCCGTCACAGCGGTCATGAACACGGGGCGTAGGCGGGTGAGGGCCCCTTGGCGAATGGCCTCTTCCAGGGCCAAGCCCTGACCGCGCAACAAACGGATGAATGTGATCATCACCAAGCCATTGAGCACCGCTATCCCGGAGAGGGCAATAAACCCTACCCCAGCAGAGATGGACAGAGGGATTTCCCGCAACCACAGGCCCAACACTCCACCAGTGAGGGCAAAGGGCACGCCGGTAAAGACCAGCAAGCCATCTTTGAGGTTACCGAAGGTGCTATAGAGAAAAATAAAGATGAGCAACAGGGCGATGGGGACCACCAGGGAAAGGCGCTCCGCCGCCTCCCTCATCAGTTCGAATTGCCCTCCCCAATCCAACCAATAGCCCGGAGGGATTTTGACCTGGACCTGGATTTTAGCCTGGGCTTCCGCCACCACAGAACCCAGGTCCCGACCACGGACATTGAAGGTAGTCGTCACCCGGCGCTTGCTATCCTCCCGGCTAATTTGGTTAGGACCCGGACGAACTTGCACCTCAGCGACCGTACTCAGGGGAATATAAGAGGGCGCCGCAGCCTGGGCGGCGACAACCCTACCCTCATGGTCTGGGGGAAGCAGGATAGGCAAACGCCTTAAGGCCTCCACATCCACCCGATATTGCTCCGGCAGGCGCACCACCAAATCGAAGCGGCGATCCCCTTGGTAGACTTTGCCGGTGGCCACCCCCCCCATGGCCGCCTCCACAATTCTCTGAATATCGGCCACATTGAGCCCATAGCGAGCCAACTCCGGTCGTTTTATGTTCACGGTGAGCACTGGCAGGCCCGTGACCTGCTCTACCCGCACATCGGTGGCTCCCGGCACGGTTCTGAGGACAGTCGCGATCTGTTCCGCCGTCTCCAGCAAAACCGACCTATCATCGCCAAAGACCTTGACCGCCACATCGGCTTTGACCCCGGAAAGCAACTCATTAAAACGGAGCTCAATGGGCTGAGTAAACTCATAATTGGCGCCGGGAAGCCGGGCGATCCGCTGGGACATGGCCTCGATGAGATCTTCCTTGGGCCGGTCCGGGTCGGGCCATTCCTCCTGGGGCTTAAGCATAATATAGGTATCGCTGATATTGGGGCCCATGACATCCGTGGCCACCTCCGCCGTCCCAATCCGGGCCGCGACCGTTTCTACTTCTGGAAAAGTGTTGAGGGCCTGTTCCACCTCCTTTTGCATGGCAATGGACTGATTGAGGCCAGTGCCTGGAGTGCGCAAAACCTGGAGAGCGATATCCCCTTCATCCAGGCTGGGCACAAACTCCGTGCCCAAGCGGGTCGCCAGCAATCCGCTCAAGGCTACGATGACCACGGCAGAGGTCACCATCAAGGTGCGGTGATGCAAAGCAAAGTTAAGGATGGGGAGATAGGCTTTTCTAGCCCATCTCATAAAGAGATTTTCCTTTTCCGAAACCCGCCTGCCGATAAACAAAGCTACAGCGGCTGGGACGAAAGTAATGGAAAGAATCATGGCGCCGAGCAGCGCCATAATGACCGTTTGAGCCATGGGGTGGAACATTTTGCCCTCTACCCCGGAGAGGGCGAAAATGGGAACGTAGACCACCATAATGATCATCTGCCCGAACAGAATGGCCCGGCGGGCTTCTTCGGAAGATTCATAGACCACCTTGAGGCGCTCAGCCAGAGTCAAGGGGCGCTGCAATCGCCTTTGAGCCTCCGCCAGATGGCGCACGCTATTCTCCACAATGACTACTGCGCCATCCACGATGATGCCAAAATCGATGGCTCCTAAGCTCAGCAGGTTGGCGCTCACGCCCGTCTCTACCATCCCGGTAATGGCAAACAGCATAGACAGGGGAATCACCATGGCGGTGATGAGGGCCGCTCGGATATTGCCTAGTAGGAAAAACAGCACGGCGATGACCAGGGCGGCCCCTTCCACTAGATTGTTTCGTACCGTGACGATAGCCTTGTCCACCAAGTTGGTTCGGTCGTAGAAGGGCTTGGCTTCCACCCCTTCCGGCAGGGAACGGTTGGCCTCATGTAGCTTCTCCCCTACTGCCTGGGCCACGCTGCGACTGTTTTCTCCCATGAGCATAAAAGCAGTACCCAGCACGGTTTCCTGGCCATCTTTGGTGGCCCCGCCCGTGCGCAGCTCTTTGCCCAATAAAACCTTCGCTACGTCATTGACGATAATGGGGACTCCCTGATGGGTCCCCACGCGAATGTTGCGGATTTCTTCCAGCGTATAGACCCGACCCGGGACCCGGACCAGCAACTGCTCCCCGTGGCGCTCGATGTAGCCAGCGCCCTTCATTTGGTTATTTTCCACCAGGGCCGTAATGAGATCTTGAAAGCTCAACCCATAGGCCATCAGCTTTTCGGGACTCGGGGTGACATGGTATTGCTTCTTGTAACCGCCAATGCTGTTGACTTCCGTCACCCCAGGGAGCGTGAGAAGTTGGGGACGAATGACCCAATCCAACAAAGTGCGCAAATAAGTACTGGTCACGGGGGTGCCGTCCGGCTGGCGCGCCTCGGGTTCAGCTTCCATGGTCCAGAGCACAATTTCCCCCAGCCCTGTGGCCACAGGCCCCATCTGGGGTTCAATTCCTGAGGGAAGCTCACCCTTGACCTGCTGGATACGCTCGCTGATCTGCTGGCGAGCAAAATAGATATCCGTGCCTTCCTCGAAGATCACGGTCACCTGGGAGAGCCCGTATTTGGAAATCGAACGGGTCTCCTTGAGCTGGGGAGCCCCCAACATGGCCAACTCTACCGGAAAGGTGATCAGCTGCTCCGTCTCCAGGGGCGAGTAGCCGGGCGCGGCGGTATTGATCTGGACCTGGATATTGGTGATATCGGGGACCGCATCGATGGGAAGGCGTTGGAAGTTGTAAACCCCCAGCAGGATCAAACCCAAAGTAGCCAGCATCACCAATCGGCGATGTTCAATAGAAAATCTTAATAAACGTTCAAACACGGCTTCCCTTCCTGAATTAATGCTGATGGGTGGCGGCGGATTTACCGAGCTCGGATTTGAGCACGAAGCTGTTGCTGGCGACGTAGCGCTCGCCCGCCGAGAGTCCCTGGCGCACCTCCACCCATTGGCCCTTTCCTCTGCCTAGTACCACCGACCGGGGTTCGAAAAAATTTCCGTGCTGGACGAAGACTACCGGGCGATCCTGATAGGTTTGGACCGCCTCGGCAATCACCGCCACCGGAACCTTGTTTTCCTCCAACACCACCTCCACGGTGATGAACATCCCCGGACGCCAGCGCCCTTGGGGGTTGGGAATCTCCACATAGGCTTTGGCCGAACGGGTCTGCTGCCCCACTAACGGTCCCATATAAAACACCTTGCCCTCTGTGGAAAGCGCCATATCGGTCGCTTTCAACGTTACTTCCTGGCCTGGCTGAATCTGGTTTAAGTCTTTGCTATAGACGGTAATCTCACCCCAGACAGTCGCCAGATCGGCGATGGTATAGACTTTCGCCT
This sequence comes from Nitrosococcus halophilus Nc 4, assembly GCF_000024725.1. Classification (NCBI taxonomy): domain Bacteria; kingdom Pseudomonadati; phylum Pseudomonadota; class Gammaproteobacteria; order Chromatiales; family Chromatiaceae; genus Nitrosococcus; species Nitrosococcus halophilus. The sequence continues at coordinate 1,711,514 of NC_013960.1, read as the reverse complement.
CGGCGGTAACGGCCTCCCCCAGCGCCAGGTGTTTTTCCACCACCTCCCCGGCGAAGGGAGCCTCCAATTCATAACGGCTGAAAAGGGCTGCAGACTCCGAACCCATGGCCTGTAAATCCGCCTTGGAGAAGCTCAGAGCATGGAGCTTTTGAGCGGCGGCATCCACCAGAACCTGGGCCTCGGCCAGATTTTTCTTAGCCACGAGGTAGTCCTGCTCGGCGGAGACCTTTTCTTTCCACAGGCGTTCCTCCCGCACAAAGATCTCCTGAGCCAGCTCCAGCCCCTTAAGGGCAATCAAGTACTGGCTTTTCAAATCTGCCAACTCCCGGCTTTCCAGCACCGCCAGGATATCGCCATCCTTCACCTTGTCGCCCAGAAACCTACGTACCTCAATGACTACTCCTTTAACTCGAGGCACTACATGGGCTACCCGCCGAGGGTTGTACTGAATTTCGCCAGGAAAGGACAGGGTCGTTTTAATAAAAGCGGGACCGGCCACTTTGATACCGATCCCCGCCTCTTCAATGGCTCCCGGCTTCAGCTCGATTCTCTCTTCCTTTCCCTCTCTCTCATGACCCCCATGTTTTTCATGCTCAGCTTTATGATCTCCATGGACTTCCTGTTCAGCATGCCCATTAGGTAATTCTTCTTTCTCATGGAGGATAAGCCAGGCCAGAACAAGCCCGACCAAAACCACACTAAGTGCAGTAAATATACTTTTACTTTTCATCGTCCAAAGCTTAAATGTTGAAAAATCTTCATCGCTTATGAAACGTCCACAGATAGCGGACACAAGACAGCGCCTCAACGCACCCCCTTTAGGCGAGTGCGGCGCAAGAAAACAGCGATAAGGATTTAATTCAGAAGGACGACGCTACGAAGGGCAATCAGTCTAGAATCAACAATCGGGGGAGCAGGGGGAAAAACCGGGGTGGCTATCGCTTTAGGGAAGAGAATAATAGCGATGACTAGTATCGCCACCGCAAGCCCTTCATCGAGCAAAGGCTTTTGCGGCCCGCTCAATGGCTTGTGGGCGCCATGATCCCCGTTAACCACGGGCAGATCGAGGCAAGGACGTTCCTCTAATTTTAGCCCATGAGTATGAGCACCCCCTTTCGTGGGGGATACCTCATTGGGATGGGGCAAGGCATGTTCATGATCAGCAGGCTCCACCGCCACATGGCCGTCTGCCCCAAAACAAAGCACAAAAGCAGAGGCCTCATGGTGGCTTAAACCGAAATGTCCCAGCACCGCGACGATAAGCCACAGGCTAAGCCATCCTTTTAAGCGGCGGAAACGATACATTGATTTTGCTTAAGGAATATTATCTCGAATTGCCGATAGAGATTAGCCACGCCAGTGTAGTAAAGTCCGAAAACAACCGTCAACGGGCATCTACCTGATAAAATTTAACGGCATGACCTCTATCGCCTACTATGTAGCAGCAGCCCTTGCTGAAATCGGCGGTTGCTTTGCTTTCTGGGCCTGGCTCCGACTCGGAAAATCGGTGGGATGGCTGGTTCCCGGCATGGGTAGCCTGGCCCTATTTGCCTTCCTGTTGACCCGCATTGACAGCGATTTTGCTGGCCGTGCCTACGCAGCGTATGGGGGTGTCTATATTGCCGCCTCGCTGGCATGGCTCTGGGTCATCGAGAAGCAACAGCCGGATCAGTGGGATCTCCTAGGGGCCATGATCTGCCTCATCGGCGCCGCCCTTATCCTCTGGGGGCCGCGCGGCTAATTAAAGAATCTCGGCAAAAATTGTGAGGAAAGCGCGGTTGGTTTCGCGTGGCTCAACCGCCCCTTTGAGCCGACAAGTAGCGTGCGCTGTGCGCACGAAGAGGCCAGAAAAATCAACCCCTCAAAACTTTCGCCGGGGAACTAATAAATCTCACGAATCCTCATTGGACAGCGCTTCGATAATGGGACAATTCGGCACTGTTCCTCCCTCGCACCGGGAGGAGATTTCCTTTAACGTTCTTTCCAGCTTCCCCAGATCGGCGATTTTCTTTCGCACCTCGGCCAAATGCCCCTCGGTCAACGCCTTAACCTCACCGCAGGTGTAGATGCGCGCCCCCCCTGGCGCGCCCCCTTCGGGCCTCCTTTGGAGGTCCCGATTCGCTCCCGGCGAATCGGGACCTCCACCCTCAACCAGCCCCAACAGCGCCCGGATTTCCTCCAAGGAAAAACCCAATTCCCGGCTGCGCCGGATGAAGAACAGCCGTTTCCGATGCTCCTGACGGTAAAGCCGATGTCCGCCTTCGCTGCGGGGCGGTTCCGGCATGAGACCGCTGCGCTCGTAATAGCGGATGGTCTCGATATTGACGCCGGTCTGCCGGGACAAGCTCCCAATGGTCAACTCTTCCTGCTTTCCGCCCATTTTGAAAAAATCCCTTGAACCTGTAGTCGCTACAGGTATTAGCATGATTATAGGCTAAAACTCAAAGAGGTGAAAAAATGAGTACGAAATCCCTGCCGAAAATTCTGGGGAATGAGACTCCGGCTCCGGAGCAAACTAAGAGGCAAAACAGATTACTGGTCACCGGTAGCTTGGTCGGCGCAGTGCTGGCCTCCTCCTGCTGCATTCTGCCCCTGCTGCTCCTGACCCTGGGGGTCAGCGGTGCCTGGATCAGTCATCTCACGGTGCTTGCACCCTATCAGCCCTTCTTTCTGGTGGCCACCTTTGGCTTTTTGGGAGCCGGATTCTGGAAGGTGTACTGGAAGCCTAAAGTTCGCTGTGAGGAAGGGTCTTACTGCGCTAGCCCCACTTCTGACCGGGTGCTGAAAACCGCGCTATGGATAGCTACGGCGCTGGTGCTGACAACGCTGGGCATCAATTTTCTTGGGCCCTTATTCCTGTAAGGAGGGAAAACAATGAAACACGGGGTTATTGTGCTGGTTTTTATGGTCGGTTTGCTGAGTACTGCCGGGGCCTGGGCGGGTGAAAAGACCGTCACCCTTGAGGTAGAGAACATGACCTGCGCCCTCTGCCCGGTCACGGTTCGCAAGGCCCTAGAAGCCCTAGACGGGGTGCAGAAGGTGGAAATCTCCCTTGCTAATAAAACCGCGAGGGTGACATTCGAGGACGAAAAGACGACTCTTTCCGCCCTGACGGCGGCAACCACCCATGCAGGCTATCCGTCTCGTCTTTCCCGGGAGAAAGCCCATGAATAACCGGCAACTCCTGCGTACCGGAATCATCGGCTCAATCATTGCGGCTATTTGCTGCTTTACGCCGGTGCTGGTGCTGCTGCTCGGAGCGCTGGGCCTCGCAGCCTGGGTAGGCTGGCTTGATTATGTCCTGTTTCCGGCGCTGGCTTTCTTTCTTGGGCTTACGGCCTACGCCTTTTGGCGGCAGCGGCGGAGCGCCGCGGAGTGCTGTGAACCCGAGAACTCTACTCCAAGGAAATCCCCATGACCGATACGCCGGGAGCGAATCGGGACCTCCGAAGGAGGCCCCCAGGGGGCGCGCCAGGGCAGGCGCGCATCAATAATTGCTGCGAGAAAAAGGAAGGCAATGATATCGCGGTGGTGGGTAGCGGTGGGGCGGCCATGGCTGGGACACTCAAGGCCGTCGAACGGGGGGCGCGGGTCACACTGATCGAGCGCGGCGTCATGGGCGGCACCTGCGTCAATGTGGGCTGCGTGCCGTCCAAGATCATGATTCGCGCGGCTCACATCGCCCAGCTACGCCGGCAAAGCCCGTTTGACGACGGTATCCCGGCAGCACCGCCGGCGATCCTGCGCGAACGGCTGCTGGCCCAGCAGCAGGGGCGCGTAGAGGAATTGCGGCAGGCCAAGTACGAAAGCATTTTAGATGACAACCCGGCCATTACCGTGCTGCACGGCGAAGCTCGATTCAAGAATGATCGTCGTCTCACTGTGCGTCTAAATGACGGCGGCGAGCGCGAGGTGACCTTCGACCGCTGCCTGATCGCCACTGGGGCGAGCCCCACCATCCCGCCCATTCCCGGCCTGAAAGACACGCCCTACTGGACCTCTACCGAGGCCCTCGCAAGCGACAGAATACCGGAGCGCCTAACCGTGATCGGCTCCTCGGTGGTCGCCGCGGAGCTGGCCCAAGCCTTCGCCCGGCTGGGCAGCCGAGTGACGATCCTGGCGCGCAGCACCTTATTTTTCCGCGAAGACCCGGCCATCGGGGAAGCGCTCACGGCGGCTCTCCGTGCCGAAGGCATCGAAGTGCTGGAGCACACCCAGGCCAGTCAGGTGACCCAAGGGGACGGAGAACTCCTGCTCACCACCAGGCACGGCTCGCTGGGCGCCGACAAACTGTTGGTCGCCACTGGCCGGGCGCCCAATACGGGCGACTTGGGACTGGAAACCGCGGGTGTGGCCGTCAATGGGCAGGGCGCCATCGTCGTTGACGCCGGGATGCGCACCAGCAACCCACATATCTACGCTGCCGGTGACTGCACCGACCAGCCGCAATTCGTCTATGTGGCGGCGGCGGCCGGCACCCGCGCGGCGGTTAACATGACCGGCGGTGAAGCCGCCCTCGATCTGACCGCCATGCCGGCGGTGGTGTTCACCGATCCGCAGGTCGCCACCGTAGGCTACAGCGAAGCGGAAGCACACCACGATGGCATTGAGACCGACAGCCGCCTGCTTACGCTAGACAACGTGCCGCGGGCGCTCGTTAACTTCGATACCCGTGGCTTCATCAAGCTGGTCATCGAGGAAGGCAGCCGGCGGCTGATTGGCGTGCAGGCCGTGACTCCAGAAGCAGGCGAACTCATCCAGGCAGCGGCACTGGCCATCCGGACGCGGATGACTGTGGAGGAACTGGCCGACCAGTTGTTTCCCTACCTGACCATGGTCGAGGGGTTGAAGCTTGCGGCGCAAACTTTCACCAAGGACGTGAAGCAACTGTCCTGCTGCGCCGGGTGAGGCAAAGGAGGTATTCGATGGCTGCCGCCGCACATCCTTGCGCTGAGGAGAAAACTCAGATAGATTTGCGGCAGAAAGTAACCGGGCACTTGCGAAGTTACATCACGAGTTGGCAGTGGAAATTGAGCAAAAGGATTAATCCAGCAACAGGGAAGCACTCAGTTTAGGCAGATTGCCGTGGATTACCTTTTACCGCAGTAGTGACCGCCAGACCCTGGTCTTAGTGATCTTGGATCTCCACATGGCCCCTCGCGGCTCATGCAGTCCAGCATCGATCCCCGATTGGGTCAGATCTCAGTACTGGGAATCATCGGCGCTTGCTCGGGATCATGATTACCCATAGACTTAGCGCATGAGTTCATTTCGCAGCCTTCTATTGCGCCGGCTGGTGGCAGCGATCTTCCTGCTCATGGGCTTAATCACCCAATCCCAGGAAATCTTTGCCTGCCCGTTCATGGACGACAAGCCCCGCTTTGTCTGTTGCTGCGGTCAGCCAGTGGCGGATGGCTGCGAAATGAAAGGCGGATGCGGCGCCTCCGAGAGCCACACCGGGACGGATTGTTGCCAGGTCAGCGTGGCCCAATTAGCAGGCCTCCACGCCCCCTCGCCCGCCTCCTCCCAGCTACTCGTAATGCTGTTGGACGGCCCTCAACCTCCCCCTGGCATTCTTCCCCCCGCCGCAATTGTGGTGGCTTTACCTAGGCTGCTTCTCACTGCGCCCCCTATCCCCCCTTTCTCTTCCGGGTTCCCTGGGACTCGCACTTACCTTTTCACCCGCCGTTTGCGTAATTAAAAAACTCCGGTCCCTTATTTAGCTAGGCGCAGAATCGTGCCGATGCAGGCTGCGCCTGTCTTCATTTCTTTGAATACCGGAGATATTCCATGTTTCAGAATGCCCTGGTGTCCTATGGGCTCGGTTTGATGACGGCAGTGACCATGGCGGGAACTCAGGCGTTTGCGGCCGAACCTGATCCTTTCGCAGAACGGCCACAAATCACAGTGGCACAATTGGTGGAGTCGGTACTCGCCCGCCATCCGGGCCTCAAAGCACGGCAGGCCGCCCTTGAAGCCGCTGAGTACCGCATCGCCCCTGCCGGCGCCCTGGACGATCCCGCACTGAGCTACTCCACCGCACCCGATACACTCGACGGTCCCCGGGGGCTCAACCAGCGGCTGGAACTCAGCCAACCCCTACCTTGGCCGGGCAAGCTGGCGCTGCGCAAGCAAGCAGCCCAGGAGACAGCCCGAGCCGTTTCCGAGGATGAAAAAAACTTACGCCTTCAAGTCGCGGCAGCCGCCAAGACCCTCTTCGCCGAATGGTTCTACGTCCACCGGGCGTTGGCCATCAATCGGGACCACCAGACGCTGCTAGAGGAACTTCGGCGCATTGCCGAGATCCAGTATGCGGCCGGGCGCGCGGGACAACAGGATGCCTTGCAGGCTGAAGTGGCCCGGGCCCGGCTTGAGACCGAGGCGGTGACCCTCGAGCGCCGTCGACGCGAAGTCCAGGCCCGTATCAACGCCCTGCTCAACCGTCCACCCCAAACCCCCGTGCCGCTGCCCGCCGGGTTTCCCGAACTGAGCCCGCTCCCCCGGCTAGAACAACTCCAAATAACCGCGCTGCGCGCGCACCCTGAACTGGCCCGTATTCGCGCCCGCATCGCTGGAGCGAAGGCCCAGGCCGGACTGGCCGAGAAGGACTTCTACCCGGATTTTCGCCTCATGGCCGGTTACAACAGCTTCTGGGATGAGCCGGACAAGCGTTGGACCCTCGGCTTCTCAATCAATCTTCCCTTTGATTACGGCCACAAGCGGTCAGCGGCCCTGGATGCCGCTCGCGCCAATCTTCGCCAGGCCCGTTGGCGGCTCACCGACCGGGAGGCGCAGCTCCTCAGTGAGCTGGAGGCCAGCCGCGCCGCGGTTGAGGAGACCGAAGCGGTGATCAAAGTCTATCTCCGCCGCCTGGCGCCCCTCGCCCAGGATAACCTGGACGCCGCCCGTGCCGACTACCGGGCCGGCGCCGGTCCATTTATTAATGTCATTGATGCCGAGCGCCAGCAGCTACGCACAGAGGAGGGGTTGGCCCGGGCACGGGCCGATTACTTACGCCAGCTTGCCGAGCTGGAGCGTTGGATCGGCGCTCCCTTCGACCAGCTGAGCGACCCCCTTTCAGCTCCCGCTGTACACTCTCAGCCCAGCAAGGAGCTCACCCCATGACCCGCTTTATCCTTCTATTCATCGCTGGAGCGGCATTGCTAGCCCTAGGCATAGTCATCGGATGGCAACTCCCGCCTTCCCCACCGCCCGACGCGACCCCACCAGAACGGACGGGCTCGGATGTCCCGATTCGCTCCCGGGGAATCGGTCAGCCCACCTACCGCTCAGGCCCGTTCCGAGTTGGCGTGGCAGTAGAACCAGCGGCGCCCCAGGTGGGAGAAAACCGGCTTAAAGTGGTGCTTGAAGATAGGAAAGGCAACCCTGTCAGCGGCGCCCAAATCCGCGCCGTAGCCGAAATGCCCGCCATGGGCGCCATGCCCGCCATGCAGGCCCCGGCGGAGATGCAGGAAATCGAGCCGGGCTTGTACCAGGGCACTTTCGACCTGCCCATGGAGGGGAGCTGGCCGCTTACGCTGGCCATTAGCGCTTCAGGTATGGCGGATCGTCAGATCAGCTTTGATATGGCGACCGGGCGTGCTGGCCTCCAGCTCACCTCCGGCGCGACGCGAATCGATGGTAGTGGCGAGGCGACGCTGGAAGAGGCGCCACCCGGCACCGTAACCCTAGATGCTCGACGCCGCCAACTCATCGGGGTGGAAACCGCGGAAGCTAAGCTCGTGGAGATGGTGCGCACTATCCGCGCCGTGGGGCGGGTGATTTATGATGAAACACGGCTCACTGATGTCAGTCTCAAGTTCGACGCCTGGATTGGCAAGCTGTACGTGAACTACTTGGGCGCCAAGGTCCAAAAAGGTCAACCCTTGTTCACGGTCTATGGGCCCGAACTGCTCGCCGCCCAGCAGGAATACCTAGAGATCAAGCGCCGCGCCGGGCGCAGCGACGTCACCCAAGCGCTGCTGGAGGCGGCACGCAAGCGCCTCTCCCTGTGGGACATGACTCCCGGCGAGATTGCGGCCTTGGAACGACGCGACGTTCCCTATGACTATGTGCCTATTCATGCGCCACGCAGCGGTACGGTAGTGGCAAAGAACGTAGTGGAAGGGACGGCGCAACAAGCAGGCGCCACCCTGCTGCGCATCGCGGATCTGTCCCGGGTCTGGGTGGAGGCCGAAGTTTACGAGGCGGAGTTGCCTTTAGTGGGGGAAGGCATGAAGGCCGAGATCCATCTTCCCTACCTGCCGGATCAGCGGTTCCAAGGAGTGGTGGACTATGTCTACCCCTACCTGGAGGGCCAGAGCCGGACCGGGCGCATCCGGATCACCCTGGCCAACCCCAATGGCGTGCTCAAACCCGACATGTATGCCGAAGTCAAGCTCAAGGCCGAGCTCGGCCAACGGCTTACCGTGCCGGAAGAAGCGGTCATCATTGCCGGTGAGACTCGGGTGGTGTTCGAGGATCTGGGCGGAGGACGGCTGGCCCCGCGCCTGGTGCAAACCGGCCAACAGGCGAATGGGCTCATGGAGATACTTAGCGGCCTCGAGTCCGGCGACCGGGTGGTGACTTCCGGTAACTTCCTCATCGCTGCCGAAAGCCGGCTGAAAGCGGGGATCCAACAATGGTAAATGAACACCAGGGGGCGGGGCCTCCCTCCCCAGAAGGCGCAGGTCTTAGCGGGCTGCAACGCTTGATCGGTTATTGCGCTCGTAGGCCGCTGTTGATCCTGGTCACCATAACCGCATTGGCTTTTGGAGGCTACCGAGCGCTTACTCAGGCGCCGTTAGACGCCATTCCCGATCTGTCCGACGTGCAAGTGATCGTGTTCACCGAATGGCCCGGGCGCAGCCCGGACCTGGTGGAGGACCAGATCACCTATCCGCTCACCACCACCCTGCTAGCCGCGCCGGGCGTGAACTACGTGCGCGGGCAAAGCTTCTTCGGGCTGTCCTTCGTCTATGTCATCTTTGATGAGGGCGTGGATATGTACTGGGCCCGCTCCCGAGTGCTGGAATACTTAAACACGGCGACGGCGGATCTTCCTGAAGGGGTCGCGCCGACTTTAGGCCCGGACGCCACCGGGGTCGGCTGGGTCTATCAGTACGCCCTGCGGGATACAGGCAGCCGACACAGCCTGGATAAATTGCGCTCCCTACAAGACTTCAACCTGCGTTACGCCCTGGAAGCGGTCGAGGGGGTAGCGGAAGTCGCGGCGGTGGGCGGCTACCAGCGGGAATACCAAATCAGCCTGGACCCCAACAAGCTCGCCTCCTTGGGCATTCCCCTCAAGCGGGTAGTGGAGGCAGTGCGCGACTCTAACAATGATGTGGGCGGTCGCATCCTAGAGGTGGCGGGCCACGAGCAGTTCATCCGCGGCCGCGGCTATGTCCAATCGACCGCGGACCTGGAAAAGGTGGTGCTCAAAACCACCAAGGACGGCGTACCGATCACTATTGCAGAAGTCGGTACGGTGGCCTTAGGGCCGGCCTTGCAACGGGGCCAAGCCGAATTGGACGGGGCAGGGATCACCGTGGGAGGCATCGTGGTGATGCGCTACGGCGAGAATGCCCTGGCGGTGATTGAGCGGGTGAAACAACGCCTGGCCGAGATCCAGCCTGGCCTGCCCGAGGGCGTGGAAATCGTACCGGTGTATGACCGCGCCACCCTCATCAAGCAGGCCATCGACACGCTGCAAAAGACCTTGATCGAGGAGATGCTCATTGTCTCCCTGGTGATTGTCGTTTTCCTGCGCCATGTGCGTTCCACCTTAGTGGCCGTTGTCACCCTGCCGGTGGCGGTGCTGCTGGCCTTCATTCCCATGTCCTATCAGGGGCTCACCGCCAACATCATGTCCCTAGGGGGCATCGCCGTGGCCATCGGCGCCATGGTGGATGCGGCCATCGTGATGATTGAAAATACTCACAAGCGCTTGCACCGCTGGCAGGAAGAGGATGCCCCCCCGGAGGAAAGGGCCAAGTCACGGATACAAGTGATCATCGAAGCCATGCAGGAGGTGGGGCCAAGCATCTTCTTTTCGCTACTCATTATCACCGTGTCCTTCCTGCCCGTGTTCGCCTTGGAGGGTACGGAAGGGCGGCTGTTCAAGCCCCTGGCGTTTACGAAGACCTATTCCATGGCTTTCGCCGCGCTGCTGTCGGTGACTCTAGTGCCGGCCCTTGCCGTGTGGCTCATCCGCGGGCGTATCCAGGCCGACCGCAGCCAGCTCAACCAGTGGCTCGTGGCCGCCTACCGGCCGATAGTCAGACTTGCAGTGCGGTGGCGCTGGGCCGTCGTCGGTATTGCGGTGGTGATACTGGTAGGGACGGTGCCGATATTTCGCTCCCTGGGTCACGAATTTATGCCGCCCCTCAATGAAGGTTCTATCCTTTATATGCCCACGGCCCTGCCCGGGATGTCCATTACCGAGGCGACCCAGACCCTACAAACCATGGACCGGATCATCAAGGCATTCCCGGAGGTCGACCATGTTTTCGGCAAGATCGGCCGCTCCACCAGCCCTACCGATCCGGCCCCCTTGTCCATGGTGGAGACAGTCATCACCCTGAAGCCTAAAGACCAGTGGCGCAAAGGCTTGACTTGGGAGGGTTTGATCCAGGAAATGGACGCACAACTGCGCTTTCCCGGGATGCCCAATATCTTCTGGATGCCTATCCAGACCCGCACCGAGATGCTGGCGACCGGAATCCGCTCCGCCCTGGGGATTAAAGTTTTTGGGCCGGATCTAAAGACTATCGAGAAAACGGCGGTTGCCATCGAAAAGGCCCTGCAACAAGACCCGCGCACCCGACCCTATACCCGCAGCGCTTTTGCCGAGCGCACCACGGGGGGCTATTTCTTGGACTTCACCATCAACCGGGAAGCGGCGGCCCGATTTGGCCTCAACGTGGGCGATGTGGAACGGGTATTGATGGTTGCCGCAGGCGGCATCGTGGTTTCCCAGACGGTGGAAGGCCGCGAACGCTACAATATTTTGGTGCGCTATGCCCGCGACTACCGCGACAACCTCACGGCCCTGGAACGGGTGCTGGTGCCGACATCTACCGGGACCCAGGTACCCATCACGCAAGTGGCCGACATCGCCTTCCGCACTGGGCCACCCTCGATCCGTAGCGAAGATGGACAACTGGTAGGATTCGTGTTCGTGGATGTGAAAGGGGACATGGGCATTGCCGACTATGTGGCGTTGGCCAAACAGGTAGTCGCAGAGCAGGTCGATATCCCGGCCGGCTACCGGTTGGCCTGGGCGGGCCAGTTCAAATACTTCGAGCGAGCCAAGGCCAAGCTCGCCATACTGGTGCCAGCGACGGTATTTTTGATCTTTTTCATGTTATTCCTGCACCGGGGCTCCCTCACCGAAACGCTGATCATCCTGTTCAGCGTGCCTTTTTCCCTGGTAGGGGCCCTCTGGTTGCTGTGGTGGCTCGATTACAAACTGAGCGTGGCGGTAGGTGTGGGCCTGATCGCTGTGGCGGGGCTGGCGGTGGAGCTGGGTCTGCTGATGATGGTCTATCTCGACCTTACCTATCGTGAGGGGAAAGCCCAAGGTCAACTCAAAACCCGGGCTGACTTGAACGCCGCCATCCAAGAAGGTGCCGGAAGGCGTATCCGCCCAGTGCTGATGACAGGTATAACGACATTTATGGGGTTGGCTCCCATTCTATTCAGCACCGGCGCCGGTGCGGATGTGATGAAGCGTCTCGCCGCCCCCATGATCGGGGGGGTGATTTCGGCGCTAGCCATGGTATTGGTGGTATTCCCAGCGGTGTATGCCATTTGGAAGGGTAGGCGGCTTGACCGATTCGCCGGGAGCGAATCGGAACACTCCAAAAATGCCCCTAGGGAGGGCGCGCATCACCACCAGCGAGCTTCCCCTTCCGACTTTTCAAAACAGGATAATGAAGATGGATTTAACTGAGTTTGTCCTCTCAAACGAAATACTGCTTCGGCTGGGATTTTTCTTCGGTGTCTTCGGCACCATGGCCCTGTGGGAACGGGTGGCTCCCCGGCGCAAGCTCTCCGTATCCAGACCGGTGCGGTGGTTGAACAACCTGGGACTGACGTTCTTTAACGCCCTCCTTTTGCGATGGCTATTCCCCGCCGCCGCGGTAGGCATGGCAGTGTTTGCCATTGAGCAGGGTTGGGGACTGTTTAATTACTATTCTCCCCCCTTCTGGCTGGCTGTAGCTGCTTCGGTGCTGATATTGGACTTCATCATTTGGCTCCAGCACGTCATGTTCCATGCCGTACCCACCTTATGGCGGCTCCACCGCGTACATCACGCCGATCTCGACTTTGACATCACCACTGGAGTCCGTTTCCATCCCCTGGAAATGGTACTTTCCATGCTAATCAAGTTCGCTGCTATCGGGGTGCTCGGTTCCCCTGTGGTGGCCGTCATCCTCTTTGAAATTTTGCTTAATGCCACTTCCATGTTTAATCATAGCAATGTGCGCCTCCCCGCCCGGCTGGACCAAATACTACGCTGGTTCCTGGTGACCCCCGACATGCACCGCGTGCATCACTCCGTGGAAGACGATGAAACCAACTCTAACTTCGGCTTCAACCTGCCCTGGTGGGATCGTCTGCTCGGCACCTACCGCGACCAGCCCCGTGCGGGCCATGAAACCATGGGCATCGGCATCCATACTTTTCGCGACCTCCGCCATTGCGCCTGGTTGCCGGGAATGCTGTGGTTGCCCTTTATAGGCCGAATAGCCGACTATGCCATCAATCGCCGTCAATGGAATAATAATAATGATTAAGAACTGGGCTTTTACTGAAGTCTGGGCAATTGATCTTCTAGAGAAATTCCTGGATAGTTACCCTTCAGCCACAGCAGTTCTCTTCCCCGCCTTTTGCCTGGATTGGCGGACATCGCAACATTTTTTCAATCCTTTAGATATTAACCTTCATGAATCGTCTTCTTGAAATCGGCTTTGAGCCTGCTGGACACTGGCTCCTTGACAATGGCTTTTTAACTTTTGAATTGTCCCGTTATGGTAATCAAAAAGATATCCTTATATGCCTTCGTCTGTGATGGCCAAGTCAAGTTTTCTCCAACAACGATTCGGCTGAGTACAAATGAAGATTAGTTCCTGTAGGGTGGATAAGCGTAGCGCATCCACCATTGGTCACTCTAAATCCATATTGGCGATTTGCAGGGGCTCATCACGTCCCCATCCTTTTTCCACACATTTAAGAAATGATGACCAAGGCCACTCTGGCGGTGACGAGGCCAAACCATGTTTTACCGGGTTAAAGTGGATGTAATCCATATGCCGCCGCCAATCCTGCTCATCTCGAATGGCATGCTCCCAGAAACGTCGTTGCCAAATAGTTTTTTCATTACGAAGATTGCGAGAATCAGGGAAGCGCCGGGAGACATGTTTTTTAATTTCGCGCCAGCGGCTAGAGAAATCGCTGTCGCCTTTCGGTAAAAGCCAAAGACAGTGTAGATGATCGGGTAGAACCACGATCCCATCCACAGTGAAAGGTCTTTCCGTCATCACTTTACGAAAGGCCGAACGTAGCAACGCCACGGTTTCAGGGTAAGCAAATAGCGGGCGGCGGCGGCAGGTAACAACAGTAAAGAAATAGCAGCCGCCTTCAATATAAGTACGGCGATAACGACTCATTGGATCTCCGACAAAAAAAACCAGCTAGTCACACGCGGATGCGCTATGCTTATCCGCCCTACAGGAAACTGCGCTGACTATATCAGTAGCTTGACCTTTGCTCGTGATACGCATGCTTTGTCTTTTCTTACTCGATAAAGTAATACTATTATATTCCTACGCCGGCACCAGCACAAAAACCCCGTAACATCGACGAGCAAGCGGGGCGTCACTTAATAGCTGCTGGTGGCGGAGAACTCACGCACACGGTAATGGGCTTCCAGCAGAATTGGCGGCTTCCTATAATTCTTGTTAAACAGGGAAGAGGTATTTCTAAGGTGTTTAAAAGGGGCTCTAAAGCCCCATCAAGCGAGCCGCTTTACCTAGCCCTTTTTTCAAAAGGAGAAAGAAAATCGCTGATAGCGGCTTTGATCAGCGTGCTGCTCGAGGGGTGTGCGGCCCACGTGATCCCGCCGAAATCGCTGGAAGAAGAACGCCGAGTCTTTTTGCTGGATCATGGGCGGCATTCGAGCCTGGTTCTCAGCCATGCGGACGGCCGCTTGGTGCGTTATGCCTATGGCGACTGGGATTATTACGCGCGGGGAAAGACTGGTTTCCTACAGGGAGCCGCCGCCCTATTGAAACCGACCCCCGCCGCACTTGGACGGCGGGAGCTCCCCGGTCCCCCTACCACACAGGCAATCTGGCGCCAAGTCAAGGAAGGTATCGAGCAGATCTTGCTAATCCCGGTGGAGGCCAAAGCCGTCGAACAATTGCAAGCGGCATTGGAAACCCTCTATTCGGAAAACCTAAATTCCCTTGTTTATAATCCAGATTTTGATATGAAATTTGTCATACCAATTTAGTTAAAGAATGCAATTTATTGAGGCTTCAAGTGATTGTTTAGACTAAATCTATAGAATGCAAAATTACATGAAATTGGTATCAAACATCCCCAACCCTATACGTTGGTCCATAATTCCAACCGGGTTATGGCCGATTGGCTGGAAGAATTGGGCTGCGAGGTTCGAGGATGGGCCCTTTTATCCTACTGGCAGTTGGAACTACCCGGGATGAACAACTCTCATCCGGCCTGTGAAGGAGAGAGTGTTTTTATTCATTTAGACAGTTAGTAACCACATTGCCTAGGAGTGATGATGATTTCACCGATGAGTTGATCATCCTCCTCTCTAAAATCATAGTGAGCACGGACTCCGTGGGTAAAAAAGATAGCCATTCCTTGATCCTTGCAAGCCCGCCTGAGCACGAGGGGACGCAAATCTTCAATAAATTGGTTCCTATCGAACGACTCTGAAGAGGGGATTGCTTTAATGTAATGATAGATTAATTCCCCCTGCACTCCTTCGACGCTTCGAAGCTCCATTCCCCTACCTACCTTTATGGGAAGCGCCTGATTCATCTGCTCTGCCACCACACTTAGCACTTCTGATGAGGGTAATTCTTCCGGATTGACTTTTTCACCGGTAGGAAGAAACACCTGATTTGTCCCTAGCCAATTCATTCTTACTGCAACCATTCCTACCACCATCAAAAAGAGAAAAAGCCCGAGATATTTCAAAACTTTTTTCATCTTCAGTCTTCCATAGTGGGGTTAAATAGCAGTTATATTAGCCTGCGGGAAAACCAACTTCATCGATAACCCGTCGAATCCGATCCGGTGCGGCATGATCTTCCTGATAGCGAATGGAGACGATTTTCTTTTTTAAATCGCCTTGGACCTCTAGCACTTCCGGGAATTGAGTCACAGCCTGGGTAATAGCGTTTAGGCAACTTTCACAATGCATCGACGGAATGTGGAGTTCCAGCGTGTGCACCTCAGATTGCTCGCACTGGGCTTCCCTCGGCTTAGGAAGTAACCGGCCTAGGAAAGAATTGAGCAGGATCGTAGAGACACTGGCCACCATGGCGATCATGGCCCACACAGGATGCACCCAACCGGTGGTGGCTACCGGCACTCCGACCCCGTTGAAGGCAAAAGCCAACATTAAGTTCTGGGCAGTTTTTCGGTAGGCGCTACGCCCAATATGAAAGACCTCGACCACCGCTGTCAACCGTTCACCAACCAAGATGACATCTGAGGATTCGATGGCGATATCGGTACCGGCACCGATGGCGATACCCACATCGGCCTGCATCAGAGCCGGGGCATCGTTGATCCCGTCCCCCACCATCGCCACCCGGGTGCCCTGAGCTTGCAGCTTTCGTACCGCTTGGGCCTTTTGATCCGGCAACACCTCAGCCTGCACCGTGTCGATCCCCAATTCCGCTGCCACCGCCTGAGCCGTACGCCAATTATCGCCCGTGATCATTACCGGTTCTATCCCTATCTCTTTTAGTTGGCGAACCGCGACCTTTGCGTCCGGTTTGATCCGATCCGCGATGGCAATAAGGCCCATGAGATCCCCCCTTGTAGCGATACCCACTACCGTCTTCCCAGCTTCCTCCAGGGCTTTAGCTTGGTCCCAACCCGCCTGGATCACCACCCCTTCCTCCTCCAAAAAACGTAAATTACCCACATAGCTCAGACGGCCATCCACTAAAGCCCGAGCTCCCTTGCCAGGAGTGGCCTGGAAGTCTCGGACCTCGGGAAACTTGAGTTGTTCTTCCTCGGCTCGCTCCACAATAGCCCGGGCCAACGGATGCTCAGAGGATTTTTCCACCGCTGCACCTAGGCGGAGCAGAGTCTGTCCATCCTGATCACCAAGGGGCACGAGATCGACAACTTGGGGTTCCCCTACCATGAGGGTACCGGTCTTGTCGAAAACAATTTTCTGGATGTCTTTGAGGATTTGAAAGGCCTCCCCCGAACGCATGAGGATCCCCTTCTCGGCGGCCTCCCCCCCACCGCGGATCAGGGCCAGCGGAGTAGCCATCCCCAAAGCACAGGGATAGCCCATCACAAAGACTGCCAGGGTGGCAAAGAGGGCCCGTGCCATGTTCATCTCGCCAGTCATCCCCCAGGCGCCTGCAGTCCAAATAAGGAAGGCCAGCCAGCCAAAAGCCACTACCCCAGGGACATAATATTTGATACCAATTTAATCAAAGAGTGCAATCTATTAAGGCTTCAAGCAATTGTTTAGACTGAACTTATACAATGCAAAATTACATGAAATTGGTATGAGCACCACATCCACCAACTGCAGCAGGCCCGGCTTCATGGCCCGGGCCTCTTCAATATAATGGGCCACCTGTTGCAGAAAGCTCTCCGCACCCACCCGCGTAACCTGGATGACTAAGGTTCCCGTTTGATTAATCGCTCCCCCGATAACTTCTTCGCCGACTGTCTTTTCCACGGGGAGGGATTCGCCGGTGACGATGCTCTCATCAATGCCGGAGGCGCCCTCCACGATCTGGCCATCAACAGGAATACTTTCTCCCGGTCGCACTCGAACCCGATCTCCAGGCTGGATCTCCTCTACGGAAACCTCGATCTCTTCGCCGTCCCGGATTAACCAGGCGGTAGCGGGTTGCAGCGCTAATAACTTACGCACGCTTAGGGAGGCGCGGGCCTTGACCCGCTTGGCGGTGTAACTGGAAAGAATATGGTAAGTGGTGACGAAGGTCGCCACCCCAAAAAAATCCGGAATGGGGAACCCTTCAAAGGCAGGCACCTGGAGCAAGAAGCCGATTAGCCCTAAAAATCCTCCGGCCAAACCCGCAAAGGCAGCCAATTCAAGCAAAACATGTTGGTTGAGAATGCCCCGCCGCAAGGCATGGTAGGCCATCTTCAGGATATACCTCCCCGGTCCGAAGACGGTGCCTAGTGCCAAGGCCAACATGAGCCATTTAAACCAGAACTGGGGGTACCCTAACCACATGAGGACCATGATCACGGCCGCTATGCCGGTAAAACTCCCGGCCCAACTCAGCCGCCGGCGCTCCTGGCGCAGTTCTTCTTCCTGCTCCTCGTAGGCGCGCAATTTGTCCGGATCCCGGACTGTGTAGCCCAAACTACGCAAGGTATTACGTAGCTCAGCCGGAGACTGCTTTGCCGGATCGTACCGGATGAGCGCTTCTTCGTGAGACAGGCCTATATGAACTTTTTCTACCCCTTCCAGTTGGAGAAAGGCTTTGCGGATAGTCTCAGTACAAAAGGAACAAGACATCCCCCCAATTTTGATTTGGAGGGTCTCAAGATCTTTCGCCTGGGGTGAATTTCCAGCCAACGCTGTCTGTGTCGAGGTATTTGTGTTCATCGCTCATCGATCTATCAGGAGGAAACGGAGAAAACTAATTGGCCTTTCAATCTCGCGGACGCCATTTCTGGACCCGGTTATTGGCGAAATCAGCCACAAATACCGTCCCCTTGGGGGCTACCACCACCGCGATGGCTGTGCCTGGCCGGTGGCGAGGAGTATCTTTAAGGCCAAAACCGGTCAGAAATTTTCCCCCTGAGGTGAACTTTTGAATCCGGTTATTGTAGAAATCGGCCACATAAACCTGGCCTTGGGGTCCGACAGTAAGGGAAGTGACGGTGGTGAACCAACCGTTGAAGGGACCAAATAGATTAATAGCCAACGGCCCACCCCACTTATGGGAAAATGTCCCATCCGGAGCAAATACCTGGATCCGGTCGGCATAACCGTCGGCCACATAGAGGGTTCCCTTTGGAGAGAGGGCCACATCCGTAGGGTAGATGAACTGACCGGCTCGCCAGCCTGGATTACTCGTTTCACCCCACTGCTGAATAAAACTTCCATCAGCACGCAGCTGCTGAATCCGTTGGTTATAGAAATCGGCCACATAAAGATCACCGTCGGGGGCAATGGCCACTCCCCCAGGGGCATTGAACTCCCCGGGTCCAGAACCGCTGTGGCCGATGACGCGCTGGGGCGTGCCATCCAATCCGAATACCTGGATCCGATCATTCCAGTAATCAGCCACATAAAGCTCATCACCCGCAATAACCAGATTCATAGGGCGACCCAGCTGTCCTGGACCTTCGCCGCGGCCACCCAATTGGCGTTTGAAGTGGCCGCCATAGTCGAAGACCTGGATTCGGGCATTACGGCTATCGGCGACAAACACCTCGGTCTCGGTAACCGCAATCCCAGTCGGCTCATTGAACTGGCCCGGACCTGTTCCCTTTTCGCCCCAAACGGCGACCAACCGATAGGGCGGTTCCTGGGGGGCGGGAATCCATAGCCACCAGCCGACCCCCACCAGTACCAGAAATAAGAGTACAAAGCCAAAGAATAATCGGCGGAGCATACGCATTACGTTTTCCTTTCCCTACTCAGAAATTCATGCGGAAGCTGAGAATAACATTAAAGTCCGTTTCTAAGGCTTGGCCATTAAGATCCTGCACCACGGGGATTTGTACCGCCATCTCCACCACAAAGCGCCGGGTGATATATTGCAGCCCCGGAGCTAAAAACCAAGTCAGCCCGCCTGAATTGGGGTCATTCCGGCCGACGATCTGGCTGCGATCCTGCCAAATCAGGTTACTTTCTAGCCCAGCATAAAGAAAATGGGGCACACCTCCTTGCCAATGAAACGATCCCACTCGCCGCTGATACAACATATCCAAACGCGCCACATCCCCGAACTCGAACTCATTGGCCTCTGTGTTAGCTTGATAGGAAACCGAAGCGTCAAACTCCCACTCTAATGTTTGCCAGGTCAGCACCCCCCCAGCCAAGGGATCCCAGGAGCCAGAACCGAGCTGCAGCGGCTGGGGCAGGCGCCCCAGCGCATCCCGCTCGTCATCTTCTCCGATAGGGGCCTCCAGGCCAACAAAGGGCGCAATGCGGAAGGTCTCCCCCGGTGCATCCCACCAGTAGACGATGTAACGGGCTAGAAAGGTGCTGTCGCCCAGGCCACTCACCTCACGGGTTTGACGGCCCAAAGGAGTATTCACCTCAAGCTCCTTATCCAAAAGGGGAAAGATACCAAACAGGGCTAATCGCGGCGTCAGGCCATAAACCCCCACCAGAGGAAAAACCAGAACTTCAAGCTCCCGGTCAAGAGGACCAGGATCCTCGCTAGCCCGCAAAAACTGCGTTTGCGCCCGTAGCAGTACTTCTCCCTGGCTGACGGGCAAGGCGGTATTGAAGGTGGTCGGGGCAGCAGCGACCGGCGGTACGAGGCTACTTAATCCCCCTAACGCGGCGGAGAACAGGCTAAGTTTCGCTTTATCCATCGCAGCGTCTTTTCTGTTTTCCAGAGGGAGGCTAGGGCTTAGGGACCTTTTTAAATCCTCGCAGCGTAAATCCAGTCTTGACGACCACTTTGCGGGCTGTAGCTTCATCCAGGCTTTTACCCTCTTCCATGGTGACTACCACCACCCCCTTCTCCAAATCCGTTTGAGCAATTTTGATGCCCTCAAGCTGAGAAAACGCCTTCTCAATCCCATAGGCGCAAAAGGGACAGCTGATGCCATCGACCTTAAGGTGATAGGTCGTTTCACTGGCCAAAGCCCCTGCTCCCAGCAGAAATACCCCTAAAAAAATAAGGACTGCTTGTTTCATAGGTGATACCTGTTTCTCCTATCCAAAGACCCACTTTTCCGAACTTTGGCCTAATCTAGACCTTATATCTAGGTATAGGGTCAAGGATGATTTCTTTACGCAGGGATTTGGAAACGGATTTATAGATTTATATGTTTAGCCGCGAATAAACGCGAATTAGAGAATCAAGTGGGAGGAGGGTTAGTTTCGGTGAGGGGGGGTAGCGCATCAAGTGAAATTCCATTGATGCGGGGGATCAGGAGTTTTTAGCTTTTAGGCTTCTCTGCCCTCTCATCAGAAGATTCGATGAGAGTACACACCACTTCGTCCGACGCCTTGTCCGGCGTCCTGTCCCAATGTCTGATCAATCCAGCTAAGGTTTGACGATAGGTAAACAATTCTTTAAGTTTTTGGTCTACTTCCCACAATTTTGCTTTAGCAAATTGGCGTACCTGAGGACAAGGGCATTGGCCTGTAGTGGACAGCGCCAATATTGTCTTGATTTCAGCCAGTGAAAAACCTAAAGCTTGCGCCTGCTTGATAAACCGCAAGCGGTTTAATGCCTTTTCGTTATAAACGCGATAGCCATTTTTCGTGCGCGTGGGTGGAGGCAACAAACCTATTCGTTCATAGTAACGTATCGTTTGCACATTGACTTCAACGAGTTGTGCTAGCTTACCGATAAACATAAGATTGAGATTTTTCATTGTAGAGGTCGCGATTTGAGTGAGTTAATAGTAATCTCTGGGTTTCCAGTAAGGATAAGGACGGTTCGGCGAGCCAAAATAGCCCTTTGAGGTATTTGAACTATCCATTCGGGCGTTGCTTCATGGGCCGCAGCAGTTCCGGCAATCGTTGCCCCATTGAGGAGAGCGGCGGCGAAGAGAGCGGGTGATGTGGACCGTGGTGGTTTGATCCCCCACCCAGGTTACTTTGATTTTGGGATGGCCTTCTTCGATGACCATGCCGGACCAAACCGAACTGTGGGCATAGTCATTTGCCCGGACTCGTTCTACCCCAGCGCTGGCTAACAAATATGATTCTAACGCCGCTCCCTTGCAGTGAGGCATGCTCAACTGGGGCACGCGAAAGCGTATCCTTTTGGGAAGCCCATGGACATGAAGGGACTTTGAGCCACATCAGAAGGATCTCTGTTGAAGAAATTTTGATACCAATCTTTACTCTTTGGAGTCCCTCTTAACAGCGTAGTATTGATTGGACTTTCCGTCCAAATGAATCAAGCGCAAAGCTGTCCCTTTTTGTAAATGCTGCTAGAAGTTCTTCTCATTTGCACTTAACTTAATAACTAAGGAGGTTCCATTTTGGGGCAGATTCAGAAGATTGTCAGTAGACACACCTGTTTAATTTTGGTTACCTAGGCTCTCCCTTGTCGGCCATCGGCCGCCAGCTCTTGAGGCTCTGGGTGGATCATTCTGGACCTGAAGACAAAACATGATACAGAAAACAATACATTGTTGGCTTTTTCTGGTTCTTCTGTTCTGCAGTGCTGCAACGCCTGCGCAAGAACACGGGGGACTTCTGCTCCTCGCCCATGGCGTAGAACCCGAACCCAGTCAGCGGAGCACTCTGTGGAATAAGAACGTGGCACGGTTGGCCGAGCAACTCAATGAAAAATTTCCCACTGAAGTGGCCTTCGGCAAAGCCATGGATGATCACCCACTCGTTAGCGAAATCCTCTTAGAGCGGGCCTTGGCGATGGGGACATCACCCGAAAAGACCACGGTCATTCTGATCGCCCATGGCCCTAATACCGAGGAAGAGAACCGTCGTTGGCTCGAAGACCTTGCTACCCATGCCCATTACCTTCATCGCCAGGGGAGGTTCCACGAGGTGCGTTACCTCACCCATAGAACCGATGCCCCGGAGGCGATCAGGGCTAGAGCCCGGGAAGCTTTCCGCACCGCTGCTCAGGAGGCGAGCTACCATGGCAAAGCCGTAGTCATTCCTGTGTTGCTTTCTGCAGGGGGAATCGAGGGGGCAATCCGAAACGATCTTAAGGGGCTGACTTTCCACTTTGGCCAGCCGCCGCTCCCTCATCCTAATGTGCAACGCTGGGTTGAAGCCCAGTATTACCAACTTACAGGACAATCCTTCTAGAGAAAGGGGGCAGACAGGAAGAACAGCGGACCTGCACCACTTCGACTGAGCATTGCAGAGGAGAGGGAGGAATACCTATGCGTTTTTTTGCCCCTAGAGACCACCGCCGCCGTGCCCTATTAAATACCCTTATCCTGCTTTTCCTGGGCTACATTGCTCTCCTTTGGGTCAGCAATGGATTGATGTATTTCCACCAAATGGGTTTAACGCCTAGCTCTGTAGTGGATTATTACTTGGGCTCGGAAGAAGACTTCACCCGACCCATTAGCTACCAAAGCTTGCTAGAGGTGTCCCACTTCCATCTTTTTTCCATGGGTATTCTGGTGCTCACCTTAGCTCATCTGATGCTGTTTACGGAACTTCCCGCTTCTCTCAAAATTTGGCTCTCCGGCCTGACCTTTTTTGCCGCAGTGGCTAATGAAGCCGGCGGTTGGCTAGTGCGCTTCGTCCACCCGGCATTTGCCTATTTCAAGATTAGCGCCTTCTTATTACTCGAGCTCACCCTAGCCGCCCTGCTTATTTCAGTGAGCGTTTCGCTTATCTTGGCCAGGCGGCGTTTGCGAACCAGTTAACCCAGCAATGCTGGACTTTGTACTGACATTTTTCTGAAGAAATTGTAAGAATTTGCGCGGGAGAGATGAATGAATACGGCGCCTGTAGAAAAGTACCGTCTCACGGTTGAAAGTTACCACCGGCCAGGTATAGAAAAAATCTGGCAGCAGACCTAAACATAGCTGTAGTTCCGCTTCAGCCACAATAGATCATGTCCCTGACTTTCACAAGGCGTGTCATCTTAGCGATCCCATTCTTATGAAAACCCTTGCCCGCGCTCTCCTGTGGATTGGTATCTACCTAGTTCTCGTTTCCGCCCCCTTACCGCTCCTGCTAATCGGGCCGGTGCCGCCTGGCGCCGGATTGTGGTGGGATTTTTCCATGGCGCTCGGGTTCGGCGGCATGGCAATCATGGGTATACAATTTGCCCTCACTGCCCGCTTTCGGCGGACGACTGCGCCTTTTGGAATAGACATTATTTACTACTTCCACCGTCTAGTGGCGATCATCGGCATGGGTTTTCTCCTCCTCCACTTCGCCATCTTGTGGGTTGCCTATCCTGCGGCGCTAGGAGTACTCAATCCGCTTCAGGCGCCCGGTTACATGACCGCCGGACGAACCGCCTTCGTGCTCTTTATCGTGGTAATCGTGACCTCCCTATGGCGTAAGCCATTGGGGATCAATTACAAGTATTGGCGCATTCTGCATGCGCTACTGGCCACATTGGCCTTTATTTTGGCTGTCGTGCACATCGCCGGCGTAGGCTATTATACTCGGGCACCTTGGAAACAATGGTTGTGGATAGCATACACCTTGTTCTGGGTAGGGCTGGTCGGCTACGTACGGGTGCTCAAGCCTTGGTTGCTATCAAGGGCACCTTACCGGGTCATAGCAGTCCGGCCCGAACGGGGGCAGGCTTGGACCGTCGCGCTCGAACCGGAAAGCCACCCTGGTATGAATTTCCAACCAGGACAGTTCGCCTGGCTCACCCTTGGGAGATCCCCCTTTCGCTTCGAGGAGCATCCTTTCTCGTTCTCTTCCAGCGCCAAACGAAGCAAGCGGTTAGAGTTCACCATCAAGGCGCGGGGAGATTTCACGCGCACCATCCCCCAGGTTACAGCAGGGGAGATTGCCTATGTGGATGGTCCCTATGGTGTATTCAGCGTGGACAGGTACCCCCAGGCAGTAGGCTTTGCGTTCATTGCGGGAGGCATAGGCATTACCCCGATAATGAGCATGCTGAGAACGCTCGCGGACCGAGGGGACTCCCGTCCCTTACACCTTATCTATGCCAACCTCTACTGGGAGAACGTCATCTTCCGAGATGAATTGGAACATCTAAGGGAGCGCCTCAATATCTCAGTGGTACATGTGATCGAGAAGCCGCCGCCGGAGTGGACCGGCGAACGGGGGCGAATTACCGACGCCCTCTTGCAACGAAGGCTGCCGCAAAACCATCGTGAGTTGCACTATTTTTTGTGCGGACCCAAACCCATGAGCGAAGCGGTCCAACGCACCCTGTATAGAAGCGGAGTGCCCCTTGCCCAGGTGCATTTTGAGCTATTTGAGCTAGTGTAGAAAAAGGTATGCGCGAGCAACTAGCACATTGGATCGCTGCCCTGGTGGCAGCATTTGTCCTCCTGCTAGCCTTCACCTTCGCGTGGATTCAGAACCCATCCGCGCCTGTACCTGCACCCACGACAACACCTACCTCCACCAATACCCTGGCTAAGCGCATCGCTCGCGGCAAAGCTGTTTACGAGGCTCAGGGCTGCGCCTTCTGTCACAGCATTGCTGGTATCGGTAATCCACGCGCACCACTAGACAATGTAGGTGCACACCGATCCGGGGACGAGATCCGCAAGTGGATCATCGGTGCAAAAGAAGTAGCGAAACGGCTACCGGAAGGCGTTCGCGAGAGAAAACAGCGCTATCGCGAACTCAAGCCGGAAGACCTGGACACACTGGTAGTCTACCTTCAAATCTTGCATCCCTGGGCTCCGGTGGCAACAACACCTCCTGATGGGGAGCCGGTGCCTGCCCCCAAGCAGCCTGAGGTAGCCGCTACACCACGAGTGGAGAAAGGAGAGGAAGAACTGAAACAGGCTGAAGTATCTCCAGCAGCCAAGACAGTGATTGTCCAGCAGGATGATACCTTATCTCTCATCGCTGAGCGGGCCTACGGTGATCCCACTCAATGGCCTCTTATCTATGAAGCCAACCGGGACAAGATTAAGGACCCTAACATCATAAGCGTAGGAATGGAGCTAACTCTTCCTCCTGCGCCCAAGAACTCATAAACGCTTACTTTGCTATCTGAAGGGGTTCAGAGCGATAAGCTGCATCGAGACTGATCTGCATATGCGTATAAAACCGGGTTTCTATAACCCAGGTTCTTATTTCCTCACCATAGGGATGGCTGCCTAATGTTAATTGAACTGCCTTTGGATGTCGCGTTGATTGCATTGAGGCTTGCATATTTAACTCAGTGGTTAATAATTGCTTTTCCAAAACCGTGAATGTTTTGACGTTACGCTCCTTTCGAGGACCAGGCCTAGGAATTTTGATGGAGAGCTCAAGGATCTTTTTTCCACTCTCAACCAATCTGCAAGTACGCCATGTTGCTGTTTCCTTTCTCCCAAGCAGAAACCAGTAATTCCGGTCGCAGCGAATGCCAAGATTGCTTCCTCCAATGAACTCAAAGGCTGTGGTCCATGCTGGCTCGTATAAGCCAAAGGTCCTCCATTATCAAATCAAAGGATCTCGTTCTTCTATTTCCAAATCACTACCGTTAATGCTCTGGTGCTCTAGGAATTAATCCTTCCCCCATCAAAACTTGAGTCGCCTCACGGGCCTTTTTGATTGAGAAGACCGGCCAGGAGTACCGTTGCTGTTCTCTGCTGATCATCATGCCACAATCCTTAATTGTTAATTTGGCAGCTTGATTAGAAGCTCATCAGCGACTAGATATAAATTAACCAATCCCCAATAACAAAAAATAAAAATTTTTTTGATTGTCCCAGGGCAATCCTGCTGGAGAAAATACCCCATGCACTTACTTTCCGTGGCTACCAGCGTATTGCGAGCATTACTAGTTAGTTTAATAATTGCTCAAATCGCTATAGCGGAAGAAGCGCCGAGCGCCAACCTCCCCAAGGCCCAGTATACCGAGCGCGGCGTAGAGTCCTGTACCGGCTGCCACCAAAATCCGTCGGTGACTGTGATTTTGCAAACGCCCCATGCACAACAAGCCGATCCACGAACCCCTTTTGCTGCCCATGGCTGTGAAAGCTGCCATGGACCCGGCACTGAACACCTTAAAAGCCCTCGGAAGGAAACGATTCCAGTCCGATTTGGCCCCCACTCGCCAACCTCAGTCGCCGAGCAGAACCAAGTTTGCCTCAACTGCCATGAGGGAGGAGAAAGAATAAACTGGCAGGGAAGCTCGCATCAATTTGCCGATGTGGCCTGCGCCGCCTGCCACCAGATACACGCTTGGCAGGACAAGGTGCAGATTAAGGCGTCCCAGCCAGAAGTTTGTTATGACTGCCACGGCCCCCAAAGGGCTCAGGTCCGTCGCTTTTCACACCACCCCATCGAGGAAGGCAAGGTGGCCTGTAGCGACTGCCATAATCCCCATGGTTCCTTTGGACCCAAACTATTGCTCAAGGCGACGGTCAATGAAACCTGCTACCTCTGCCATCCTGAAAAGCGGGGACCTTTTCTATGGGAGCATGCCCCAGTGCGAGAAGATTGTCGCCACTGCCATGCCCCCCATGGCACTACTCAGCCCAGGTTACTCAAGGTCAGAACCCCTTGGCTCTGCCAGCAATGTCATATGGAAGCCTTTCATCCCAGCACCCTTTATAGTGGCACGGGCGTCCCACCAAGGGGAGTGGCGGATCGGCTCTTGTTGAAGGGGTGCTTGAACTGCCACGCCCAGGTCCATGGTTCAAACCATCCTTCCGGGGTTCGGTTAATGCGCTAGCCTATAGGGGAGAGGCAGCTTCGTTTTGAGGTTTGAAGACAGAGGGCACTCCAGTGAAGCGTAGAAAAAGTCTGGTGTACTTGGCCCTATGGACCCCCTACTTGTTCATGATGGAAACGGCTGCCCAAGAGGAAGGATTTGCGCTAGAGAAATTCAAAGAGAAAACACCGGCTCTCCTTTATAGGGGCGAAGTGGAAGTGGGAATTGGCTATAACAGCGAAAATTCCTTCAAGTTCGGTGAGTATACAGGGCTGGTAGAAGAAGGACCCTTTGCCATCGCCAATTTCAGGCTCCAAGGACGGGATGCTTACGACAGTGGCCGTGCTCACTACTTCGAGGTATCAGGTCTGAACCTGGGCCTTGACTATCGATCCCTCTCTCTAGCTTACGGAGACCAGGGTCGCTACGAACTGTTTTTGGATTATGACCAGATTCCCCACTTCCAAGCTGGATTTCCCTCTGATAAAGCCCAAACGCCTTACAACGGGATTGGCAGTGGGCAATTGACTCTATCAGAGGGGTGGGTCGGCGCTCCCACGACCCAGGGCATGACTGCCTTAGGGGAAAGTTTGAAATTCTTGGAGATAGAAACCGAACGGCAAAAATTTGGCGGGGGACTGACCTGGCACCTGGCCAAAGACTGGGCCTTAAAGGCCGACTTTCACCATGAGCGTAAGGATGGCCTAGACACGATTGCTGGCGCTTTCGGCATTAACGGGGGTAACCCTTCGGCGGTCATCCTCCCGGAACCCATTGACTATCAAACCAATAGTTTGAACCTCTCCCTCGAATACCTGGGTAAAAAAGCCCAATTCCAACTCACTTATGCCCTCTCCCTATTCCATAACGACGAAGCGGCTCTGAATTTTCAAAACCCCTACTCAGAAGCGGGCCGGGGGGCGCCCTGGACACCTGCGACCGGCTTTCCTTCCGGCTTTGGGCAGTTCGCCCTGCCTCCCGATAATCAGGCTCACCAGGTGACTTTTTCGGCGGGTTATAATTTGGGGTTAACCACGCGAATAAGAACCAACCTCGCCTATAGCCGAATGACCCAGGATGAGAACTTTCTGCCTTTTTCAGCCATGCCGGCCCTGAATGCTACGGTCACCACTCCCTTGCCAAGAAACTCCCTAGAGGGGCGCATCGACACCTTTCTTATCGACCTGGGGATTGCCTCCCGTCCCTTACCCAAGCTGGATTTCAAAGCCAATTACCGTTTTGAGGAACGGGATAACAAAACCCCGCGGGATATTTATGTCCGGATTGCCGGTGACGCCCAGCCTCAACCCACAGGGATTGCCAATGCTAACGCTAGGCTCAACCTGCCCTATAGCTTTGAGCAACACCAGGTCTCCCTAGATGCAGGCTACCGTCTCCTCCCTCGCACCAAGCTCATGCTGGGGTATGATTTCGAGCAACAAGAGCGGGATTTTCAGGAAAAAAATAAGGTACAGGAACATACCATACGCACCAAAGTGCAGGCTACACCTTTTGATTTCGTCAATGGCTGGCTCCAATATGCCCATGCCTTCCGCGATGGCTCGGACTACGCGGACAATGCTGCATTTTTGAGTAGCCACACGCCTGCTTTCCTGGCCACATTGCCCCCTGAGGAGCGGTTTGGGAACCATCCCAGCTTGAGAAAATTTCATCTTGCGGAGCGAGAACGGAACTGGGTCCGCGGGGTGGTCACTTTTCTCCCTCACGACCAGATCACCCTCGGCCTCGACGGCAACTACATCCAAGATGACTATAAAAAGACTGTGTTCGGTCTCAAACACAGCCGGATCGCGAGCGCCACCGTAGACGCCTCTTACAGCCCACGGCCAGGCATTATGGGGTATGCGTTCTTTACCTATGAAAACCTGCGCTACGAACAAAGGGGACATGAGCACAATCCTGTCAGGCTACCCTCTTTGACCAATCTGGCCCAGCGGTGGTCAATGGATACCGAGGATGAAGTGCTGACCAGCGGTATCGGCTTGGACTGGACCCTCATCGAAGATAAACTGGAGTTAGGAATAGACTATACCTTCTCCCTAGCTGATACCCACCTCAAGCCCACCGGGGGATCTGCTTTGACTGCTGCGCCCTTGCCCGAATTGGAGACCCGGTTGCATCGAATTATGGTGGGCTTAGACTACCAACTCAGGAATAATCTCTCCGCACGCTTTAGCTACCGCTTTGAAACCCTAGAGACGGAAGACTTCGCCCGGGACGATATTGATTTAGACACAATGCCCTTTGTGCTTACCCTCGGTTCCACCAGTCCCGATTATGTCGCCCATATCTTCGGCGTCTCACTCGCCTATCAGTTCTGATTATGATAATCTCCATAGTGTTATGAATAAACGACGGCTTATCGGTTGTTTCTGCCTGCTGCTCTACCTGCTGACTTGGGTAGGCAGTGCCCAGGCTATTCCCCTATTGCTTGCAAGCGTTGGCCACGCCCATAAAATATTCTTGACCTACCACGGCGATAAGATCCAAATCGCCCTCCACCATCCTGGTTATGTAGACCAACACGAACCCGTAGCTACGACTTCTTTGGAGGCCTATCAGCATGACCTGCTTGATAAGGCCCTATCGGCTTTGGATGTCCGGGCGGACCATGACTATTCCGACCATGTGATTCAACTTCCCCAGGATGAGCACCCCACCCTCACGACCAGTAAAAAAATCGATAGCAAAGAAACTAAAGCCTCCCCGGCTTTCTCTTTTCTAACGACTGCTCCCCCATTTCCTGCTTTGGCAGAGCTCGCACGCCCACACCATTTAGGCCAGCCGCCACCCGAGATCCCCGCTATCCCCCTTCACTTACGCACGACTGTCCTTCTGAATTAAGCCCCCAAGAAAGGGCTGTGCCCCCCTGTGGGCCCCATTTTCCTCCCCCAGGAGGTTTCTCTATTTAATTGACTTTATTCTGACGACTGCCGTGTCTTCACGGAAAAGGATGGAAACCCTGGCATGCTTTCCAAACCCCTTTCAACAATCTTATTGTTGGCAATCCTACTTGTACTCGCGGTGGGATGCCGCGCTTATTCTCCTGCTGCTGCGGAGTCAGATTCCGCCCCCTTAGATCAAATTTCGGTGACCCAGTCCTTGGCACAAACTCCACTGCTCCGCAAATATAAAGAGACTTCCCCGCCCCTCCCGGCTGAAAACAACGAACCCAGCGGGGATATCAAATTGCAAAAGGTGGCAGCCCTGGCTCTACTCCAAAATCCACAGTTAGCCGCTTTTTCCCAAGAGATCCGGGCGCGGGAAGCAGCGGTACTCCAAGCCGGCTTGTTACCCAACCCTCAACTCAACATCCAAGGCTCCAATCTGGGCAATTCCAGGCTCAAAAGTTTCGATGGCCCCTCAACCACGGTGCAACTCAGCCAACTCATTCTTCTAGGTGGCAAAATTGAGAAAAGAGTTAAAACCGCCCAGCTTACCCAGGAGTTAGCTGGCTGGGATTACGAGGCCAAGCGAGTCGATGTGCTCACCCAAGTCACGCAATCCTTTGTCGCAGTATTGAGTGCCCAAGAAAAACTGGCTCTAGCGCAACAACTGGTGCGCCTTGCTGAGCAAGTGGCAACCACAGTCTCTAAACGGGTCCAGGCCGGCAGAACCTCGCCCGTGGAAGAAACCAAAGCCCAAGTGGCCCTTTCTTCGGTTCGCATTGAGCTTACCCGTGCTGAGCGGGATCTCGAAGCCGCTAGAAAACAACTAGCTGCTACCTGGGGAAGTATCACACCCGGCTTTCAGAAAGCCGTCGGCCAGCTGAGTGAGGTCTCCCCTATCCCCTCCTTGGAACAGCTAGCCCAACTGATCAATCAAAATCCTGACCTTGCCCGGTGGGCGACCGAAATTGCTCAGCGCCAAGCCCTCATTGATTTGGAAAAAAGCAAGGCCATTCCTGATCTTACGGTGAGCTTTGGAGGAACTGAATATGCCGACACGGGGGATTATACCCTTGTGGCCGGCATTTCTATTCCCTTGATGCTATTCGACCGGAACCAGGGCAACATCCTAGCGGCAGAGCGCCAACTGACCAAAGCAGCGGAAAATCGACGGGCTACGCAGGTGCGGGTAGCCACGGCCTTGAATAACGCCTACCAGCGCTTGGCTACAGCCCATGCCGAGGCCACAGCCCTTAAAACCCAGGTCCTTCCGGGGGCGCAAAGCGCCTTTGATGCGGTTAATAAAGGTTTTCGCTTGGGCAAGTTCGATTTTTTGAGCGTCTTAGATGCACAACGAACTTTATTTGATTCCAAATCCCAATACCTGCGCGCCCTGACGGATTACCACCAGGCCGTGGCCGAGGTAGAGCGGCTCATTGGAGATCGGCTTGAGGCTGCCAAGAACATTGAGGGATGAAAATGAAAGGCAAAACTTTATTCACTGTCCTGACCATTATTGGGGTAGGGGTTGTGCTCGGCTGGTTCATTTTACAAGCAGAACCCCCTACAGTCAGCAATGACAGCGCCAAGACCACCGCGAAATCTGACCGATTCGCCGGGAGCGAATCGGGACATCCGGAGGATACCCTAAGGGGGCGCACTAGGGAGGGCGCGTATCCACCGCGAAAGGAAATCCAAGTTGAGGACCCCTCCCCCGGCTATATTGAGCTGTCTCCCGAAGCGCTGCAAAGTGCGGGTATTAAGGTGAAAGTGGCCGGGCCGGCAGAAATTAAAACGGCCTTAGAACTCCCTGGTGAGATCCAGTTTAATGAAAACCGCCTGGCCCATGTGGTCCCACGGGTGGAGGGTGTCGTCGCCGCGGTTTACAAACATTTGGGGGCACCTGTCAAAAAGGGGGAACTCATTGCCGTCTTGGAAAGCCGGGAACTGGCGGATTTAAAAAGCCAGTACTACACCGCTATTAAGCGGCGGGAGCTGGCTCAACTCACCTTTGAACGGGAAGAGCGTTTATGGAAGGAGAGAGTCTCTGCCGAGCAAGATTACCTGGCAGCAAAAACGGCGCTGGCTGAAGCCAAGATCGCTGTCACTGCTGCTGCTCAACGCTTGTTTGCTTTAGGTCTTTCCCAACAAGAACTGGATGCCATTGCCACAGAAAGCCGGTCAAAACTGAGCCGCTATTCAATACGGGCCCCTTTTGATGGCCGGGTAGTGCGCAAACATATTGTGCGTGGCGAAGCGGTCAAGGCCGATGCCGAACTTTTTGTCATTGCTGATTTATCGACCGTCTGGGGAGTAATTACCGTCTATGCGGAGGATCTCAATCGAGTCCACCTAGGACAACAGGTTACAGTATGGTCCGAAGGACTGGGCATGGAGGCTACTGGCATCATCTCTTATCTAGGGTATGTCGTGGGTGCACAGACCCGCTCTGTAGACGCCCATGTGGATATACCCAATCCTGATGAACGTTGGCGTCCCGGTCTTTTCGTAACCGTGGAAGTGGCTGAAGAAGAAGTCACCGTCCCTGTTGCCGTGGTAAATGAAGCTATCCAGACTTATCAGAATAAACCTGTGGTGTTCGTCCAGGAGGAAAATGGCTTTAAGGTACGTGAAGTGACCCTAGGGCGCCGCAGCGAACAGTGGATAGAAGTGGTGACCGGCCTCTCCGCCGGCGAGCATTATGCTGCCGACAACAGCTTTGTGCTCAAATCCGAACTCGACAAAGCGATGGCCTCAGAATAGCTTCGTTTCCTTCATCTGCGGATAAAATCATGTTTGCACGCATTCTAAAATTTTCTGTCCAGCAACGCTGGCTGGTTCTTTTAGTGACCTTCGGCGTGGCCGCGCTAGGAATTTACAATTATCAGCGCCTGCCCATCGATGCAGTCCCGGATATCACCAACATACAGGTCCAGATCAATACCGAAGCGCCAGGTTACTCGCCACTAGAAGCGGAGCAGCGCATTACTTTTCCCCTTGAGATTACCCTGCAAGGCCTTCCTCAGTTAGAGGAGACCCGTTCCCTTTCCCGTTACGGGCTTTCCCAAGTGACCGTCATATTTGAGGACGGCACCGATATCTACTTTGCCCGCCAGCTGGTTAATCAGCGCATCCAGGAAGCCAAAGGCAGCCTCCCGCCAGGTATCGAGCCCAAAATGGGCCCTATCGCCACGGGGCTTGGGGAAATCTTTCTATGGACCATGGAGGCAGAGCCCGGAGCCCTCCAGCCTAATGGCACCCCCTATAGCCCCACTGATCTTCGAACTCTGCAGGATTGGGTGATCAAACCTCAGCTGATCACCGTCCCGGGGGTGACCGAAATCAACAGCATGGGGGGCTACATCAAGCAATACCATGTGACCCCTTACCCCAAAAAACTCATTGCCTACGGCCTCTCCTTCCCGGATTTACTCGCCGCTCTTGCCCGCAATAATGCCAATGTGGGGGCCGGCTATATCGAACACCATGGCGAACAATATCTGATTCGGGCTCCAGGACAAGTCCAAAATCTAGAGGAAATACGCAATATCATCGTCGGCACCCATCAGGGTGTCCCGGTGTACATCAAAGATGTGGCCGAGGTAGTGCTGGGAAAGGAGTTGCGCACCGGGGCGGCCACCCGAGAAGGCGAAGAAACCGTACTGGGCACCGCCTTCCTGCTCATGGGGGAAAATAGCCAAACGGTAGCCCGTGCGGTTGCGGACCGGCTAGAGGAAATCAATCGGACCCTTCCCGAGGGGGTAGAGGCCAAAACTGCCTATGACCGCACTACCCTGGTGGATAAGACCATCGCCACCGTGAGAAATAACCTGCTGGAAGGAGCCACGCTGGTCATCGTCGTGCTCTTTCTCTTTTTGGGGAATTTCCGCGCCGCTTTGATCACCGCCATGGTGATCCCCCTGTCCATGTTGTTCACCATTACCGGCATGGTCACCGAGAAGGTCAGTGCCAACCTCATGAGCCTAGGGGCGCTAGATTTTGGAATTATTGTGGATGGGGCGGTAGTCATCGTCGAAAACAGTATCCGGCATTTGGCGGAAGAACAGCAACGGCGAGGGCGCACCCTGACTCTTGCTGAACGCTTGGAGGTCGTCTTCAACTCCTCCGAGGAAGCCCGTCGGGCAATCCTCTTTGGGCAAACCATTATCATGGTCGTTTATCTTCCCATCTTTACCCTGACCGGAGTGGAGGGGAAGATGTTCCATCCCATGGCCTTTACGGTCGTCTCCGCTCTACTCGGAGCGATGCTTCTCTCGATAACTTTTATCCCAGCGGCGGTGGCTATCTTCGTGAGTGGCCGTATCACGGAAAAAGAAAATCCTGCCCTGCGGCTGGCTAAAAAAGCTTATCTGCCAGCGCTAAATTTTGCCCTCAACAACAAAACGGTGGTAATCACCATTGCAGCAGTAATCGTGGTCTTGAGCGGACTGCTAGCAACCCGCATGGGGACTGAATTTGTGCCTACCCTGGATGAAGGGGATATTGCCGTGCAAGCCATTCGGGCTACTGGAACCGGCCTGTCCCAATCGGTAGAGATGCAGCGTACTCTGGAGAAAAAGATCATGGATTTCCCGGAGGTGAAAACGGTCGTCGCCCGGATTGGAACGGCAGAAATTGCCAACGATCCTATGCCTCCCAATGTCTCCGATACCCTTATCATGCTCAAA
Source organism: Nitrosococcus halophilus Nc 4 (assembly GCF_000024725.1). Classification (NCBI taxonomy): domain Bacteria; kingdom Pseudomonadati; phylum Pseudomonadota; class Gammaproteobacteria; order Chromatiales; family Chromatiaceae; genus Nitrosococcus; species Nitrosococcus halophilus. Next base: position 1,677,155 of record NC_013960.1, on the reverse strand, counting down.
CCCAGGGCGGAATGGCCAGATCCGGAACGCCCCAAGATCGACTTGCTCCGGGCGATGGAAGCCAGCATTACCCAGCTTCCGGGTCACAAATACGAATTTACCCAACCTATTGAATTGCGTTTCAATGAACTTATTTCTGGCGTTCGGGCGGATATTGCAGTCAAAGTCTTTGGCGATGATATGGATATCTTGCTCACCACCGGTGAGCGCATTGCGGCAGTGCTAAGAACCGTGCCCGGGGCGGCAGATGTCCGGGTTGAACCGGTAACGGGCTTGCCGGTCGTCACCGTAAAAATGAAACGGGAAGCCATGGCCCGCTATGGACTCAATGTGGCTAACGTCCAAGAAGTAGTCACTGTGGCGTTGGGAGGAAAAAGCCCTGTCGGGGAGGGCAGTACCGGAATGATCTATGAAGGGGATCGCCGTTTTCCCCTAGTGGTTCGCCTTCCCGAACACCTGCGCGGTGATCTTGAGACCTTAAACCGTCTCCCGATCCCCCTTCCCTCCGGGGGATCGGCACCACCACAATTTACCTTACAGGACACTACCAAACCACCACCACGCCCCAGTTATATTCCCCTCAGTACCGTGGCAACCTTGGAAATTACCCCAGGGCCCAACCAAATTAGCCGAGAGAACGGCAAACGCCGTCTAGCCGTGACCGCTAACGTCCGCGGCCGCGATCTGGGTTCCTTTGTGACTGAAGCCCAGGCTAAAATTCAGGACCAGGTGGCAATCCCTGCGGGCTACTGGACCACTTGGGGCGGTCAATTCGAACAAATGATCGCTGCGGCCCAGCGCCTTGAGATTGTGGTTCCCCTTGCCCTACTGCTTATTTTCATCCTCCTGTATAGCACCTTTGGCACCATTAAGGATGGCCTGCTGGTCTTTACCGGCGTTCCCTTCGCTTTGACCGGCGGAATATTGGCCCTTTGGCTGCGGGATATCCCCCTTTCCATCTCTGCGGGAGTAGGTTTCATTGCCCTTTCCGGGGTGGCAGTGCTCAACGGCTTGGTGATGATCTCGTTTATTAAGAAACTGCGTGCCGATGGCTTGCCTTTAGATAAGGCCGTTCGGCAAGGGGCGCTGACCCGGCTCCGTCCGGTGCTGATGACTGCCCTGGTGGCGTCTTTAGGTTTTGTCCCCATGGCCCTGGCCACTAGCACCGGAGCAGAGGTGCAACGCCCACTTGCCACCGTAGTCATCGGCGGCATCCTCTCTTCTACGCTGCTCACCCTGCTGGTCCTGCCTGCCCTCTATGGCGGGGTCTATACCAACCGATCCAAGCGATATAGCACCACCACCAAGAGCAATGCCCCCCCGAGTAGCCATAGAGAACCGAATAGCCATAAAGACAAGGGGATTGCCAGATAATAGCCCCGCATCCCCAAGGTATAATGGTTGGCACCCCGTTGCAGTATCTCCGTGACCGCTTCGGCGCTCACACCGGCTTCCTGGCACTCGGAAACATTAATCATAAAACCAACATGATTGTAGTAGCGAATCGCCAAAGTAAAATTAAAAAAAGCAAAAAAGAAATTCCCACTCAATATCACGAGCTTCAGCAACCACAATAACTCACTATCGTGGCCCAGGTAATTGAGCAACTTGGACAGAGGAGGTTGTTGTTCGGTGGTAAAAACCACATTGAGCATACCAAGACCAAGCAAAATGGCAGTGGAAGCCAGAAGGGTCGCCGCCATGGTCCAATTACGCAAGGTTTGGACAGCCAGAATGTCCCGTCCTTCTTGCATGACCTTTTCTACCCACAGCCTGCGGATGCGTTGAGACAAACCCACCGCCGTTGATAAAGGCTGCCTGCGTATTAGCCGACGCAGCCGAAGATGATAAGCTCCTAACAGAATGAAGGCTAACAGCGTGAGCCCATATTCCCAGTACGGCATGCCTAAAAACAAGGACCGCCCCGCATTAAAACCACTTTCGGCGCTTGAAAAAGATTAGCAGCAAGGCGGCCACCCCAATCATCACCAGCCATATCAAGGGATAACCGTAATACCAGTTAAGCTCTGGCATTGCCCAAGGGCTATTAGAGTTATTGCCAAAATTCATGCCGTAAACACCCGCGATAAAGGTCAAGGGAATAAAAATAGTGGCGATAATGGTCAATATCCGCATGATTTCATTGGTATGATGACTGACACTGGAGAGATAAACATCCAACATACTACTGGTCATCTCCCGATAGGTTTCCAGTAGTTCCATGATCTGGATGCTGTGATCATAGCAGTCCCGTAAATATATTCTGGTTCCCTCGCTAATGGGGCTGTGGTCCTCTCGCAGCAGCCCATTGACCACTTCACGCTGGGGCCAAAATATCCGGCGTAGCAATAATAATTCCCGCTTAATCCGGTGAATCCAGGCCAAGGTATCCCGCGTTGGACACCGTAAAAGCTCCACCTCGAGATCTTCAAGCTCCTCGCCAAAACTCTCCAGTACAGGAAATCCCCCATCAATCACGACATCAATCAAAGTGTAAAACAAATAATCTATGGGACGGGATTGAAAGCGCTTACCGTTTTTTTGCAGTCTTTTTCTGACTGGCCCAAAGGGATCACGATTACCGTTGCAAAAACTCACGATATAGTGTTCACCTAAAAACAGGCTGACCTGCCTTGTCTTTATGATTGAATCGTCAGTGGTAGCTAGGCCCAAAATGACAAACAACTGCTCATCATAGCTTTCCATCTTGGGACGCTGCCCTATATTAAAGACATCCTCCATCGCCAAGGGATGAAGATTAAACAATTCCCCAAGATGGCGCAGAACGGCAGGCTCTGCATAGCCTTGAATATGGATCCAGGTATTGCTAGGTCCCTGAAGGTAAGGTTGGCACTCACCGGCATTGGCCAACTCCTGCTCTCTGAGTTCAGCAGCAGTATAGTCAATAAGGCGGATTGAAAGCGGCGCCTCCGCGCCGCCTTCTACTGCCACTAAAGTACCAGGCGGGGTACCCGGGGGATGATAACTTTTGCTGAAGTAATCCACTATCTGCCTATTCAGCGATATGATGTTTCCCTACCAACTTTACAGTACTGGCCTGGGGACCCTTCTCTCCTTGCTCTTGATGGAAGCGGACCTCATTGCCTACTTCCAATTGCTCAAAATCCCCATCCAAAACGCTATTTCTATGGAAATAAATTTCTTCTCCATTAGAAGCTTCAATGATTCCGTAGCCTTCAGCAGGAAATAAGGCGGCAATACGCCCATGGGGGGGAGCTTCGTGGTGTTTTTCCTGGCGCCGCTGACGTTGGGCATATTCTTTAAGCTGACGGTGCATGGTACGGAAGGCATCTCGAACCGCCACATAAACATCTTCATAGGCCTGGTGCTTTTCAGGCTCGCGGCTGACGACCAATTCTTTACCGGGCACGGTCAAGTCTATTCGGACATGGTAAAGATTGCCTTGACGGTGGTGTTTATGGTCCTGCTCCACCACCACTCGACAGCTCATAATTCGGTCATAGAATTGATCTAATTTCCCAGCATGCTCGCGGACATTGGCTTCTAACGCCTCCGAGGGCTCCATATTGCGAAAAGTAATTTCCAAGGGTAGTTTCATAAGCTAAACCTCCACCTGCATACGCATTAGTTAAGCACAGCTACACTATAAAAACAGGGGCCCTCCTCTTCGCTGACCGCACCGATTCGCCGGGAGCGAATCGGGACCTCCGAAGGAGACCCAGAGAGGGCGCGCATCACCCAATTAACCCTCCAAAGCTGGCACAGGCGCGGAGGCCCCGGACTTTAGGGCGGGGAGGAAGCACCCTATATAAGAACTAAGTTGACTAGTGTTATCTTTGTGATATATTTCATCAATATGAAGACGACGCTCCAAATCAAATTGCTCCCTGATGAAGCTCAGCGCTCGGCATTGAAAGAGACCATGCAGGTCTTTAATGACGCCTGCAACGCCATTGCCGAGATTGCATTTAAGGAAAAATGCGCCTCTAAGTTTGCGCTTCAGAAGCTTGTTTATGAGGATGTCAGAAAGCAGTTTGGTTTGTCGGCCCAGTTGACTATTCGCGCCATTGCCAAAGTCGTTGAAGCTTACAAGCGGGATAAATCCAAGCCGTGCTTCTTTAAACCGACCGGCGCAGTGGTGTATGACCAGCGAATACTGAGCTTTAAGGGTTTGGATAAAGCCAGCCTTGTGACGATGCAAGGGCGCTTGTCTATTCCTATACAAATGGGGCAATACCAGCGGGTGCAGTGGCATCGCGCCAAAGGACAAGCCGATCTGGTGCAGGTAAATGGCACTTTCTTTTTGTTGGTCGTAATCGACACACCAGAAGCGCCGCCCATAGACCCGTCTAGTTTCATCGGCGTTGATCTGGGGATTGCCAAGGTGGCTACCGATTCGGATGGCGAGTCGTTCTGCGGTTCTACCGTCGAGCGTGTGCGCCAGCGATTGCAATCCAGGGGCACCCGCTCGGCCAAGCGGCATTTGAAGAGAATTCGCCGCAAGGAAGCCCAGTTCAGAAGAAACCAAAATCATGTTATTTCCAAGCGCCTTGTCGAGAAAGCCAAAGACACCGGACGCGGAATGGCTTTGGAAGAGCTTAAGCATATCCGCGAGCGGACAACGGTAAACGGTACGGAAATCCGATAGGGCTAAACATAGCGGTTGGTCGTTCTTTCAACTTCAATCCTTTATCGAATACAAAGCGAAGCTTGCTGGAATATGGGTTCAATACATTGGCCCCTGGTATACCTCGCACACCTGTAGTGCTTGCGGACATGCCGATAAAGCCAATCGCAAAACCCAATCCCACTTTCAATGTGTCTCTTGTGGACACATTGCGAATGCGGATACCAACGCGGCGATCAATATCGCCGCAAGGGCTGAAGTCATGCAGCCTATTGTGATGCGTGCGATGACGGCAACGGATGGCCCGAGCACAGCTACAAGCCTCGTCCTTTAGGGCGAGGTTCATGACAGCCACTGATCTGCCGAGCCCAATCAAGCACCTCCCGTAGCCGACTCCCTAAAAGTTGAGACCCTTCTTGGTAAGTTACCCAACGAAACTCATGGTGTTCAGGCCGACCAAGTTCAGGACTGACCGGCAGGGAGACCTTCCCCTTTGGAGCTAAGGCGAGGTAATAATGAGCTACTTTACCACGACCATAGGGAGGCGTTTCATAGTGCTCATACCCCCAACAAAACTCAAGTTGAGTAAGACCCGTCTCCTCTTCCACTTCACGGCAGGCGGCCGTCAAAGGTTCCTCTCCCGGCTGCACCAACCCCTTAGGGAAGTCCCAGTAATGATAGGCACGCAGCAATAGGTAGCGACAACCCCCATCGGTCTTTCTAATGACCACCACACCTGCCGAGTGCTGTTTGATTTTCATTGCTTTTTCCCTGAAGGTCTTAGAGAATTAAAGCTAAGAGCCAATATCTCTTCCCCCAGCCCGCTCATTCTCCACCCGAGCACTTTGGATAAGTTAATGATGGAACGCTTTATTCTTGATACCAGCGTATTTACTAACCCGGATACCTTCAAACAATTTGCCCAAGATGCAGTCGAAGCAACCCGGGTATTCCTGCAACTGGCTAGACAGGCAGATGCGGAATTTTTTATCCCCGGTTCCGTATACGAAGAGTTCCGGCTTATGAAGGATCTTGATTCCCTCGGTGGTGACTTTGAAAGCGTGATCAGGATTCGCTCCCCAAGACGATACAGCCTGACCATTCCCAGTGAGTTTCTCTATGAATTCATCCATGAGGTTCGCTATCGTATTGACCGTGGCCTGCGTATTGCTGAGGAGCATGCCCGCATGGCCGCCAAACCCGGTACCGTCGCTGATCAGGGGGCCTTGATTACCCGCCTGCGGGAACGTTACCGGGAAACTTTGCGCAGAGGAATCCTCGATAGCAGGGAAGATATCGACGTCCTCCTGCTTGCCTATGAATTAGACGGTGTACTGCTATCAGCAGATGAAGGGCTGCGCAAGTGGGCCGACAAAGTGGGAGTAAAAATAATACTTCCTCAGCATCTGCGGCGGGTGTTAGAAAACCTGACTCGTGACAACGGGCCTCCAAAATGAAGGGCTTAGGGGAGAAGTTCATCAGTCATAAACAACCCCGCCTGAAAGAAGTTCCCCTAGCAACCCCGTGGTACGCTGAAAAACCTTATCAAATTCCAACACATAAAATTCTCCTTCTTGCTCCAGCCGATGCTCGACGATTTGGAGATGCCCATCTCCTCTCCCCAAATGGGCCAGCAGCTGCCTCCCATTAGAACGATTTCGCAAGCGGCAACGAAAACGGTGATAGACCCGATTCTCCCGCTGGCATTGCTCAATGGCCTTGAACACCCCTTCCACAAAAGCGGCCCCTAGCTGGGTTTTGAGCTCACGGGTATTGCCGATTCCCTCTTCATCGAGAAACATCACTAACCGCAAAATACGGCCTATGAAATATTCGGGCGGCAAATCCTGCAAGTAACGGGTCATTGCCTCGATATCGCTCAGACTGGCTTCGCTGGTCACATATTTCGACTGCTTGCCCCCCGGAATATCCTCCTTGAAAACCAGGCCCTCACGACCTTCGTTATTCAGTCTTATCATCAACTGCTTAATGGCAGAAAGGTCTTCAGCCTTAAAACAGCCAAAGTTCTGTACCGAGGGTAGGTGATAATGCTCAATGAGCTGACGCTTTTCTGTCTGGGATAAATAGTCGAGCTCGCCCTTACGCTGGCCATCAAAGACAAAAAGTTGAATATCCTCCTGGATAAAAGGGGGGGAACCTACGAGGTAAGGGTTTTCAGGACCCGCTATCTCAGCGCAAAGGGTGAGTTCCGGGTGCTCCGAAAATATTCGCCTATCAATCAGATCCGGCAATCGATCCACTGTAAACGGACACAGAAAGCCCCCCCGGGTCACCCCCAGCAAACGCTCTCCTAGCAAAAAGATGCGGACGTTATAGCCATCCACCTTCTCTTCCGCCCAGAAGGAGCCCCTAAACTGCTCTTTAAGTCCTTTATCCAGGCGCATCACCCGACCAATCTGGGGATACCCCGGAATAAGGGTGCCATCTTCAAAGATAACCGTACCCCTGGTCAGGGGACGGCTATCGTCAGCGAGTCGATGGTAAACCAGATCGCCAAAGCGTTCACGCCGTAACCGGCCTTTGGCTTTTGCCTGGTGAAGGGAATTTTTTAGAGTTCGATCGAGTTTTTGCATCACCAAACGTTCCACTCCAACCACGAAGACTCATGGACCACCCAGAGTCCCATTCTTGCCTTAGATTCTGTTACTATTTTCAATCTTAGCCTAAAAATGGAAGTCATCTGCATGCTGAATATCTCCTCCGATTTCATTATCCGAGCTTTTTTGGCCAGCTTCTCCCTCCTATTGCTTGCCGGTTGCCAGACCACCTATTACAAAACCATGGAGCAATTTGGCTATCACAAACGGGATATCTTGGCGGATAGGGTCGAGGGGGTACGAGATGCGCAAGTGGAAGCCAAGGAACAATTTCAATCAGCGCTGGAACAGTTTTCTTCGGTAGTTAACTTCGAAGGTGGCGACCTAGAAGCGGTTTATAATCAACTCAATGACGAGTTCCAGGAGAGTGAGGCCAAAGCGGAAGCGGTTCATAACCACATCGCCTCCGTTGAAAATGTGGCCACAGCCTTATTTGAGGAGTGGGAAGAGGAACTCGGTCAATATAACAACCCCTCCTTGCGGCGCAGCAGCGAACAGAAACTTACCCAGACCCGCTCACATTACGACAAGCTGATCCGCGCCATGAAGCGCGCCGAAGCAAAAATCGAACCCGTGCTAGCCACCTTTCGGGATCAAGTCTTGTTTTTGAAGCATAATCTAAATGCCCGCGCCATTGCTGCATTGCAGGGCGAACTCAATACCATCGAGGCCGATGTGAACCGGCTCATCCAAGAAATGGAAGCGGCCATCAATGAAGCCAACGCCTTCATTAAAACCCTGGAAAGCTAACGCACTAACACTAAGGGGCAACGCACTTTATCTAGCAAACTTTGAAACCAAACCGGATCTTGCACTTCGGGCATATCGGCAGGAAGGATAATAGCCTCCCCCCCGCTTTGTTTGCAAAGATTTTCCACCCCCATAGGGAAGGCCATCTCCCGCACCGAGGCTTGCGGTTGAAGCTCTGCGAGTCTTCCAGCCGCCCGCACCGCCAATGAAGTTTGGCCCTTGCCCTCTTGAGGAACAAGCACCACTAACTGCCTGCCCTTCTGACGCGCCAGGACTAGGGCGGTAATCAAAGCATGCTCAGCCGAAGGGGTATCGGTATAAACCAGGTAAATCACCCCCCTAGAAGCTGAGAGTTGATCTCCGCTCTCGGGGCGCCATCTCTTTTGGCGGGGGCGGGCGACAATGAGCACATCAGAAGTGGCACCAACTTCTAGGAGCAAGGGGATCCGGCGACCACGAACGGTCTCAAATGACCAGGATAAACGGGCCCCTTCCGCGACCCTCGCCAACTCCATTTGCACCCGTTTAGCGACAATTTTAAGGGAACGATCCAAAGCCCCCCCCTCAAAACGCCGCTCCTGGGCTGAAAAAAGCACGACTTCGCGAGTAAAGGGAAGCGCTGCAACCTGGAGTAAATCCGCATCCTCGACGAACAAACCCTGTAACTTGGCCTCCAACTCCACGGCTAGAAAAGCGGCAAACTCTAGCGTCTCCAGGGTGGAATTGGCGGCATCAAGCGCCAGTAAGACCCGGCGCCTGTGCTTATTGTTCACGTGTGACTCCACCATCACCTTCATTTCGAGAAAGGGGTTTCCCGAACTGCTGGCGCAAGTGACTGAACTCTTTCAGCCGTGCTTGCACCCGCCCATTCACCGTACCCTCCGGATAATGGCCTTGACTATCCGGGATACCTGCGTCCATACCCGTGAGTAACTCTAAGACCTCATCCACGGTGTCAACAGGATAAACACGAAACTGGCCCTTTTCCGCCGCCGCTACGACATCATGCCGCAACATTAAATGTTTGACATTAGCCCGTGGAATAATGACCCCTTGTTCCCCATCTAATCCCCGCGCCCGACAGACGTCAAAGAAACCTTCGATCTTTTCGTTCACACCGCCGATGGCCTGCACTACTCCCCGTTGATTTACCGAACCGGTCACCGCCAATGACTGGCGGATAGGGACCTTCGCCAACGCCGAGAGCAGAGCGCAAAGTTCTGCTACCGAAGCGCTATCCCCCTCCACCATCCCGTAGGATTGTTCAAAAACGAGACTAGCTGACAGGAACAATGGACAATCTTGAGCATAACGATGGGCCAGATAAGAGGAAAGGATCAAAACCCCCTTAGAATGGATTGGCCCGCCAAGCTCCGTTTCTCGCTCAATATCCACAACCTGCCCTTCGCCCAAAAACGCAGTAGCCGTGATCCGCGAGGGCCTTCCAAAGGCGAAATCCCCCAGTTGCAATACTGAAAGCCCATTGACCTGGGCGACTTCTGTGCCCTCTGTATCAATAAGCAAAGTTTCACGCAAGATTTCCTGGTATACTCGTTCCCTTAATTGATCGGACCGCCGTATTTTGGCATCAATGGCCTGCTGTACATGGTCAATGCCAATGGTATTGCTGGCAGCCTTTCCGGCAAAATAATCTGCTTCCTGCAGCAGGTTTTTGAGCCCTTCCATGTGCAGAGAAAGTTTTTCTCCATCTCCCACCACCCGGGCGCTATGCTCGATTACCCGAACCACGCCTTGCCGGTCCAAAGGACGGAGCTTTCCCTGACGAGCCATATTTCCAATAAAATGGGCATAGCGCTGGGCACCCTCGGGGCTTCGATCAAAATCTTCGGAAAAATCGGCAGTCACCTTAAACAATAAGTTAAATTCGGGATCGTATTCTTTCAATAAATAATACAGTACCCGCTCACCCGTCAGCACCACCTTAACATCCAAGGGAATGGGCGCCGGTTCCAGGGAAATAGTACTCGCCAGACTCAACATCTGCTCTAAAGACTCTAGCCGTATTTCTTGGGACTGGAGGACGCGCTTGAGGCCTTCCCAAGCGAAGGGGCGAGTGAGCACCTTGCGCGCATCCAAAATTAGGTAACCCCCGTTGGCGCGATGGAGAGCGCCCGGCTTAATTAGGGTAAAATCGGTTTGGAGAGTGCCTAAACGGGCAATGTGCTCTAGCCGGCCTACCAGGTTCTGATAGGTGGGGTTATCTTCGTAAATAACTGGGGCACCTCGACAATCACTGTTGTCCACCAGAACATTGACTTGATAACGGCGAAACTTTCCTGAGCGTTTTTCTTGGCGAGTTTCGGCAAAGGGGGCTTCGCTTTGTTCCGTGGAAACAAAATCATTAACATTTTCAACCATATCCTGCTTAACTGCCTGTAGATAATCCATGACCTGGGGCAGATTGCTGTATTTCTGCTGGAGCTCTTCAAAGGGCTGTTCGACCGTCGCTTGGGTGACTTCCTCCTCCAGGGCTTTGAAACGGGCCCGGCTTTCTCTCCTCCAAGTAGGGATTTTTCGAACAGTTTCCTTCAGTTTTTCACTGAATTTTTCCACCAATTCCTGAATGCGCTTCTTTTCCCCCTCGGAGAGTTCCTCAAAGTCCTCCGGCCCCATGGGCTGACTATCTTTTGCCGGGGCCAAGGTATAACCCGCAGGCGTACGCAGCAAAAGAATGCCTTCTTTCTGGGCTTGCTCAGCAAGTTCGGATAGGGCTTCCTCTCCCTGGGCTTCGAACTCATCACTAATTTCTTGGGCCCGAGCCCGATACTCCTCACTCTGGAAAGCCGCCCGGAGAGCACTGACTAAATCTTCCACCAACTGCGCCATATCCTGCTGCAGATGTTGCCCATGACCGGGAGGCAATTGTAGGGTTTGGGGTCGGTAGGGGTGTTCGAAGTTATTGACGTAGCACCAGTCAGAAGGTACGGGTTCAGTCACCACCCGCTTATCCAGCACTTGTCGCACAGCGGTATATTTCCCCAATCCGTGGGAACCGGCTAGATAAAGGTTATACCCTTTGTGTTGAATCCCAATGCCGAAATCGATGGCTTCAAGAGCGCGGCTCTGGCCCACGATTTCAGCCCGATCTTCCAATTCCTCAGTAGAGGTAAAGGTGAACTGGCTTTCATCACAGTCATGATAAAGCTGCTCTGGAGCAAGTGGTTGATATTTCATGTTATTCTTCGATGCTTTAACCAGGTTCGCTTTAATGCTACAAAAATCCCAGTCAATAGCAAAGCGGCCCCTATCAGACTGGCAGCAATAATGAGATTATCTAAAGCATAGGGGGCGATAACCAGTACCAAGCCTAGCAACAGCATCATTAGACCTGATAGCAATTTCAGAATCCGGCCTTGCTCCTCAGTCAGTTTTCGCGACCCTAAAGTCAAGGTAAAAGTGAGCACGATAAGCACCAGTGGAATAATGTAAACTATATTGTAGAGGACTAAAAATAGGTAATAAGTCCCCGCAGGCAATTCTTTTAGTGTTAGTATTCGCGTAAACACCATTGGAAACCCCGAGGTACATAGCAACTCGTAGCTATTGGCCACCACCGCCAGCACTACGGTGCCCGCAAGCAGGGCAGGAATACTGCTGCCTGCACGCACCAACTGCCCCATACGCTGAAACAAGCTCGGCTTAGCCCCTTGGGGTATTGACAAGGAGGGTCCCCTACCCCAGAAAAAGAAGTCCTTGATATTCAGCAATGCCACCAAAACAGCAATAAGGCCAGCGATTAAGGTCACCCATTGAAGTTCACCGATAAGTAAAAAAATATTTAGCCAGGTTGCCATCAACAGAAAATAAACCAATCCTGAAAAAAATACGAAAATACCCCCTACCAAGGCCATGCGCGCCCGGCTTCGGACGTGCACCAAAAGGCTAAGCAGAAATAACAAAACAAAAAATGCGCAAGGGTTGAAGGCATCAATGCTGGCAATAAGGAGGGTCAGCAAAGGTAAGGAAACCGTCACCGGATCGATTTTCCCAACGATGGGAATAACCAGGCTAGGCATATGGGGGTTGGCATTTTCATTGGCGGGGATCCATAGTTGGGACTCCAGAGCCCGCTGGTAACACTGGAAACTTCGCTCCCGTAGGTACTCCCCCGTAGTCTCTTCCCTATCATAGCCAACGATCATCTCCCCGCAGATAAACACTGCAGGGATTGACCTGGCACGCCCCCCCATGGGCAGGGACATCTCTAAGAAGAGCTGGCCGTATTGGGGATGCTGGCTTAACTCCAGAGAATGGACGATTAGCCAAGGATAAATCTCCCCTAGCTTCTCTATGAAAGGCTGAGCCTGGCGGCAGTGGGGACACTGCAGCGACCAAAAAAAATACAAATGGACTTGGGGACTCCCATCCGCGTCTTCGCTGATCCAAGCTGGCGGCTCAGGGGAGAAATAAGACTCCGAATCAGTGGCAGCATAAACCGTACTCCCAACGGCAAAGGCACCCATTAGGAGAATAGTAAACATGGTAATTCCCCACCAAGTCCCTAATCGATACTGAAGCCACATCTATTTTGTCTTATCTCTTTTGTCACCTCAGACAAGGGGATGGATACCCACCCTAGAGTTTCCCCGCTATCTAGCAGGAAGATAAAGGATTCCCCCAGAGATAGGTCATCGAAAGCATTATTTCAAAATCCAGAGGAAAGTGTCACAGAAAACTCTGAGCCCGTCTACAACTGGTTTCAAGCAGCGCTAGGAGCATCAGGCCCCCTAATACCTGGGCGGATATAAGATGTAGAACAAAAACTACCGCTTACCCATGGGACGGAATAAAAATCAGGCCCTTACCCACCCGAAAGGGTTGACGAAATCACTTAATCAAGCTAACGAGGAAGCCGTCAAAACCGCCATCGCTCGTGGCGAAACCGTTGTTTTCCTCCCAGGAGAAAGCAACCTTCGTAAACCTGAGACAACGTGCTCAAGAACTAGGAGAACGCCTAGCTGAGTTGGACCACCATTATGCTCGTGAGTCCCTGGCACGAAACTCTTTGCCACGCGTCACTCCAGGGCTACTAAAAAAAATGGCCAATTCTCAGCTACCGGCCCAGGCAATCCTATTAATTACATAGAATTCGTCTATCCTTCATTAAAAAAAATCTATATGGAGTAAATAATAATCATCATGGATATGAGAAAACTTCTCTATTTTCAACCGGGAAGTCCTCCCCAAATTCAACAAGAGGCCTTTAAGGCAGCCGGGTGGGAAATCCATGTTGCCGCAGAGATTTCTCATGCCCAGCGATTATGCGAGAAACATGGGTTCCGGGTAGGACTAATGGGCTTGTCTCCCGGAGTGGAAGAGAAACTGCAACAGGGTATCGATAAGTTGATTTCCCCAGCCACTCATATCGAGTGGGTGGCCCTGCTCTCGACACCGCAGATGCGAAATGAAATGGTTCGCTACTTAATTACTTCTTATTGCTATGACTACCATACCCTTCCCATAGACTATCCCCGCCTATTGACCACCATGGGCCATGCTTATGGCATGGTAAGTATGGCCTGTCAGCAAACCAACCAGAGCATCGAAGAGCTGGGACCAAACCACATGGTGGGGGTAAGTCCCGCCATGCAACAGGTCTACCGCAGCATTCGGAAAATTGCCAGCGTGGACATGCCCATCTTGATCACTGGGGAAAGCGGCACCGGCAAGGAATTAGCGGCGCTCGCCATCCATGAGCGTTCAGTACGGGCTAACGGCCCCTTTATGGCCGTCAACTGCGGAGCGCTACCACCGGAATTGATCCAGTCCGAACTGTTCGGACATGAAAAGGGAGCCTTTACCGGTGCCATCAAGCAAAAACTGGGGCAAATTGAATTAGCGGCCGGCGGTACGATTTTTTTGGATGAGATAGGCGATTTACCCCTTAACCTCCAGGTCAATCTACTCCGGTTCCTACAAGAAGGCACCTTTAAACGGGTCGGTGGAAACCAAGAGATTACCATTGATGCCCGAGTCATGGCCGCGACTCATGTAAATTTGGAAAAGGCGGTCAGTGAGGGCCGCTTCCGGGAAGATCTTTATTATCGGCTAAACGTCTTGAATCTGCGCATGCCCTCCCTAGCCGAACGGGAAAACGATATTGAAGTCTTGGCTAGGTATTTCTTTAAAAAGTTTTCCGATCAAACGACAACGCGTATCAAGGGATTTAGCCAAGAAGCCTTACGTAGGCTCCACCGCCATGCTTGGCCAGGGAATGTGCGGGAACTGATTAATCGTATCCGACGCGCCATAGTCATGTGTGAAGGCCGCTTGATTACCCCCATTGATCTAGGACTAGAACGCCGCCTCTCCAACCGCCGAACAATGACCTTGGCAGAAGCCCGTGCTCACGCCGAAAAAGAAACTATTCTCCGTACCCTGCGACAGGCCAAAGGTAATGTTTCCCAAGCGGCTGTACAACTGGGGATTTCTCGTCCTACGCTATACCGCTTAATGGAGAAATATAAAATATCAATTAATTAGCTCCCTTACGCTTGGGAAATCGCCCCCCGTGGCGGGAGAGAGTCCCATCAACTAATCTTAACCCAAGGTACTTTTAACCTAACTTTGCGGTTACAGAGACTCGAAAGGTAACTGGCAAGATTAAGGGGTAATCTCCATACTTATGGATATACCAATAATAAATTCCCCTCCTCATTCCTCAATAGCATGATTGGAGGTCTATTCTTGAACGATGACACCCCCCCTTCTCCAATTCTCAAACCAGGCAACAATTGCTGGCGCCTTGAACAAGCCAGGCGGGCCGCCTTTCTAATTGATGGGGCAGCCTACTTCAAAGCCTTCCGCAGCGCTATCGAGCAAGCTGAACATTCGATCCTGATCTTAGGCTGGGATATCCATAGCCAACTTAAGCTGCTACGGGACGAATCGTCAGACTCGCTGCCCGAAACACTAGCCGATTTTCTTAATGCTGTCGTCTCTCGCCGACGGGGACTGCAAGCCTACGTGCTCTGTTGGGACTTCGCTATGATTTATGCCCTAGAGCGGGAATGGCTACCCATTTATCAATTGGGTTGGCGAACCCATCGTCGACTGCACTTTGAGATGGACGATCAGCATCCTGTCGGTGCCTCCCATCACCAAAAGGTGGTGGTCATCGATGATACCGTGGCCTTTGCTGGCGGCCTGGATCTAAGTAAATGGCGCTGGGATACGCCGGAACATCGACCAAATGACGAGCGACGTATTGATTCAGAAGGCAATCCTTATCCTCCTTTTCATGATGTGCAGGTAGTAGTTGAAGGTCCTGCGGCGGCCGCCCTTGGAGATTTGGCCCGTGAGCGCTGGTATCGTGCCACTGGCCACCGCCCTTCCCCTCCGAGCATCTCCAACCACAGTATTCCCTGGCCAAGAGGAGTCATGCCCGATCTGGAGAACATCTCTATTGGGATTGCCCGCACCGAGCCGGAATTCAAAAATTATCCCGAGGTACAGGAGGTGGAACGCCTCTATCTGGATGCCATTGCCGCGGCCCAACACTTTATCTACATTGAAAATCAATATTTCACCACCCCCCAAATTAGAGAGGCGTTAGCAACCCGGCTACAAGAACCTAAAGGCCCGGAAATCGTTCTGGTCCTCCCCCTAAAAACCGGTGGTTGGCTAGAGCAAAATACCATGGACGTCCTGCGAGGGCGAATCCTTAAAAGCTTACATAAAGCCGACAAGCATGACCGATTACGGGTGTATTATCCTGATACTCCTGGGCTCCGCAACCAGTGCATTATGGTGCATGCCAAGGTATTGGTCGTGGATGATAAGCTGGTTCGTGTGGGCTCCTCTAATCTCAGCAATCGCTCCATGGGGCTAGATACTGAATGCGACCTAGCCTTGGAAGCAAGCGGCAACCATTCCGTCGCCGCTACCATCGCCCAATTCCGCAATCGGCTCCTGGGCGAGCACCTAGACGTAGAACCGCAACAGGTGGCGCAAACCATAACCCAGGAAGGTTCCTTGATTGCCGCCATTGAAAAGCTACGTGGTGGGGATCGAACCCTAAAGATACTTGAGGCACAGGTTCCACCCGAAGTGGATAAGTTGCTACCCGAGACTAGAATCATCGACCCGGAGCACCCCATTGATCCAGACCGATTGGCCGATGAACTCATTCCTCCGGAACAGCGCCAACCCGCCAGTCGACAGGTGCTTTTCAGGGCTTCCATGCTGGTCATCCCCTTGGCCCTTGCTGCCGCCTGGCGCTGGACCCCCCTCGGAGAATGGCTCGACTTGCAAACCCTCGTTAATGCCACCAGAACCTTTAAGGAATCGGCGGGGGCGCCCTTTCTGGTGCTCGGGGTCTATCTGCTCGCAGGCCTCATCGCAGTTCCCTTGGTCCTGCTCATCGTGGTCACGATACTAGCGTTTGGTTCCCTCACCGGCTTTGCCTATGCCCTGACAGGCGCCACCTTGAGCGCCATCCTGACCTACAGCTTAGGCCGCTTACTTGGACGCCGTACGGTAAGACGACTTGGGGGCAAACGCCTTAATTGGCTTAGCCGCCGCTTAGCCCAGCGAGGAATCCTCACCATGCTGGCTGTTCGCCTCATCCCGGTGGCCCCTTTTACGGTGGTTAACATGGTGGCGGGAGCGTCTCATATTCGTTTTCGCGATTTTACCGTGGGTACTTTTCTGGGCATGATACCGGGAACCCTGGGAATAGCCCTATTTATTGATCGCGTAGCAGCCACAATGCGCGATCCCACACCCCTTACCTTTGGCATTTTAGGGGCGGTGTTGATGATCATTGGCCTAGGGGTACTGGGGATTCGCTGGTGGTTGGGTAAACGCGATGAAACTGATAAAAGCAATCAGAGGTGAGTTTTGCCGTACACCATTCATCCTAGTAAAGAATTTTCCAACGGCTTCGAAGTATGCACCACGAACTGTACTCCATTGACTGAGCTATTGTGTACCCCCCCCCAGAAACAATACCGATCTGGCATTATATTCGCCTAGACGAATTTGCCTGCCCTAGTCCCTCAGCTAAAGAGACAGTACGCAAGGGAGTGGCGGGGTTTTGGGATAAGTTTAGGCGAAGACCTGAACCCGAAGCGCCTATCATTACCCAGGAGGAATTAAAGCGGCTATCCGACGAACTCTATGTCCAGATTGCACCTGAACCTGACTGGGCAGCACCGGTAACTGCCCTCAATGAGGCTTTAGAAGAAGGATTAGCCACAGGAGTTTCCCGAGTCCATGTCTTAGTAGGCGCCCCCTTCAGCGGCATTGCTGAAGTCCTGGGAAACTGGGCTGAGCGCCGAGGAATAAAAGTTATTCAGTCCCCTGAGCCTGAGGCAGTCCTGAGCCAAAACCAAGAATGGCTGCAGTGTCTTGAGGATGAAGGAAGCACTCGGCCCTTAGCCATCCCCCATTTAGAACGCTGCTACCTCCGCCACCATCACGGTCTGATGTTAATTCGTCGATTACTGTCATGGCTTTTAAACCGGCCCGGTTACTGTGTCCTTTGCTGTTCCAGTTGGGCTTGGGTGTATTTGTGCAAGGCCCTACAAATAGAAAAACTTTTTCCCACTCCTTGGACTCTCGAAGCACTCAACCAAGAACACCTTCAGCAATGGTTCGCTCATCTGAGTACCCTTCAAGGAAAGGAGACTTTCCTTTTCCGCCAGCGGGATAACGGCACCTTTGTAATCCCCCCTTTGGAGGACAACATGCCCTTTGCAGAAAAAACGGCGAGACAAAGAATTGCCCACACGATCGCACGTCCTGAGATTTCTGCTTTTCTAACCGACTTGGCGGCTTACAGCCGGGGTAATCCTGGGGTTGCTTGGGCCCTCTGGCGGCAGAGTTTACAAATAGCCCCGGAAAAGGAAAATAATCATCAAGCACAGTCACCTGATGTGGATGAAACAACCTACGGCCATACTATCTGGGTCAAACCCTGGTCCCAGCTCTTGCTCCCAGATTTACCCGAAGCGACCGATCGAAACATGCTCCAGGTTTTACATACCCTGTTGCTCCATGAGCGCCTATCGGCCTCCTTACTCACAGAATTGCTGCCCTTTTCTTTTTTTGAGATCAGGCAAATACTCACCCACCTAGAGCATTGCGGTTTGCTGATGTCAGCCAAGGAGCAGTGGCGCCTCACGCCACTAGGTTATCCGGCAGTACGGCAAGCCCTACGAGCGGAAGGGTATCTGGTGGACTCGTTATAGGAAACCCTCATGACCCAAGAAAACATTGCCAGTCTCCTTCAGGACCCCAATCAAATCCGACTGCTACAAATTTTTCTTATTATCGCCCTTGCCTGGCTACTGAACCGTCTGATTAATTGGCTGATCCCTTGGCTTGCCGAACGGATGGCGGGACGCACCCGCCTGTACCTCCTGCCTTCTATGCCGGTCTTTAAGCTTATCACCCTGATTATCGCCACCATCCTTATTATCCCCCTGGTCATCGAGCCCACTTTACAAACCTAATCACCATCCTAGGCGCCGCTGGCTTGGCACTCGGATTTGCGTTTAAGGACTATGTCAGCAGTATTGTTGCGGGCATCGTGGCCATTTATGAACGCACCTACCGTCCTGGCGATTGGGTCAAAATTGATGAAGCTTACGGCGAAGTACGCTCAGTCAGCTTGCGAGCACTCAAAATCCTCACTCCCGATGATACCGTCGTCACCATTCCCCACGCTAAGTTATGGGATACCAATATTTATAATGACAATAGCGGAGCGCGGGATCTACTCTGTGTCGCGGACTTTTACCTAGACCCCCGCCATGATGCCCGCTTAGTACGGGAAGCCCTTTATGATGTGGCTTTAACAAGCGCCTTTATCGAACTTGATCACCCCATTGTGGTTATCGTGGTGGAAAAACCCTGGGGGACTCATTATCGCCTTAAAGCCTATCCCATGGATGGGCGGGACCAATTTCTTTTTACCAGCGATTTGACCGTACGAGGTAAAGCAGCGCTGACAACATTGGGAGCGCAGCCAGTCCAGGGGTGGCTTGGCGCTCAAAGCCTCAACGGTGACGACACCAAAGGCTCTGAATAAAGCTATACTGTCTTGAAAACAAGTTTTCTGGGTATAAAAAAATACTCTTCATTGCTAGCCTTGATTAACAAATCCATGCTTAAGAAACAGATCTCAAAACGCACTTTTCTCGGACTTTTAGCCTCCCTTGCCGGCTCTCTTCCATTGGCCTCCCGCAATTGGTTTGCACTGGCTGCCGAGACTCCCCTATCCAGCCCCCCTCCTGCATCCTCATCCAATAGCAAAATAGGGCTTGCTTTAGGAGCAGGGGGAGCCAACGGTCTTGCCCACATTTTAATGCTGGAAGCTTTTGATGAATTGGGAATTAAACCCCATCGAATCGCCGGTAGCAGCATTGGCGCGGTGATAGGAGCCCTCTATGCTTCTGGGATATCAGCCAAGGAGCTCAAAGAAATTGTCAATGGGCTAGTGGCTGGGGATAAAGGGACCTGGATAGAAAAACTGGCCGATAAAAATGTGCTTAAATGGATCGATTTGATTGATCTGGAATTGGGAAGCGGGGGGCTGGTGAGCAGTGAAGGTTTTTTGCTCTTTCTCCTTAAGAAAATAAAGCGTTCAAACTTTGATGAGCTTGAAATCCCTCTTAAAGTGGTCGCGACAGACTTTTGGAGGCGTGAAGAAGTTATTATTAAAACCGGGAAATTACTCCCGGCCATCCAGGCTAGCACCTCAATCCCTGGGGTATTCACACCGGTTTTATTCCAGGACAAGGCCCTGATCGACGGCGGTGCGGTCAATCCCCTTCCCTACGATTTACTCTTAGATGAGTGTGAGGTCACGGTCGCCATTGAGGTCACGGGAAAAGATTCCCCTGGCGACAAAAAGGTCCCCTCTTTTTTTGATGCTATTTTTAATACTTTTCAAATTATGCAGCAGGCCATCACTCACGAAAAAATGGAGTATCGGCCTCCGGATATTTATATCGAGACGGAGATTGTGAATATCCGGACACTAGAATTCTATAGAGCAGAAGAAGTCTATAAGCAAGCCCAACCGGCTAAAGAAAAATTAAAACGACAACTCGACCAATGGCTGACTCAATCTTAATCTCGGCACTTAATTATGAGGTAATTCTTTGTTTTTATGATTTTGTGCGGAGCCACCAGATATTGCTGTTCCCTTTTGTCCGAATATACTAAGATTAATGTATGTAACCGACTTTCCGCCCCTCATCTTTGAGAACATGAAACCAAAGAATCAACCTAGATCTTATGTTGGCATACACGAGTTTTTTCTGGATCAAGAGTTACTCTTATTTTCTGACCTAAACGGCAGCCTGTACCGCCTCAATACCAGTGCTGCTTTTATTTGGTGCCACCAGGCCGAGGGGTTTTCTATCCAAGATACCATCCGTGCTATGGTCGATACCTTTGGGGTTTCAGCCGAAAAGGCTCAATCTGATGTACAAGCAAGCTTGTCTGAATGGCGCCACCTTGGACTACTAGGTGCCCTCAATACCGTTCCAGCGACGGAAAATTCTCTTCCCAAGACGGAGAACTCCAAGTCGGCTGATGCCAAATACCATCCACAACGACTTACACTAGCCTACCCTTATGAATACTGCTACCGTCTTGGAAGCGGATGTTTCCAGGTTCGTTTTTCGACTTTAGAGGCCCAACAAGCTGTACATCCTATAATCGCCCACTTAGAAATTGCTCCCAATACCCGCTGTAATAGCATTTTTGATATTACCAAAGACTCGGAAGGTTATTTGTTATCCCGTGACTTTACCCCCTTAGCTACCTGCCAGAACCTACGGGAACTTGGCCCGTTAGTCCATGGCGAGTTACTTGTAGCGGCTTGCAAATCTTCTGAATGCCTAGCTATTATCCATGCAGCTGCAATGGCGAAAGGCAATTATGCCGTCTTATTGCCAGGAGATTCAGGGAGTGGTAAATCAACATTGGCAGCAGGTATGCTTGCAACCGGCTATGGGTATCTCAGCGATGAAATCGTGCTACTGACTTCTTGCCCATACCGTGTTTTCCCTTTGCCACTGAGTATTGGCCTCAAGGAAGGCGCTTGGCCTGTGCTCTCTCCCGTGTATCCCATCCTAGAAGAATTGCCTATTTATCAACGGCAAGATGGTAAAAAAATACGTTACCTTGCTCCGCATGACATCTCAAACCAAGCAACAATGGGCTACTCAGTCAGGCAGATAATATTTCCCTCCTACGTTGCTGGAATAACAACCCACGTACAGCCTATCGGTCGCGCTGAAGCGTTTAACCGAATTGCAGAAGGGGGCTATGACGTTAACCGCCGTTTAAATTCAACGACTATTGCAGAACTCGTAAATTGGATTTCTAATATTGAGTGCTGGGAATTATGTTACTCCTCCCTAGCCGAATCTATCGACCATATAGGAGAGCTAACTAGAGTCTATTAAAATGAATCATCGGATAGCGGCACTGGAATTTATAAGCCAAAGTATAAGTCCCAATTACTCGCCTAAAACGATCGAAAGCCTCCTATCATTCATAGATTCAAAATGGGCACATTGGGAATATGTGGCTTTTTTAGCAAATACCCATCTTGTAACCCCTGCCCTATGGGCGGGTCTAAATCATAAAAATTTATGTAATCAATTGCCGAAGGATTTCCGCACCTACTTAGCGGAACTTCATCGACAAAACACCGTCAGAAATAGCCACCTCATGAGGCAGTTGCTTGAGGTGCTGCAGAAACTTAACCAGAACAATATTAAGTGGTGCTCAAAAAGTAATGCTTTGAGTTTGTGAAAACAGAGCGACTCCGTTGTAATAGGAAGCGACCAAACTTTCTTCACAAGGAGTCGCTCTGATGAACAACTTGCGTTGCCCACGTTGCGAATTATCGCACATTAAGAAAAACGGTCGCACCCACTACAGTAAACAAAATCACGCCTGTCTGAACTGCGGGCGGCAGTTTGTGGCCGACGCCCATCGTATTGACGAGACCACGCGCGCCTTGGTTATACCAATTTAACAAAAGAATGCAATTTATTAAGGTTGTAAGTGTTTGTTTAAATTAGACCTATACAGTGCAAAATTACATGAAATTGGTATTAAAAAATTGCTGCTAGAGCGGCTGTCGTTGCGAGGCATTTGTCGGGTACTGGAGGTGAGTTTGACGTGGTTGCTGCAGTTTATCGATGAGCTATACGCGCACTTGCCTGATGACCTGGGTGTTCAATCGGTCTCACCCGATCGGGCCATTGAGATGTTTTGTTTAGAAGTCCAAGCCGATGAATTATGGAGCTTTGTTGGCTGTAAAGCGAACAAGCAATGGCTCTGGCTGGCGCTCGATCCCTGCTCGCGCCAAGTATTGGCCTTCTATGTTGGTGACCGCTCACGGGACAGTGCCCGTGAGCTGTGGCTACGCCTTCCGGCAAGCTATCGCAAATACGCCACTTTTTCCACTGACGACTGGGAGGCCTATCGGGGCATTATTCCCCCAGCGCAGCATCAAGTGTGTCCCAAGGGCTCGGGGCAAACCAATGCCATCGAACGGTTTAACTGCACCTTGCGTCAGCGCGTCTCGCGCTTGGTTCGTCAAACCCTTTCATTTTCGAAAAAACTGGCCAACCACATCGGGGCAATCAAATTCTTTATTTGTCATTACAACCAAGAAGTTATACGACAACCCTGAGCAGCATTACTTTTTGAGCACTACCAAACTGTTTACTTGAAGCCACCGCGGTTACCCGGATTACCAGGTCCCCGATCCCCTAATGCCTGTCCACGTACATGATTGAAGCCACCCCGGTTGCCCGGATTACCAGATCCAGGTACGTGATTGAAACCAGGCGGGGGACCATCCGGCCTATTTCCTCCTCCTGATTTACTGATGGCATGCACACTAGGATGCATCAGCAGCATTAAGGCGGGTGGGGTATAAAGGGCAAATTTGCCTGCCGTTTTTAGAAACTTACGGCGAGCTTCTGCGCGGTTTTCTTCAGAATCTACTTGAGTTTTTTTTTCTATGTTTGGCGAATTTAAATGTTTGTCCATGAGAACCTCCTTAATAGAGTCCCTGTTGCGCTCAGCTTTTTTGAGGGTAATTCACTTTGCTTGATAAAGGCTCAGTTTACAAACTTCCCCATAGATTAATATAGAGGGCAGTTTCCTAAAACGCAAACACTTCTAGAACCCCTTTCCTAAGCGCATTCTAGCTTGTATTAGTGGTACCTTTTATCCCGAGGTTTCAGTGGTCCAAGTCCGATGTATTTCCTAATTATTTTAGTAGCATACCGAAAGCGCCCAACCGTCAGCGCTAAAGGAGTGTTCGGACAGCCATATCGCTTACAGATATGATAGGCAGAAAAGCGTTGGATCCGGCGGTCAATCTCCATCAGTCCTATCCAGCGAATCATACTCCGGCAACGCTGGTGGTGAACGAAGGAGGACAAAGGGGGTATTTTCAATGCAAATGGTACTCCAAGATAACGGTGGGCCAGATAAAGATAAGAATGTAATACTTTTTCTTTCCCATGCTGAACGAATGTGGTGTTGATGGCAGGCCAATCAATCTGTTGTTCATAATGTTTCTGTATAAAGGCAAAATCACTTAGGTTGCGTAACGCAATCATACCCGCTTCATAATTCCGATCGACAATTTCAGAGTGTACTATGTTATGTAGAAGTCGGTAGGTGGGGGAAAGAACCTGTAAACACGCGCCGTTTATTTCTAAGGTTTCAACCTGCTTATAGGCGATGTCAGTGGGAAGGATCCCTGAGGCAGAATGATGCATCAAATTGTGGTGTAGTTCTACACTAGCGAATTCTCCAGGACGAAAAAGAGGTGCATAGTGGTGGTGGTTATTAAACTTTTCTCTGAGATTTTCTTCGGTACCATAGCCGATGTTTTGCAAAGCATTAATACTGGCGGTAAGTCGCTTTTTAGGAACGAGAAGGTCAATATCAGCCATGATGCGGGCACCAGAGTCTGGAAAAGTACCCGTGAGTAGAGATGCTGCACCTTTAAGGACTACTGGAATAATATTGGGTAGTGCTCAAAAAGTAATGCTGCTCAGGGTTGTCGTATAACTTCTTGGTTGTAATGACAAATAAAGAATTTGATTGCCCCGATGTGGTTGGCCAGTTTTTTCGAAAATGAAAGGGTTTGACGAACCAAGCGCGAGACGCGCTGACGCAAGGTGCAGTTAAACCGTTCGATGGCATTGGTTTGCCCCGAGCCCTTGGGACACACTTGATGCTGCGCTGGGGGAATAATGCCCCGATAGGCCTCCCAGTCGTCAGTGGAAAAAGTGGCGTATTTGCGATAGCTTGCCGGAAGGCGTAGCCACAGCTCACGGGCACTGTCCCGTGAGCGGTCACCAACATAGAAGGCCAATACTTGGCGCGAGCAGGGATCGAGCGCCAGCCAGAGCCATTGCTTGTTCGCTTTACAGCCAACAAAGCTCCATAATTCATCGGCTTGGACTTCTAAACAAAACATCTCAATGGCCCGATCGGGTGAGACCGATTGAACACCCAGGTCATCAGGCAAGTGCGCGTATAGCTCATCGATAAACTGCAGCAACCACGTCAAACTCACCTCCAGTACCCGACAAATGCCTCGCAACGACAGCCGCTCTAGCAGCAATTTTTTAACCAAGGCGCGCGTGGTCTCGTCAATACGATGGGCGTCGGCCACAAACTGCCGCCCGCAGTTCAGACAGGCGTGATTTTGTTTACTGTAGTGGGTGCGACCGTTTTTCTTAATGTGCGATAATTCGCAACGTGGGCAACGCAAGTTGTTCATCAGAGCGACTCCTTGTGAAGAAAGTTTGGTCGCTTCCTATTACAACGGAGTCGCTCTGTTTTCACAAACTCAAAGCATTACTTTTTGAGCACCACCCACAGTTTAAATCATACGATAATTAAATCCTTGGATAACCCGCTAATTAAAGCGGTTTTTTTACCCATCCTACAACAGCTTGATCCTAATTTACCTTCTTCAATTTAGCCTGTATCGAGCTGAGCTATCGCCAATGAAACCATAGAAACGATTAAATTCCCCCGTAGTTATCTTGATCCCGACAAATAAATGCCCTAAATAAATACTTAAGAGTAGGACCAAACCATGCTATCTCGTAAATTCCCCGTTGCTCTCTTGATGGAACGCCGACAGATACAGCAGGGGTACTGGATACTGCCCCACTGGCAACTGCTGGGGGTTATAGCAGGCAACTCTTTGGCGGGCAAGGATTTAGGACGAGTAGCTGTTCATTCTGAAAACAACTGTGAGCAATTTCTTTGGACAGGGTTTGGATTGCGTCTTTTCAAAGACAGCGCGGAGAGCTATTGGTACAACCTGGTCGGTAAAACCCCTTCTTTGTTTGTGGTGTGCCGGGCGGACACCGAGTATGAATTAGCGCCCTTTATCGTCACGGCAGATTACGATGAAGCGGCCAGTCATATGGAGGCCGACGATACGGTTTTCTCAGCGCCCATGCCCCCGGAGATCTACCCATGGCTTGAACAATATGTGGTAGCCAACTACCAACCTCGAGAGAAAAAGAAAAGAAAACGGAAAAGCTGGCTGGAGGAATCAAAATATGGCAAGGGAAGACCCAAAATCCAACAGAACCGTGGCTGAAGGCTCCGATTTAGGGACCCCAAAAAGCTTCCTGTCGCGCTGGTCACAGCGTAAGGCTTGGGATCGTGCGGGCAAAACAAATTCGATTCCAGCCCCCAATGATGATCCTCACCCCAGTGAGCCCCCTGAATCCCCTATGGAAGCGGCGCTACCCACAGATGCCCATATGCCGCCTATCGAAGCGCTCAATGAAACCAGTGATTACAGGGATTTTCTCTCTCCCCAGGTAAGCGAGGAACTGAAACGGATCGCCCTGCGCAAGCTGTTTCATCAGTCCAAGTTTAATTACCGGGATGGACTCGATGACTATGACGAAGATTACCGCCTATTCACACCCTTAGGAGAAGTGATCACCGCCGATATGCGCCACCAACTCGAGCGGCAAGCGGCAAAGGCGCAAGAACTGTTAACCGATAGTGAAGCTGTTACACCAGAAGCAACCCTCGCCCCAGTCAAGGACAATACTCCCCATGAAATGCATTCTGTTGCTAAGGGCAAAAACCAAGAGGATGAGGCGAACGATAAGCCATTAACATGACAAACCGATAAATGACTACCTTCCCATGCCACCTGTCCCCCCACAACAGGCGTTAAAATTGCCTGAGAAGACGGCAAAGGGCCAAGCACGCGCAGCCGCTTTACAAGCCAGTACAGCCTACGCCCCCCATCATACTGCCTTCGTTTCTTACCGCTCCACTGGGCATTTGCTGCTTATTGGCGACGAAAAACAGGCTTTAGCACTGGCCAAGCAGCTCAGGGATCAACTCCAGTGTACCGTGCTTGTCAATGCATTTAAGGCCTACGAAAACGGCATTTCCCTTTCCTCTACGGATGGCATTCGGATAGTCCGAGGGAAACTAGGGAACCTTAGGGGATACTTAGGACAATTTACCGTTAACCTGTCCACTTCCCAGGGAGAAGTCAATTTAGCCCAGCGGTGTCATCTGGGGCAAACACATTTTGATCTCGTGCTAGATCTAAGGCTCTCCCCTTCACTGGGGCAGGAGATTTTACCCCCTGGCTATTACGCGCCCAGGGATAATCCCCAAGCCCTTGCCCAGGCCCTTGATGAAATTCCAGGGTTAGTGGGCGAGTTTGAAAAGCCTAAATTCTTTAATTATGACCCCAGTATTTGCGCCCATGGCCAAAAAGGACTCCAAGGATGCAACCGCTGTTTAGAGGCCTGTCCCACCTTGGCCATCACCTCCGTGGGAGACAAGATTCAAGTCAATCCCTACCTGTGCCAGGGGGGCGGCAGTTGTACCGCCGCCTGCCCAACGGGGGCCATCACCTATGCTTATCCTACTGTCGATGAACTGTTGAGCACCGCCCGTGCCATGCTCAAACACTATCGTCAAGCAGGGGGTACTCAGGCCCGGGTGTTATTTTATGACCGGGAGACAGGTGCGGAAACTTTTACCCGCCTAGCTCCCCAAATCCCAGAAGAAGTGCTTCCCTTTGAGGTTGAAGAAATTGGGTCGGTGGGCATGGACATCTGGCTGACGCTGCTGGCCTATGGTGCCTCCCAAGTCATCCTGTTGGCTACCCCCGCCACTGCCCCTTCCGTACTCACAGCGCTTGAAGCTCAACTGAGCTACGCTACCGCCATCCTTAAGGGAATGGGCTATGAACCCCAGCGCTTACAGCTTCTTATCCACCAAGACGACCCTCAATCTACGGAAACCCTCCAAGCATTTCCGTCGGGTCCTGAAATAGAACCCGCCTCCTTTGCTACTTTTAATGAAAAAAGGACCACCCTCCGCCTGGCAGTGGAACACCTCTTTCAACAAGCACCGGCCCCTCAACCTATCATCCCGCTACCCGCCGGTGCTCCTTTTGGCGAAATCCAAGTGGATCGGCAAACCTGTACCCTGTGCCTGGCCTGTGTTTCGGTCTGCCCTGCATCAGCCCTCTTAGACGGCGGCGAAAGACCCCAGCTCCGGTTTATAGAAGCTAATTGCGTGCAATGCGGTGTGTGCCAGGCAGCCTGCCCTGAAGATGCCATAGCACTTTCTCCCCGGATGGTCTACGAATCCATAAGGAATAGGGAAACACGGGTTCTGAATGAAGAGGAACCCTTTGCCTGCATCGAATGCGGCAAACCCTTTGCCACCCAAAAGATGATAGCGAGGATGATGGAAAAGCTAAAAGGTCACTGGATGTTCCAGGATGAGAAGGCCATACGGCGTTTGCAAATGTGCGAGACCTGTCGAGTTAAAGATCTTTACCCAAAGTAATGAATAGACCACCCAACCTAGCCCCCGATTGCACTGCCCGTAAGAGAGGCCTTAGTGGCCAAGCCCCTGATCAAATACGCGCCAATACCTACGGTTTGCTGGCAGCCTTGCTGGTCGGCCCACCAGGCCCTCAACTTTTTAAGTTGCTGCAAGAAATTTCTCTTCCAGACGCGGCTGAAGGGGAGATGGCTGCTACTTGGCGCCAACTCCAGCAAGTCGCCGAAGGTCGCACGGGGGCCCAAGTGGATGATGAATACCATGCCTTGTTCATTGGACTGGGCCGGGGCGAGCTGGTGCCCTACGGTTCCTGGTATTTGACCGGCTTTCTGATGGAGAAGCCTTTGGCCCTATTGCGCCGTGATCTAGCACGACTAGGCATTGAACGCCAGCCCGGGGTCAATGAACCGGAGGATCACGTTGCGGCATTGTGCGAAACCATGGCAGTGCTCATCAGCAACGCCGAGGAGATAACCTTGGCTACCCAACAGCAGTTTTTCAACCAGCACCTCTCACCCTGGATGGAAACCTTTTTCAGGGATCTTCAGATGGCTCCTTCAGCCCATTTCTATCGCCCTGTGGGTCAGTTAGGAGAACAGTTTATCAAGCTAGAGAGACAATACCTGCTTCTCCCGGCGTGAACAAAATTGGTATAGCCAATAGCGAGGAAAGCATTTCCATGAATAGCAAATTAGAAGTCGTCCCCAAAAAACGGCGCCAATTTCTCAAAAGCCTCGCCCTTATTGCCGGTGCGGCTGCAATGGCTACCACGGCTAAAGGGAAACTCACAATGATGCCCGAGGAAAAAAGGGCTCATCATGAAAGCCAGCCAAAGGGCTACCATGTCACCCCCCACATTCAGAAATACTACCAAAAGGCACGCTTCTGAGGACCCATTTCGTCAAGTGTATAGGGGAAGCCGGTTTTCCTTTTATTGAATAGGAGAAGAGGTCAATGAAGCTGATAAAAAAGGGTGATCTCAATGGGGCGGCAAAAACGACCACCTCTTCATCAATGCTGGAAATTTTTGGCGAACCCATGGCCCGGCGCACTTTCTTATATCGCTCTGGCTTAACCCTGGGGGGAGCAACCGTGGCCAGCATGTGGCCTCTTTCCATGATGAAAAAGACGGAGGCCAAGATCAATCCCCCTCAAGCCAATGTTGAGACAACCCTCAAGCGAAGCGTCTGCACCCACTGCTCGGTGGGCTGCGGCGTCATTGCTGAAATCCAGAATGGGGTCTGGACTGGGCAGGAACCGGATTTTGACTCCCCCTTTAATCTCGGGGCCCATTGCGCCAAAGGCGCCTCGGTACGGGAACATGGCCACGGTGAACGGCGGGTCAAGTATCCTATGAAGCTGGTAAACGGTAAGTGGAAACGGATCGCTTGGGAGCAGGCCATTGAGGAAATCGGCGATAAGCTGCTGGAGATTCGCGAACAGCACGGACCGGACGCCGTCTTCTGGTGTGGCTCCTCCAAGGCCAGTAATGAGGGGGCCTATTTGCAACGTAAATTTGCCGCTTTCTGGGGCACCAACAACTGCGACCACCAGGCCCGTATCTGCCATTCCACCACGGTGGCCGGCGTTGCCAATACCTGGGGTTATGGCGCCATGACCAATTCCTATAACGATATGCATAACTGCAAGGCGATGCTGTTCATTGGCAGCAATGCCGCCGAAGCCCATCCGGTGGCAATGCAACATATCCTCCGCGGCAAAGAAAATGGCGCCGTCATGATTGTCGTGGATCCCCGCTTTACCCGCACCGCCGCCCATGCCGATCAGTATCTACGCATTCGCCCGGGCACGGATGTCCCCTTCATGTGGGGGCTGCTGTGGCATATCTTTGAAAACGGCTGGGAAGACAAAGCGTACCTCCGCCAGCGAGTCTACGGCATGGAGGAAGTCCGTCAAGAGGTGAAGCATTGGACCCCGGAAGTGGTGGAAAATGTCACCGGAGTCCCGGAACCCCAAATGTACCAGGCCGCCAAAACCATGGCGGAAAACCGGCCTGGCACCATCGTCTGGTGTATTGGCGCCACCCAACACCATGTGGGCAATAACAACACCCGGGCCTACTGTATCTTTCAATTGGCACTGGGCAATATTGGTATGGCCGGCGGCGGCGCCAATATTTTCCGGGGTCACGATAATGTTCAGGGGGCCACCGACGTAGGTCCCAACTCCCATACCTTGCCAGGCTACTACGGTCTATCGGAAGAAGCCTGGCGGCACTGGGCCCGGGTATGGGATGTGGAGTTCGAATGGCTTAAGGACCGCTTTGATACCTCACGCCCCTATCCCGTGGGCCAAGAGGAAGGGCCGGGGGAAAACTACCCCATGTTTATGGCCGGTATTCCCGTGTCCCGCTGGATCGATGGCATTTTAGAGGAAGAACAAAATATCTCCCAACGGGCCAACTTCAAGGCCCTTTTCTACCAAGGGCATGCCGCCAACAGCTTGGTCCGGGGTCCCGAGATGAAAAAGGCCCTAGAAAAAATAGAGCTGTTAGTAATTTCCGACCCCTACCCCACCCACCTGGCGGTGATGAGTGATCGGAAAAACAACACCTATTTGCTGCCCACCGCCACCCAGTTCGAGAGCTACGGCTCAGTGACTAATTCCAGTCGCTCCATCCAGTGGCGGGAAAAAATCATGGACCCCCTCTTCGAATCCCTCCCTGACCATGTCATTTTGTACAAACTAGCCAAAAAGCTCGGTTTCGCCGAGCCCATGTTCAAGCATATTCAAGTTCAAAATGACGAGCCCCTGGTGGAAGATGTGCTTCGCGAAATCAATCGGGGAACCTGGAGCATTGGGTATACCGGCCAAAGCCCGGAACGACTCAAACTCCATGCCGAGCACCGGCGGGCTTTCGATACCACCACCCTCCAGGCCAAGGGGGGGCCCGTTGACGGGGAATATTACGGCCTCCCCTGGCCCTGCTGGGGTCCGCCAGAGATGAAGCATCCTGGCACCCCTATTCTCTACGATACCAGCAAGCCTGTGGCCGAGGGAGGAGGAACCTTCCGAGCCCGGTTTGGGGTAGAACACCAGGGGGTCAGCTTGCTAGCAGATGGGGTATACAGCGAGGGTTCCGAACTCAAGGATGGTTACCCTGAATTCACCTATGGCCTGTTACGGCAACTGGGCTGGGACCAGGATTTGACCCCGGAAGAACTTAAGACCATTGCCCAAGTGGCCGGCCTTTCCATCGCAGAAGGGTCGGACAACCTCAAATCCCTTCTCGAAAAAACCGGCGGCACCCGCCTAGAGCGGGTGAACTGGAAAACCGACCTCTCAGGAGGCATACAGCGGGTAGCCATTCAGCATGGCTGCTCCCCCTATGGTAATGCCAAAGCCCGCTGCGTGGTTTGGCAATTCCCGGATCCGGTGCCGGTTCACCGTGAACCCCTGTACACCTCCCGCCACGATTTAGTGGCAAAGTATCCTACCTATGAGGACCGAAAAGTCTTCTGGCGATTACCTACCCGCTATACCTCCATTCAAGCCAAGGATTACTCCCAAGAGTACCCCCTTATCTTTACCAGCGGCCGGTTGGTGGAATATGAGGGAGGTGGAGCAGAAACCCGTTCTAACCTATGGTTGGCAGAGCTCCAGCAGGAGATGTTCGTGGAGATCAATCCGACGGATGCCTACGATAGGGGTCTTCAGGAAGGCGATTGGCTATGGCTGGAAGGTCCCGAAGGGGGGCGTATCAAGATCAAAGCCATGATCACTCCCCGGGTGGCTCCCGGTGTGGTCTGGACCCCCTATCACTTTGGCGGTTGGTTTCAGGGCAAGGATCTCCTGTCGAAGTATCCGCAAGGAACCGCCCCCTATGTCCGTGGTGAAGCCTGTAATACGGCCATGACTTATGGCTATGACTCGGTCACCCAAATGCAGGAAACCAAGGCCACCCTATGCCAAATCTGGCCGGCTTAAGAGGAGGAAATCCCCATGGCCCGAATGAAATTCTTATGCGATGCAGAGCGCTGTATCGAATGCAATGCCTGCGTGGTGGCCTGTAATAACGAACACGAAGTCCCTTGGGGCATCAATCGTCGCCACGTGGTCACTCTCAAAGATGGAGAGCCTGGGGAGAAATCCATTTCCGTGGCCTGTATGCACTGCACTGACGCTCCCTGCGCCGCAGTATGCCCGGTAGACTGCTTTTACACCACCGATGACGGTATTGTCCTCCACGATAAGGACCTATGTATCGGCTGTGGCTACTGCTTCTATGCCTGTCCCTTTGGGGCGCCCCAATACCCCCAACAAAAAGCCTTTGGGGTACGGGGCAAAATGGATAAATGCACTTTTTGCGCGGGAGGGCCGTTGGAAGATAACTCTGACGCCGAATACGAAAAATACGGTCGCAACCGGATTGCCGAAGGCAAACTGCCCCTGTGCGCTGAAATGTGCGCCACTAAAGCCCTGCTTGCAGGTGATGGCGATATGGTGGCCGATATCTTCCGCCAACGAGTCCTGAAACGGGGGGGCCGGCCTCAAACTTGGGGCTGGGAAACGGCCTATTTAGAAGAATAGTCGTCGGCTCTGGAAGGGGAGAAAAAATGTGATGAGAACATCTACTCGAATCATAGTCTTCCTCACAGCCATGAGCTTAGGGGCGTTGAGTGGCTGCTATGAATCGATGGAGGTCACACTCCATGAACCGGCTGAATATAAGGGACCCGAGGACCCACTTCTTGCCAAGCAGCGTTCTCCCGAACAGCAAGCGCAACTGCGGGAACGCTTTGAACGGGTCCAAACTGATCGCTGAAATAGGGCTCGTTTGAATAGGTTACATAAAAGGAATTTCAGGGCGTTGTTATGTTCAAGATGAATTTTGCCCTCCTCCTCACCCTGTTCCTCTTGGTAACGGGCTGCTCGAAAGCCCAGGACCCTTGGGTGCAAAGTGAGGAAGAGTTACAGCAGGAACGATTCCGCTCTCCCCAGCAAAGCCAAACATTACAGCAGCGGCTGAGAACCACTCAAAACGACCGCTAGGGTCGGAGGTAACACGCAATGGCCATGCAGAATTCAACAAGGTCTCCCCGGGAGCGCCACAAACGGATCCTACTCTGGAGCTTTATCATCATTATTGCCGGTGCCCTGACGCTACCCCTGACAGGCTATGTCTACGTTAAAGTCACCTCAGCCCAAACCAAGTTGGACAATAAAACCAACCCCCGAGCCAATTACTGGCGCGCCGTACGTGACGGTGTCCCTGGTTATTCCGCTGTCAAGGGGCAAGAACGCGGCATTCTGATCGAGAACGGGGGACAGAATTGGCGCCAGATTCGCAATGGCCCTATCGCGGGTCTTACCCCTTGGGTACTCGGTTTGGTGTTATTGGCGATCATGGCCTTCTACCTCTACCGGGGACCCGTCAGATTAAAAGAAACCCCTTCCGGAGTTACTGTCAAGCGTTGGTCTTTATGGGAACGCACACTTCACTGGTATACGGCAACGCTGTTTATTCTGCTGGCCATTACGGGATTGAGTCTATTGTTTGGTCGGGCGCTGCTAATTCCCTTGCTGGGTCTTGAAGGATTTTCAACCTACGCCGGTTTTGCCATGGTCGTTCACAATTACCTGGGACCTCTATTTGCAGTGGGAATCTTTCTGGAGATGATGATCTGGATGAAATATAACCTCCCCAACCGCGTAGACTGGGAATGGTTTAAAAAGATGGGCGGCCTGGTGGGAGATGAGCATCCCTCTGCTGGACGGATGAATGGGGGCGAAAAGGTGTGGTTTTGGCTCATCGCCACGGTGGGAGTAGCGGTCATCGTGACTGGTTTTATCTTGGATTTTCCCAATTTCGGCCAGACCCGCTCAACCATGCAGAGCGCCCACGTGACTCATGTGATTAGCGCTGTCATCTGGCTATCTGCGGCCTTGGGACATATTTATATCGGATCGCTAGGGACCGAAGGGGCATTGGAAGGAATGGTCAAGGGCCAAGTCAGTGCCGAATGGGCCAAACAACACCATGATCTCTGGTATGAAGAAGTTAAAGGGCAACAGGGGCAAGAGCAAGAAAAACCCATACCTGGCACCTCATCAGACGTCAACTTAACCTAACCCACCCAACCTGAGGAACTTATTCTTATTGCCATCTTATACGCTCAAGGATTTTAATGGTTTTGGCGCACCAGGCAAGGATACGATATATTATTAGCGGACTAATGAGATCCTCGGGGGATTGGGGGCGAAAGTGCCATGTTTCTATCAACTATAGGGGTAAATAACCATAACCAAATGTTTCGATTTCACTCCCCTTATTCTCTATTACCCTAGCAACCAACCTTGAACTACATTCCCTTACCGGTAGTACTCCTTTTTGTTCAGGCACGAACTCCAATCTCGAATCCCCTAAGCCTCCTGATGCGTCCCTCCAGATTAGCACCTTGCCAATCCCCCGACTAGAAAGCAACACATAACCTAAAAGGTTGCAGGCGAAGACTATTAAAATAAGATAAGGAGATAATAAGCTAAAATGATCGAAAACAAAGCATATCGCTCTATCTTTTCCCCTTGCTCAGTTCAAGAACGAAAAGAGAATTTTGACAGCTACTGGGCTTTT
Source organism: Nitrosococcus halophilus Nc 4 (assembly GCF_000024725.1). NCBI lineage: Bacteria > Pseudomonadati > Pseudomonadota > Gammaproteobacteria > Chromatiales > Chromatiaceae > Nitrosococcus > Nitrosococcus halophilus. The sequence continues at coordinate 1,642,711 of NC_013960.1, read as the reverse complement.
ACTCAGCAGCATGCCGGCGAACTTTTAGAAGAAGATAAAGATCTCGTTAATAAACGGGAAAAGCTAAAATACTTCCAAGACCATCCAGTCCGTTCCCGAAATCCTCTCCCTAACCCTGAACTGTTCTACCGTAATTACGTGAAATTCAAAGACGATCCCCAGTCTGTCGATCGCAAGACGCTGCTTTTAACCACTATTTATAAGTTTGCCCGCCACGAGTGGGTTGGCATTTCAGGGGCTTGGGAGATAATACCCACAATGGCGGAAGCAAAAACGCTGACCGATAAAATCAGCCGAGTCCACTTAGCAGAAGAGTTTTGTCATGTACGCTTCTTCCATGAAATGCTAAGAACTTTTCATCTAGATAAGGTCGAATGGGTCCCCTTAGGACCGGTAAAACAGAAAATTTATAAGATCTTTCCTCGTCTGCCTGGTTTTTTAATGGATACTCCAGCTTTTGTCACAGAACTCATGGGAATGACCTTCTACCAGCATTTGGATGCGCTATTTGAGGAAGTATTGGCTGATGAGCCCGAAGCCCGGCAGCGGCTCAGGGAAATTCTCCATGAAATTATGGTGGACGAAATGGCCCATGTGGGGCAACGCAGAAATTTCATTGGTCCGACAGGGATCAAAGCTGCTCAGCTTATGGTTGCGCCTTTGTATCGTGGGTTTTTTCGAGATATTCCAGAAGCCAAATATTTATTTAATATTGAGCAAATGATTCAAGAGGGATTGGCCTTCGACTATAATTCTGTGTCCCCCCAACTATTGACTCGTAGCTGGGTGCCGAGCTATTGCCAAGCTTAAGCGAGAAATAATGCTTGCCACCGCCGCAATACGGCGGTGGCTATTCCTATCGGCAATCGTTACCTGCTTGAATACGCAAGTAACGTTCTAAATATATATTCAATACCGCCATTAAAGCTTATTTGCTTTTCTGGGAAGAAGATTGGTGATGAGCTAACCCTTTCACGCTATCACAAGAATAAGCGCCGCCATAAGCATAGGGATCTGATCCGTACCTTTTTGGGAGCCGAGTCCATACCACATGGGTAGCGCCAAGGCCATCCGCCTGCCTTAGGGCTTGGTGTTTCGCTTTGTTTTCCCATGTTCTCCTGGCGGCCTTACCCCAACCTGAAAAACCCCTTACATCTCCCAAAAATTTACAGTCACTCACCTTTGAAGAGGCAACTTGCTGGATACTTTGCGCATCTCCAGATGCAATAGCCACCGATGGCGTAACAAAAATCATTGTCATCAAAATAACTACATATAAAAAAGGTGCTTGAAAAGAGAACGAATCAAAGATTTTGAACTGTTTCACTTTATCCCTCCTTTTCAGGGTTACCACTGACAACAACAAGGCAAAAAGGCGCCCTAAGGCGCTTTTGGCAGCCTTCAAAGGTTCAGCAGCGGAAAAACTCCTTTAGTGGAGTAATATGGAAGCGGAGCCTAGCTACTCGCTCAGGTAGGTGAAGTGCGAATGCATAGTAACCCTCTTATGCCATTCTTGAATAACTTATTGATTTTAATAATGATAATTAACTAATAATTAACAACTTAACGCCAATGAGGGGTAACAACCCAACCAGGAACCTGTTCCTTTAGGACGACAGTGGCGCAGTCAATCTCCGCGGCTAGCAGCGTATTTGTCCCTAGTACCCGAAGTCGTCCATAGTTAAATTGGTTATAATTAATTTATTGACTTCTAGCATTACTAGCATTACTCCTACCTTTCCCGGCATCATATCCGGGCATTAACCTAGCTTTAAGAAGGGATATTAGCCACTAAATGTTTAGAGGATAAGTAGTAGAAAACGAATAACATTGTTGCGATATTTGCTACAATTAATTTATTTATGCAAGATCTTAATCTGATGGCAATTTTTGCTCGCGTAGTAGAGGTAGGGAGTTTCTCGGAAGCGGCCCGGCGCATGGACACCTCCCGCTCTGCTGTAAGCAAGGCAGTCGCCAAACTGGAAAAAAGCCTTGGTGCGCGATTGCTCAACCGGAGCACCCGCCATCTCAGTCTAACCGAGGCTGGAGCAGCCCTAGTCGAACATGCCGCTCGCATCTTGGAAGAGGCCGAGCAAGCCGAGCGGGTGGTCAGCAGCCTCCATGCCGAACCCCGTGGAATGCTCCGGGTAAGTGTATCGGTCGCCTTTGGCACCCTTCACATTGCCCCTGCGCTGGCCGATTTCGTTGCTCGGTATCCCGAGATCAAAATCGACATGGCGATTACCGATCGGCCAATAGATCTGGCCGAGGAAGGGTACGATGTGATCATTCGCGTAACGGGCGAACCAGACCTTAATCTAGTGGCCCGTAAATTAGCGCCCGTGCATCGCAAACTATGCGCCACGCCTGAGTACTTCCTGCGGCGGGGAATACCACGAACGCCAGAAGATCTCGTTAACCACGATTGTTTGGACTACACTCTTTCGGGCGAGCAGGGCTATTGGCATTTTACTGGACCAGAAGGAAAAATCGCGGTGCCAGTATCAGGACCGTTGCGCATCAACGATGACGATGCACTTTCCCAGGCAGTTCTCGGCGGCTTGGGCATTGCACTGTTGCCCACTTTTACGGTCGGCAAGGATCTACAGGAAGGACGGCTCCAAGCAGTACTCTCCGAGTACCTACCGGTGGAACGCTATATCTATGCCATGTACCTTCCTACTCGACATTTACCGGCGAAGATCCGCGCCTTCATCGACTTCCTCTTGGCCCGCTTTGGACCTGAACCTTACTGGGACCGCCCCATCGGCAAAAACTAATTGAAATAATTTCCCCTTGAGAAAAAAGGTTGCGCAGACTCTCCAGGTACCCTAGCTTCATACATAAGGATCTCGGCAAAAATTTTGAGAAGAATGCGGTCGGTTTCGCACGGCTCAACCACCCCGACAAGTAGCGTGCGCTGTGCCCACGAAAGGCGTACGCCGGTTAGAATAGAGGCTAGGAAAATCAACCTCTCAAATTTTCGCTGGGGTACCTATTCTTCATAGAGATGAGTGATTTCAGGCAAGGTAAGGGAGATCACCATGTCCCACTCAGTGCAGAACAAATTCTCCCAAGTCAGAAAGCGCGACGGGCGCTTAGTGCCTTTTGACCAAAGCCGTATTACC